>MUMD01000001.1 GCA_002155895.1 Streptomyces rochei
GGGTGGCGGTGTGAGGGTCAGGTGTCGGTGGCGGGAAGTGTGGCCTTTCGTGGAGCGGCCGCGTCGAATCTTTCGGTTCCCGTGGCGACGTGTGCGAGGAGTATTGACGCCGTTCCTCGGCTCCCTATCATTCAGGTTGCTCGACACTTCGTATGTCGTTCGGTATTTCGAATGAGGGGACTCGCTCCCTCGTGCGGCAGGGCGGGTGGTGCTCCATGTGTTCCGTGCTACGTATGTCATGTTCCTGCCAATCCGTTGTCGGTGCTCTCTTCGTCTCAAGGGTGAGGAAGTTCCCATGCACAGAGGAAGTCTGAGCCGCAGTCATCCGTCTGCGGCCCTCGCCGCCGTGGTGGCGGCCCTGGCCGCGTTGGCGGCACTGCTCGTCGCCACCACCTCCCCGGCCCAGGCGGCCACCAGCGGCGCCTTGCGCGGTGTCGGTTCGAACCGGTGTCTCGATGTGCTGGGCGCCGACCAGACCAACGGCACGTACCTGCAGATCTACGACTGCTGGGGCGGGGCCAACCAGCAGTGGACGCTGACGGACGCCGGCCAGCTGACCGTGTTCGGCGACAAGTGCCTGGACGTACCGGGCCACGCGACCACGGCCGGTACCCGGGTGCAGATCTGGAGCTGCAGCGGTGCCACGAACCAGCAGTGGCGGGTGAACTCCGACGGCACGGTCGTCGGCGTGGAGTCCGGGCTGTGCCTGGACGTGAAGGACAACGCCACGGCCAACGGCGCGGCGGTGCAGCTGTGGACGTGCACCGGTGGCAGCAACCAGAAGTGGACCGGCCTGTCCGGGACCCCGCCGACGGACGGCCCGTGTGCCCTGCCGTCGACGTACCGGTGGACGTCGACGGGCGTACTGGCGCAGCCGGCGCACGGGTGGGACGCGGTGAAGGACTTCACGACCGTGACGCACAACGGCAAGCACCTGGTCTACGCGTCCAACTTCTCGGGGTCGTCGTACGGCTCGATGATGTTCAGCCCCTTCACCAATTGGTCGGACATGGCGTCGGCCGGCCAGACCGCGATGAACCAGGCCGCGGTGGCGCCCACGCTGTTCTACTTCGCGCCCAAGAAGATCTGGGTGCTGGCCTACCAGTGGGGTTCGTGGCCCTTCATCTACCGGACGTCGAGCGACCCCACCAACCCCAACGGCTGGTCCTCCCCGCAGCCGCTGTTCACCGGGAGCATCTCCGGCTCCGACACCGGCCCGATCGACCAGACGCTGATCGCCGACGGCCAGAACATGTACCTGTTCTTCGCCGGTGACAACGGCAAGATCTACCGGGCGAGCATGCCGATCGGGAACTTCCCGGGCAACTTCGGATCGTCGTACACGACGATCATGAGCGACACGAAGGCCAACCTGTTCGAGGGCGTGCAGGTCTACAAGGTCCAGGGCCAGAACCAGTACCTCATGATCGTCGAGGCGATGGGCGCGAACGGGCGCTACTTCCGCTCCTTCACCGCCTCCAGCCTGAACGGGACGTGGACCCCGCAGGCCGCCACCGAGAGCAACCCCTTCGCGGGCAAGGCCAACAGCGGCGCCACCTGGACCAACGACATCAGCCACGGTGACCTGGTCCGCGAGAACCCCGACCAGACCATGACCATCGACCCCTGCAACCTGCAGTTCCTGTACCAGGGCAAGGCCCCTGACGCGGGCGGCGAGTACAACCGACTGCCGTGGCGGCCGGGCGTCCTCACCCTGCGACGCTGACCTTCCCGATCCACGGTGACCGTGGCATGAGGAACCCCGGCCGGGCGACGGCCGGGGTTCCTCTCACCTGTCAGTGCGGGCTCGCGGGAGAGACGGCGGTGCCCTCCAGTTCGACCAGCTGACCGGGGATCGCCAGCCGCGTCACCCCGAGCATGGTGGTGGTCGGCGCGACGCCGGCGGCTGCCAGGCGGCCCGCCAGCAGACCGTAGTGCCGGAAGAGCAGATCGACGTCGGTCGTGTAGACGTTGAGCCGCACGAGGTTCGAGAGGGTCATGTCCGCCTCGGCGAGCACCGCCTCGACGTTGTCGGTCGCCAGCGCCAGCTGCGCCGCCATGTCACCGTCGTGCTCCGGCCTGCCGTCCTCGCTCATCGCCGTCTGGCCCGAGATGTACAGCGTGCGTGAGGGCCCGGAGACGACCTCGCCCTGGTTGAAGCCCATCTCGACCGACCACGGCACCGGGTTGACCGCGTTACGTTCCATCGCCGTATCTGCTCCCATCGCTGCGTGACGCCGCCCATGCCCACGGCTGGGGCGATCGTTGGGCCCTGACGTCGTGCGAAGAAACCTGCCAGGAAAACGTGACACCGCTGGTCATGTATTTCGCTAGGGTTTTTCCATGCGCGCCGACCGGCTGGTCTCCCTGGTGCTCCTGCTGCGTCAGCGGGGCCGGATGACCGCGGAGCAACTCGCCCGTGAGCTGGAGGTGTCGACCCGGACGGTGCTGCGCGACATGGAGGCGCTCTCCGCGGCGGGGGTCCCGGTCTACTCCGAGCGCGGGCGGCACGGCGGGTTCGCGTTGCTGCCGGATTTCCGGACGGCGCTCACCGGTCTGAACCACGACGAGGCGCTCGCCCTCGTGGTGGCCGGATCACGGCGCGGCGCGCAGCTGTTCGGACTGGGCTCGGCGCTCGCCTCGGCCGTGCTGAAAGTGGTCGACGCGCTGCCCGAGGGGCTGCGGGACACCGCCGCCGGAGCGGCCCAGCGGCTGCTCATCGATCCGGAGACCGATCTCCTCTCGCGGCGGGTGGCCCCCGAGGAGATCTCCGACTCCATCGCCGCCGAGATCCGGCGCGCGGTGTTCGCCGGGCACCGACTGCGCATCCACTACGAGGCCGTGGGCCGGCTCCCGAAGTGGCGCACGGTGGAACCGATCGGGCTGGTCACCGTCAGGGACCAGGGCTATCTGCTGGCCAGGCGGGGCACCGAGGACCGCACCTACCGGTTGAGCCGGGTCCTGGCCGCGGAGGAGCTGGACGAGCCCGCGCGGCGCTCGGAGACGGTCGACCTGGACCGGGCCTGGCGCGAACGCAACGTGCGGTTCCGGACCGGCGGGGACAACACCGCCGTGGCGGTCTGCGTGGACCCCGCGCACCGGGAGCACCTGGTCGCCACCGCCCTGGCGGTCGCTTCCGAGGAGACCACCGAGGACGGCCGGCTCCGGCTGCACGTCGTCTTCCAGGACGCACGGCACGCGGAATGGGCGCTGTGGCAGCACGCCCCGTACGCGGAGGTGGAGGCCCCGCAGTGGCTGCGCAGTTCCCTGCACGAACGGGCGGCGGCGGTCGCGGCCCGCTACGGGCCATCGGTCTGAACGTTGCGTCCGCCCCGTCCGCCCCGTCCGCCCCGTCCGTCCATGCGCCCGTCCGCCCGTCCGCCCGTACGGAGGCATGCGGTGTGCCGGCCGAAAAACGTGAACGGTCGGGCTGCGCGGAGCCGGAGAGCGCGGAACGGCGTCCTTGGTGGCAAGGAACCACCACGGAGGGGAAACCGATGGACCAGCGAACGTCCGACCGCGACGCGGGCCTGACCACGGAATTCGAGAGGGACGCCGTCAGGCTGCTGCTGGAGACGGTGCGCGCGGTGGGCAGACAGGAACGCGCGGACGTCGGCACCGAAGGTCTGCTGTACGCGCTCGTGTCGGGTGACTGGGCCGCGGGTTCCGCGATCGCCCCCGGGACGAGGGCCTCCGGGACACTCGGCGGTTCGATCGGGAGCCGGGGGACATCGGTGTGGGTCAGCGAGGACAAGGGGGACGGGACGGAGGGAAGCCCGGACGACGAGCGGGAGATCGACGCCGTCTGGCGCGAGGTCCGGCACGAGGAGGCCGAGAGGCTGCGCTGGAAGAACCGGAAGGAGGAGACGCCGCAAGGCGTGGAACTCCCGCCGATGACCGGTGCGTTGCGCTCCTGTCTGCGCGGGGCGCTGGAGGCCGCGCGGGAGGAGGGCACCGTGTCCGTGCGCGTCCGCCATGTGGCGCGGACCCTGGTCGAGCTGCCCGATACGCGTGCCCGCGAGGCCCTGGTGCTGGAGAAGCTGGACATCGCGGCTGCCGCGGCGGCGCTCGACGCGTTGCGGGGGAGGGACGAAGCGCCGGAGCCCGGTCCGGTGCTGCTGATGCGCAAGGCGGGGACGTTCGGGAAGAGCGGTAATCCGCTGACCCGGAAGGTCATGGCCTGGGTGTCCGGGGGCGGCGCCGGGTTCGGCTCCGCGGTCGTGGGCGCGGTGCGCGCGGAGGCACGGCGGGGGGCGGTGCGGCGCGGGGCGCCCCGGACGGAGCCGGTCGATCTGCTGCTGGGCATCCTGGCGCTGGACCGGTCGCTGGACGTGGCGGGCCGCGAGCTGCCCGGGGAACTGGCGGGAGCGAACCGGGGGGCGGAACTCCTGCGCCGCCACGGCGCACGACAGGGTGCTCTCGCCCGCGTGCTGCTGCCCTCCTCCGGGGTCGCCCAGGAGGCGCCCCCGGAGGACACCGGCCCCGCAGACTTCGAACAACGGCTCCTGCACGTCACGCAGCTCACCGCTTCCGCCCAGGGCTCGCCGACGGTCGGCACGACGCATCTGCTGGCGGCCCTGCTGGACGACAGGGGGACGGACGCGGCGTCCGCGGCGGAGGTCGCGCGGGTTCTGACCGAGAGCGGTGTGGACGTCGACGGGTTGCGGGCGGAGCCGGAGCTTCGGGTACCCGGGGGAGCGGCAGAAGGAGTCTGAGACGGGG
>MUMD01000010.1 GCA_002155895.1 Streptomyces rochei
GCCGCTCCCGCAGCCCCGGCCGCTCCGGCCGCGAAGCCCGCCGCCGCCCCGGCCAAGCCCGCCGCCAAGCCGCAGGCCAAGGCCGCCGCGCCCGCCAAGGACGCCGACTCCGCGCCCGAGGGCCCCGAGCTGGTGACCCTGCGCGGTCCCGCCGCCGCGGTCGCCAAGAACATGAACGCCTCGCTGGAGCTGCCCACGGCCACGTCCGTGCGCGCGGTCCCGGTGAAGCTGCTGTTCGACAACCGCATCGTCATCAACAACCACCTCAAGCGCGCCCGGGGCGGGAAGATCTCCTTCACGCACCTGATCGGCTACGCGATGGTGCAGGCCATCAAGGCCATGCCGGCGATGAACTACGCGTTCGGCGAGAAGGACGGCAAGCCGACGCTGATCAAGCCGCCGCACGTCAACCTCGGTCTCGCCATCGACCTGGTCAAGCCCAACGGCGACCGCCAGCTGGTCGTCGCGGCGATCAAGAAGGCCGAGACCATGAACTTCTTCGAGTTCTGGCAGGCCTACGAGGACATCGTCCGCCGCGCCCGCGACGGCAAGCTGACGATGGACGACTTCACCGGCGTCACGGTCTCCCTGACCAACCCCGGCGGCCTCGGCACCGTCCACTCCGTGCCGCGCCTGATGCCCGGCCAGTCGGTGATCATGGGCGTCGGCTCCATGGACTACCCGGCGGAGTTCCAGGGCACCTCCCAGGACACCCTGAACAAGCTCGGCATCTCGAAGGTCATGACGCTCACGTCGACCTATGACCACCGGGTCATCCAGGGCGCCGCCTCCGGCGAGTTCCTGCGCCAGGTCGCCAACCTGCTGCTCGGCGAGAACGGCTTCTACGACGACATCTTCAAGGCGCTGCGCATCCCCTACGAGCCGGTCCGCTGGCTCAAGGACATCGACGCCTCGCACGACGACGACGTCACCAAGGCCGCCCGCGTCTTCGAGCTGATCCACTCCTACCGGGTCCGCGGCCACGTCATGGCCGACACCGACCCGCTGGAGTACCAGCAGCGCAAGCACCCCGACCTGGACATCACCGAGCACGGGCTCACCCTGTGGGACCTGGAGCGGGAGTTCGCGGTCGGCGGCTTCGCCGGCAAGTCCCTGATGAAGCTGCGCGACATCCTCGGCGTGCTGCGCGACTCGTACTGCCGCACCACCGGCGTCGAGTTCATGCACATCCAGGACCCCAAGCAGCGCAAGTGGATCCAGGACCGCATCGAGCGCTCGCACACCAAGCCGGAGCGCGAGGAGCAGCTGCGCATCCTGCGCCGGCTCAACGCCGCCGAGGCGTTCGAGACGTTCCTGCAGACCAAGTACGTCGGCCAGAAGCGCTTCTCCCTGGAGGGCGGCGAGTCCGTCATCCCGCTGCTGGACGCGGTCATCGACTCGGCGGCCGAGTCCCGCCTGGACGAGGTCGTCATCGGCATGGCCCACCGCGGCCGGCTGAACGTCCTGGCCAACGTGGTCGGCAAGTCGTACGCGCAGATTTTCCGCGAGTTCGAGGGCAACCTCGACCCGAAGTCGATGCACGGCTCCGGCGACGTGAAGTACCACCTGGGCGCCGAGGGCACCTTCACGGGCCTGGACGGCGAGCAGATCAAGGTCTCGCTGGTCGCCAACCCCTCGCACCTGGAGGCGGTCGACCCGGTCCTGGAGGGCGTCGCCCGCGCCAAGCAGGACATCATCAACAAGGGCGGCACGGACTTCACCGTCCTGCCGGTGGCGATCCACGGCGACGCGGCCTTCGCGGGCCAGGGCGTGGTGGCCGAGACCCTGAACATGTCGCAGCTGCGCGGCTACCGCACCGGCGGCACGGTCCACGTCGTCATCAACAACCAGGTCGGCTTCACCGCCGCCCCGGAGTCCTCGCGCTCCTCGATGTACGCCACCGACGTGGCCCGCATGATCGAGGCCCCGATCTTCCACGTGAACGGCGACGACCCGGAGGCCGTGGTCCGCGTCGCGCGGCTCGCCTTCGAGTTCCGCCAGGCGTTCAACAAGGACGTGGTGATCGACCTCATCTGCTACCGCCGCCGCGGTCACAACGAGTCGGACAACCCGGCCTTCACCCAGCCGCTGATGTACGACCTGATCGACAAGAAGCGCTCGGTGCGCAAGCTCTACACCGAGTCCCTCATCGGTCGCGGCGACATCACCCTGGAAGAGGCCGAGCAGGCGCTGCAGGACTACCAGGGCCAGCTGGAGAAGGTCTTCACCGAGGTCCGCGAGGCCACCTCGCAGCCGTCCGCCGGTGAGTCCTCCGACCCGCAGGCCGAGTTCCCGGTCGCCGTGAACACCGCGGTGTCCAACGAGGTCGTCAAGCGCATCGCCGAGTCCCAGGTCAACATCCCCGACCACGTCACCATCCACCCGCGCCTGCTGCCGCAGCTGCAGCGCCGCGCGGCGATGGTCGAGGACGGCACGATCGACTGGGGCATGGGCGAGACCCTCGCCGTCGGCTCCCTCCTGCTGGAGGGCGTCCCGGTCCGCCTCGCGGGCCAGGACTCGCAGCGCGGCACCTTCGGCCAGCGCCACGCGGTGGTCATCGACCGCGAGACGGGCGACGAGTTCACCCCGCTGCTGTACCTGTCCGAGGACCAGGCCCGGTACAACGTCTACAACTCCCTGCTCTCCGAGTACGCGGCGATGGGCTTCGAGTACGGCTACTCGCTGGCCCGCCCCGACGCGCTGGTGATGTGGGAGGCGCAGTTCGGCGACTTCGTCAACGGCGCGCAGACGGTCGTGGACGAGTTCATCTCGTCGGCGGAGCAGAAGTGGAACCAGACGAGCGGCGTGGTGCTCCTGCTGCCGCACGGCTACGAGGGCCAGGGCCCGGACCACTCCTCGGCCCGCCCGGAGCGCTTCCTCCAGCTCTGCGCCCAGAACAACATGACGGTCGCGATGCCGACCCTGCCGTCGAACTACTTCCACCTCCTGCGGTGGCAGGTGCACAACCCGCACCACAAGCCGCTGGTCGTCTTCACCCCGAAGTCGATGCTGCGCCTGAAGGCCGCGGCCTCGAAGGCGGAGGAGTTCACGACGGGCCAGTTCCGCCCGGTCATCGGCGACGACTCGGTCGACCCGGCCGCCGTCAAGAAGGTCGTCTTCACCGCCGGCAAGGTCTACTACGACCTCGACGCCGAGCGGAAGAAGCGCGGCGTCACGGACACGGCCATCATCCGCATCGAGCGCCTGTACCCGCTGCCGGGCGCCGAGCTCCAGGCGGAGATCGCCAAGTACCCGAACGCCGAGAAGTACCTGTGGGCGCAGGAGGAGCCGGCGAACCAGGGTGCCTGGCCGTTCATCGCGCTCAACCTGATCGACCACCTCGATCTGGCGGTCGGCGCAGACGTCCCGCACGGCGAGCGCCTGCGCCGCATCTCGCGCCCGCACAGCTCGTCCCCGGCCGTCGGTTCCGCCAAGCGGCACCAGGCCGAGCAGGAGCAGCTGGTGCGTGAGGTGTTCGAGGCGTAGCCCCCACGGGCCGCCACCGCGCCGCAGCGCGTCCGGGCCGGGCCGCACCCCCTCTCAGGGGGTGCGGCCCGGCCCCTTTTCCTGCACTTATCCTTGACCGCATGTACTTCACCGACCGAGGCATCGAGGAGCTGGAGAAGCGGCGCGGCGAGGAGGAGATCACCTTCGAGTGGCTCGCCGAGCAGCTGCGGACCTTCGTCGACCTGAACCCGGACTTCGAGGTGCCGGTGGAGCGGCTGGCGACCTGGCTGGCGCGGCTGGACGACGAGGACGAGGACGAGTAGGCACGCAGAGTCCCGTCACGTGTCGCACGGGTCGCGGAGCGCCCCGCATGCCCGTCAGGGGCGCTTGGAGAGGCCGTAGGCCGTACCGAGCGCCCCGTGCGCGATCAGCAGGGCGCCGGCGGTGGTCCAGCCGCCGCTGTGGCGCCGCAGGCCCCAGGCGGTGAGCGGCAGACCGGCCGCCATCTGGGCGAGGGCCAGCGCGCGGGCTCCGGGCCCGCCCACCCAGGGCATCCAGGCGGCGAGACGGCTCTCGTCGACGGTCGGGCGCCGTCCGGCCGCCTCGGTACACCGGGAGCCGGGCAGGGCGCGGGCGGCCTCGCCGAGGCGGTCGGCACCGTCACCGGGGGCCAGTCCGGCGGGGAGGGTGATTCCCGCGCGGGTGAGCACCGCCAGCAGTCCCCGCAGCCGGGCGCGCGCGTCGGCCTCGCGGTCCGGCCGGGTCAGCGCGTCCAGCGCCTGGAGGTCCAGTACGGGGTCCAGGCCGAGCCGGGCGGCGAAGGTGCGCATCGCCTCGTCCTCGCCGGCCGGGGTGCCGTCCGCGAGCCACACATAGCCGACGGGGCGGCGGAAGCCGGACGCGAGGGTGTAGCCGGCCCGGTCCGCGTCCCACCACAGGGCCAGTACGGGCCAGGGGGCGCCGACGGCGAGTGCAGCGGCCCAGCCGGTGACCACACGGTCGACCGGCTCGTCGCCGCGCCGCCAGGGGCCGCCCACCGGGACCAGCGCGCTCCACCCCTCACCGGCCGGGACCGACGGCATGCGCTCGCCCAGCAGCGGGGCCACGGCAGCGACGGAGTCCGGATCGGCGCGGCACAGGAGCAGGGCACCGGTGGCGTCCCCGGAGCCGGGGCGGAAGCCGGGGGCGGACTCATGCGTCGACATGTTCACAAACTAGGGCAATCGCGCCCCTTCGGCCGGTCGCTGATCACCAGAACGGGTCCCTTGACTTTCGATGGCCGCGATATATCGTGAATGAGGAGGACGCGATATGCCGCGTTCAGTCGAGGAGGTCTGCACCATGTCCGAGTGGTCCGTCGCGGAGCCCGGGAAGCTCACCTTCGACGAGTCCGTCACCGCACTCCAGGTCCGCATCGTCCACGGCACGGTGAACGTCGTGGGCACCGACGAGGGTTCCGCCCGCCTGGAGGTGTCCGAGATCGAGGGGCCGCCCCTGATCGTGACCCACCGGGACGGCGTGCTCACGGTGGCCTATGAGGACCTTCCCTGGAAGGGCTTCCTCAAGTGGCTGGACCGCAAGGGATGGCGCCGCAGCGCGGTGGTCTCCCTGGCCGTGCCGACCGGCACCCGCGTGGAGGTGGGGGCGGTGAGCGCGGCCGCCGTCGTCTCCGGGCTCGAGGAGCACGTCGAGGTGAAGGGCGTCTCCGGCGACACCACGCTGGTGGGCCTCACCGGCCCGGTCCGCGCCGACACCGTCTCCGGGAGCGTGGAGGCGCAGGCCCTCACCGGGGACCTGCGGTTCCACTCCGTCTCGGGGGACCTGACGGTGGTGGAGGCGGGCTCCTCCGTCCGGGCGGACTCGGTGAGCGGTTCGATGATCGTCGACCTGGACACGGCGGGCGGGCCGACCGACATCAGCCTGACCAGCGTCTCGGGCGAGATCGCCATCCGGCTTCCCCAGCCGGCCGACGCGGAGGTGGAGGCGAGCACGGCCAGCGGCAGCGTCTCCAGCGCCTTCGAGGACCTGCGGGTGGCCGGCCAGTGGGGCGCCAAGCGGATCACGGGCCGGCTCGGCGCGGGCAGCGGCCGGCTGAAGGCCACCACCGTCTCCGGCTCGATCGCCCTGCTGCGCCGCCCGGCTGCGGAGGAGGCTCCGTGGGAGGAGGACGCGCCCCAGACACCCGACCCCGGTCACGGCCCCGGTCCCGGGCCCGATCACGGCCCGGTGGACGGCGTGCGGGGCACCTCGGGGGACAATTCCGCTTCCGGCCGGGAGCACGGCGCCACCGGTGACCCGGCCGACGGCACGACCGACAAGAAGGTGCTCTGACATGCCCCCCGTCTTCGCCCACGGCCGCCTGCGCCTCTATCTGCTCAAGCTCCTGGACGAGGCCCCGCGCCACGGCTACGAGGTGATCCGGCTCCTCGAAGAGCGCTTCCAGGGCCTGTACGCGCCCTCGGCCGGCACGGTGTACCCGCGCCTGGCCAAGCTGGAGGCCGAGGGCCTGGTCACCCACACCACCGAGGGCGGGCGCAAGGTGTACGCCATCACCGACGCCGGCCGCGCCGAGCTGGCCGACCGCAGCGGTGAGCTGGCCGACCTGGAGCTGGAGATCCGGGAGTCGGTCGCCGAGCTCGCCGCCGAGATCCGGGCCGACGTCCGCGGTGCCGCGGGCGACCTGCGCCGGGAGATGCGGGCCGCGGCCGGCGCGGCACGCCGGGGTGCCGGCTCCGGTGCGCAGGCCGAGGGCGACGATTTCGCCACCGGCACCGCGAGCGCCGACGAGAAGGAGGCCTGGCGCGCGGCCAAGGAGGAGATGCGGCGCGTCAAGCAGGAGTGGAAGGAGCAGGCCCGCCGCGCCAAGGACGAGAGCCGTCGCGCCCGCGAGGAGGCCCAGCGTGCCCGGCGGCAGGCCAAGGAGGCCCAGGAGCGGGCCCGGGCACAGGCCCAGGAGGAGGTGCAGCGCATCGCCCAGCGGGTCCAGGAACAGGTGCAGGACCACTTCGCGCGCGGCGACTGGCCGACGGGTCTGCGTGAGGGGCTGAGCGAACTGGCCAAGGAGGTCGGCGACTTCGGCAAGGACTTCGGGAAGGAGTTCGGCAGGGAGTGGGGCTTCGGCCGCTCGGAGGCCGGGCCGGCCGCCCACCGGGCCGAGTACGCGTCCACACCCGAGGATTTCCCCGCCGGTTACGCCCCCTCCTGGGCCCACGAGGACGCCGCGGAGTCCACCGGCGATCCCGCCCGCGATCTGGACCGGCTGCTCGACCGCTTCCGGGACGACATCCGCGACGCGGCCCGGGACCACGGGGTCACAGCCGACCAGCTCCGCGAGACGCGCCGGCACCTGTCGACGGCCGCGGCCCACATCGGGGCGATACTGCGGACCCCCAAGCCCTGATCCCGCCGCGGTCTGGCACCCCCCGGCCCGACTCCCCGTCGCGACTCCCCCGGCTCGGCCCCTCGGGTGCCCGCCCGGGGGAGCGGCCGGGCCGCGCCCCTCAGGCGCAGGCTTCCCCGGTGTCACCGCCCAGCACCCGGGTCAACGACTCGTACGTCACCCCGTGGTCGGCCAGCACCTCGGCGGGCACCCCGGGACGGACGGTCAGGGCGAGGAGGACGTGCTCGTCCCCGATCCACCGCTCGTGCCGGTCGACGGCGACCCGGAGCGCCTGCTCCAGCACCTTCTTGGCGTCCTTGCTGAAGCTGCGGTGCCCGGACCACCGGCGCCGGTCCTTCCGGTCGCCGGACAGGGCGCCGACACCGTGGGCCTCCTCCACCCGGGCGACGATCTCGGAGACGTCGATCCCGAGCCCGGCGAGCGCGTCGGCCTCGGCCCGCGACAGCCCGGCCCGGCGCCGCGCCTCCGTCAGCGCCTGCCGGACCGCCTCCCTGCGCCCGCCGACCCCCAGCGCGCCCAGCGCGAACGAGGCGCGGCTGCCCTCGCGGTCGAGCAGGGCGAGCAACAGGTGCTCCGGATCGACGGTCTGCGCCCGCGCCCCTTCGGCGTGCCCGACCGCCCCCTGCACCACGTCCCGGGCGTTCTTGGTGAACCGCTCGAACATCAATGCCTCCCGTACTTCTTGTGCACGGCCTGCCTGCTGACCCCGAGTTCGTTGGCGATCTCCTGCCACGACCAGCCGTGCCCGCGCGCGCTGCGCACCTGCACGGCCTCCAGCTGCTCCAGCAGCCGGCGCAGTGCCGCGACGGCCCGCAGCCCGACCCGGGGATCACGATCACCCGCGCGTGCGGCGAGATCGGTTGCTTCGCTCATGTTGTCAACATAGGTTGACACCCCGCATCTGTCAATGATGGTTGACAGATGCGGGGTTCGGGAGGCGTGCGAAGAAGACGTCAGGAGCCGCTGAGCACGATCTTGCCGAACTGCTCCCCGGACGCCATCCGCTCGAAGCCCTCACGGGCCCGGTCCATCGGAAGCACCTCGTCGACGACGGGGCGGACCCCGGTGGCGGCGCAGAAGGAGAGCAGGTCCTCCAACTCGTCCTTGGTGCCCATCGTGGAACCGACGACCTTGAGTTCCAGGAAGAAGATGCGGGTCAGTTCGGCGTGCGAGGGCCGGTCACCGCTGGTGGCGCCGGAGATGACCAGGGTGCCGCCCGGCTTGAGCGACTTCACCGAGTGGGACCAGGTGGCGGCGCCCACGGTCTCGATGACCGCGTCGACCCGCTGCGGGAGCCGCGCGCCCGTCTCCACGGCCTCCACGGCGCCCAGTTCCAGCGCGCGCTTGCGCTTGGCCTCGTCCCGGCTGGTGGCGAAGACCCGCAGCCCGGCCGCCTTGCCGAGCACGATCGCCGCCGTGGCGACCCCGCCGCCGGCGCCCTGCACCAGGACCGAGTCACCGGGACGCACCCCGGCGTTGGTGAACAGCATCCGGTACGCGGTCAGCCAGGCGGTCGGCAGACAGGCGGCCTCGGCAAAGGAGAGCTCCTTCGGCTTGGGCAGGATGTTCCAGGTCGGCACGGCGACCTGCTCGGCGAACGTCCCCTGGTAGCGCTCCGTGAGGATGGAGCGGGGTTCCTTCGGACCGACGCCGTGGCCGGTCTGGCCGATCACGGAGTGCAGGACGACCTCGTTCCCGTCCTCGTCGACACCGGCGGCGTCGCAGCCGAGGATCATCGGCAGGCGGTCCTCGGGGAGGCCGACCCCGCGCAGGGACCACAGGTCGTGATGGTTGAGGGAGGCGGCCCTGACGTCGACGACGCTCCAGCCGGGGCGGGCCTCGGGAGCCGGGCGCTCTCCCAACTCCAGGCCGGTCAGCGGCTGGTCGCGGTCGATTCGGGCGGCGTAGACAGCGAACATGACCTTGACGATAGGTAACACACCGGCCCACCGGAACCACGACACCGTGTGACACACGCCCTCTTGCCGCCGGGCCACCCCGGCTGCGGGCAGCCGCGCCACCGAGGACGACGCCGACCCACCCGAAAGCGAGCGGCCCTGCCCACCGAGGACGACGCCGACCCAACCGAAAGCGAACGGCCCCGCCCACCGGGGACGAGGCCGCTCACCGCACACGCATCACACCGTCACCGGCGCGCGACGCCCTCCGCACGGGCCGCCGCCGCCACCGCCGCCGTCACGGCGGGCGCGACCCGCTCGTCGAACGGGGACGGGATGACGTAGTCCGCGGCGAGGTCGTCGCCCACCACGGAGGCCAGCGCCTCGGCCGCCGCGAGCTTCATGCCCTCGGTGATCCGCGACGCCCGCACCTGCAGCGCCCCCGCGAAGATGCCCGGGAAGGCCAGCACGTTGTTGATCTGGTTCGGGAAGTCGGACCGCCCCGTCGCGACGACCGCCGCGTACTTGTGGGCGACCTCCGGGTGCACCTCGGGGTTCGGGTTGGCCATCGCGAAGACGAAGGCGCCCTTGGCCATCGAGGCGACCGCCGGCTCCGGGACCGTACCGCCGGAGACGCCGATGAAGACGTCGGCGCCCGCGAGTGCCGACTCCAGCGAGCCGGACAGCCCGGCCTTGTTGGTGAAGGAGGCCAGCTCCCGCTTGACCGGCGTCAGGTCGTCCCGGTCCGCCGAGACGACGCCCTTGCGGTCCGCGACCGCGACGTCCCCGATGCCGGCCTCGACCAGCATCTTGGCGATGGCGACACCGGCCGCGCCCGCGCCCGAGATCACCGCCCGCAGCTCACCCAGCGTGCGCCCGCTCAGCCGCGCCGCGTTCCGCAGCGCAGCCAGCGTCACGACCGCCGTGCCGTGCTGGTCGTCGTGGAAGATCGGGATGTCGAGCCGCTCCTGGAGCTTGCGCTCGATCTCGAAGCACCGGGGCGCCGAGATGTCCTCCAGGTTCACGCCGCCGAAGGAGGGCGCGAGCCGCACCACCGTCTCGACGATCTCGTCGGCGTCCGTGCAGTCCAGCGCGATCGGAACCGCGTCGACGCCGCCGAACTGCTTGAAAAGGATCGCCTTCCCCTCCATCACCGGAAGGGAGGCCTCGGGGCCGATGTCCCCGAGCCCCAGCACCGCCGTACCGTCCGTCACGACCGCCACGACCGACGACTTCCACGTGTAGTCGTGCACCAGGTCGGGCTGCTCGGCGATCGCGCTGCACACTTTCGCGACGCCGGGCGTGTACGCCAGGGACAGGTCGTCCTTGTCGCGGACCGGCACGGTGGCCTGCACGGCCATCTTGCCGCCGCGGTGCAGCGCGAACGCCGGGTCGAAGGAGTCGAGGGGCTCCCCCGTCTCCTGCTCCGTACCGGCGTCGCTGTCGCTGCGAGGATTGACGATCTCCGCTGCCACTTTGTCTTACCCCTTAAGAGTCATGGTTTGAGGGTTTGTCCACTCCTGGTGAGGAGCGGGCGGGCACCGCGCAGGAGGACGGCCGCCTGGGCCACAAGGGAGACCTGCGCGACGGGCGCGCCGCACACGCGCCCTGAGCCCCTGATGAGGGGTGCAAAGAACCTTCTTACCCGACGGACGCCCCCTGCGACGAGTCGGATAAGGGCAAGCTCACATGCCGGACCTCGAACGCCGCATGTCGGTGACATGGCTCATAGCCGAGTATCAGGACAACTTGCCTGGACCCCTTGACAGACGCCCCCGACGGAGTCTTGACAGACGTGCGCGCCGACAGACCGTCTCGGCATTTCGAGGAATGCCGAAGATCTTTCGGCTGGAAGATGGGATTCCCGTAAAGGTTCGGTCGTGTTGTACCGGCCTGGTGCGGTTCGGGAGGTCACCCGTTATCCGATTTTGACATGGCGTCCCCCCTGAATGGCCGAGTCCGAATGGCAAGATGCCGTAATCACACGAGGTCGCGACACTCGAAGGCGTGTGCTCTCGTCGACCCACGGCGCCTGCCGGCCCCCGGCCGACGCCCCGTCCCACCGGAACTCCACCGTCCCCATCGGCATCTCCCTTCATCCGCCGGAGGAACCACCATGACCGCACGCAACACCCGTCGTACGACCGCCGCGCACTCCCGGACAGCAGCGGTCGGTGCGATCGCGGTCGCAGGCGCCCTGCTGCTCACCGGATGCGGCGACCAGACCGAGAAGAGCGACTCCGGCAGCGACAACCAGTCCGCGGTGGGGGCCCCGCTGGCCGACCGGCTCCCCCAGTCCATCCGCGACAAGGGCGTCATCAAGGTCGGTTCCGACATCGCCTACGCGCCGGTCGAATTCAAGGACAAGTCCGGCAAGACGGTGGGCATCGACCCCGACCTGGCGGACGCCATGGGCAAGCAGCTCGGCGTGAAGTTCGAATTCGAGAACGGCACCTTCGACACCCTGATCACCGGTCTGCGCTCCAAGCGCTACGACATCGCGATGTCCGCGATGACCGACACCAAGGACCGTCAGGAGGGCATCGACTCCGAGACCGGCAAGAAGGTCGGCCAGGGCGTCGACTTCGTGGACTACTTCACGGCCGGTGTCTCGATCTACACCAAGAAGGGCGACGACCAGGGCATCAAGACCTGGTCGGACCTGTGCGGCAAGAAGCTGGTCCTCCAGCGCGGCACGGTCTCCGAGGACCTGGCCAAGGCCGAGAACGAGAAGTGCCCGGCCGGCAAGAAGATCACCATCGAGCCCTACGACAACGACCAGCAGGCCCAGACCCGGCTGCGCGCGGGCGGCGCCGACGCCGGCTCCTCCGACTTCCCGGTCGCCGCGTACGCGGTGAAGACCTCCGGCGGCGGCAAGGACTTCCAGCTCGTCGGCGAGCAGGTCGAGGCCGCCCCGTACGGCATCGCGGTCGCCAAGGACAACACCCAGCTGCGGGACGCCCTGAAGGCGGCTCTGGACGCGGTCATCGCCAACGGTGAGTACAAGAAGGTCCTCGACAAGTGGGGCGTGGCGGAAGGTGCCGTCACCGAGGCCACCGTCAACGGCGGCAAGTGACGTCCGGCGGACGCTGAAAGGCAACATCCGTGACTGTTGACATCGACAAGACGGCGGGCGGCCCGGCCGGCACCCCGCCGGCCGGCCCGGAGGCCATCAAGGCCATTCCGGTCCGGCACTACGGGCGGTACGTCTCCGCGGTCGTCGCGATCGCGCTGCTGGCCGCGGTCGTCTACGCGTTCTCCCAGGGCAAGATCAACTGGGGAGCGATCCCGGACTACTTCTTCGACGACCGGATCGTCTCCGGTGTGGGCAAGACGCTGCTGATCACCGTCCTGTCCATGGCGATCGGCATCTTCGGCGGCATCCTGCTCGCCGTCATGCGGCTGTCGAAGAACCCGGTGACCTCGACCATCGCGTGGTTCTACATCTGGTTCTTCCGCGGCACCCCGGTCCTGGTGCAGCTGGTGGTCTGGTTCAACCTGGGCCTGGTCTTCGAGTACATCAACCTCGGCCCGGTCTACCGGGACGAGTGGTCGGACTTCATGACACCGTTCCTGACGGTGCTGCTCGGCCTCGGCCTCAACGAGGCCGCGTACATGGCGGAGATCTGCCGGGCCGGCCTGCTCGCGGTCGACGAGGGCCAGACCGAGGCGGCGCACGCGCTGGGCATGAGCCACGCCAAGACGCTGCGCCGGATCGTCATCCCGCAGGCGATGCGCGTGATCGTGCCGCCCACGGGCAACGAGGTCATCAACATGCTGAAGACGACCTCGCTGGTCTCGGTCGTCCAGTACCCGGAACTCTTCCGCGCGGCCCAGGACATCGGCCAGACCTCCGGCGCACCGGCCGAGATGCTGTTCCTCGCGGCGGCCTGGTACCTGCTGCTGACCTCGGTCTTCAGCGTGGGCCAGTACTACCTCGAGCGGTACTACGCGCGCGGCTCGAGCCGGTCGCTGCCGGCCACTCCGTTCCAGAAGATCAAGGCGAACGTGCTGTCCCTGTCCAGCCGCTCCAAGCCGACGGGAGGCACCGCATGACCGCCATGGTGAAGGCCGAGGGCGTCCACAAGTCCTTCGGCGCCGTCGAGGTCCTCAAGGGCATCGACCTGGAGGTGAAGCAGGGCGAGGTGTTCTGCCTCATCGGCCCCTCCGGCTCCGGCAAGTCCACCTTCCTCAGGTGTATCAACCACCTCGAGAAGATCAACGCCGGGCGTCTGTACGTCGACGGGGAGCTGGTCGGCTACCGCCAGAAGGGCGACAAGCTCTACGAGCTGAAGGACAGCGAGGTCGCCGTCAAGCGCCGGGACATCGGCATGGTCTTCCAGCGCTTCAACCTGTTCCCGCACATGACGGCCGTCGAGAACGTCATGGAGGCTCCGGTCCAGGTCAAGGGCGTCAGCAAGGCCCAGGCCAGGGAGCGCGCCACCACCCTCCTGGAGCGCGTGGGGCTGGGCGACAAGGCCGGCAACTACCCCTCGCAGCTCTCCGGTGGCCAGCAGCAGCGCGTCGCCATCGCACGGGCCCTGGCGATGGACCCGAAGCTGATGCTGTTCGACGAGCCGACCTCGGCCCTCGACCCGGAGCTGGTCGGTGACGTCCTCGACGTCATGCGCGACCTCGCCGAGTCCGGCATGACGATGGTCGTCGTCACCCACGAGATGGGCTTCGCCCGGGAGGTCGGCGACAGCCTGGTCTTCATGGACGGCGGTGTGGTCGTGGAGTCGGGCAACCCGCGCGACGTCCTCACGGACCCCCAGCACGAGCGGACCAAGGCGTTCCTGTCCAAGGTCCTCTGAGCGCACGCGCCGACGCACGCCACAGGGGCGGTACGGAGTCCGTACCGCCCCTGTGGCCTTGCCCCCGCCTACTTCAGCGCCAGCAGCAGCGTGTCCGACGGCGAGCACCACACCGGCCGCGCCTCGCCGAAGCCCTTCTCGCGCAGCACCCGCGCGTGCCACTGGGCCGAGGGCATGTCGCCGTCGGCGTGCTCGCCGTAGATCTCGAAACGGCGGGCGGTGGGCCCGGCGAGCACCGGGTCCTTGGCGGCGAGCTGCCACCACTCGGACCAGTCGAGCGCGCCCTCGGCCTTGGCGGCGTCCATCCGCGCGTGCCGCTGCGCGCGTTCCGCCGCGTTGATCCGGGGCGTCGTCTCGTCGATCATGTGGTCCGCGTTCATGAAGACACCACCGTCGCGGACGACCTCCGCGATCCGACCGTAGAGGGCCGCGAGGGGTTCGGCGTGGAGCCAGTGCAGGGCCGTGGCGGTCAGGACCGCGTCGTAGGAGTCGTACGGCAGCTTCGCGGTCCAGTCGGGGTCCTTGAGGTCCGCGGTGACGAGGGAGACCCGCGCGTCGCCGGCGAAGGTGCCCTCGGCGATGGCCAGGAGCGCCGGGTCGAGGTCCACGCCGGTGCTGGTGGCCCCGGGGAAGCGGGCGAGCAGGCGGGCCGTGATGGTGCCGGTGCCGCAGGCGAGGTCGAGCACGCGCGGCGCCGGACCGACCAGCGCCTCGACCATGTCCAGCATGATCCGGAAGCGTTCCTCCCGGTCGGGCATGTACCACTCCTGCTGCCGGTCCCAGCTCTCCTGCCAGGCCTGCCAGTCGGCTGCGGGCGTGGTGGCCGTGGTGATCTCCGCGTCCGTCATCGAGCCCCTCCGTCACGCGCGATACGTAATACCCTGTAAGCACGATCAGCCATTACCTGACCGCAGGCACGACCTTAGAGCCCCTTCGTAAGGACTACAAGTGGAACTGGCCTATTACTCGGATTACGCCGTGCGTCTCGTCAACACCGAGGAGCCGGCCCGGGGACAGGACTCCCTCACCTCGGTCGAGGCCGTCCGCGAGCTGTTCGGCACCAATCAGTCGGCGGCCCGGCGTGCCACGGACGCGGACGTGACCCGCTTCCGGTCGGTCCGGGGGCGGCTGCGCGCGGTCTTCGAGGCGGCCGACGGCGGCGACGAGACCCTCGCGGTCGACCTGCTGAACTCGCTGCTGCTGGAGTTCCCGGTGAGCCCCCAGATCTCCGGCCACGACCACCGCGACGACGACGGCAGCCCGCTGTGGCACATGCACCTGGCGGACCACCCGTCCAACGCCACCGCCGGTTTCGCCGCCATCGCGGCGATGGGCCTGGCCTTCCACCTCACCGAGTACGGCGTGGACCGGCTCGGCCTGTGCGAGGCGGCCCCCTGCCGCAACGCCTATCTGGACACCTCGACCAACCGCTCCCGGCGCTACTGCTCGGACCGCTGCGCCACCCGGGCCAACGTGGCGGCCTACCGGGCCCGCAAACGCCTGGAGGCGGACCGGTCCGCCGACACCGGCCGGAGCGCGGACAGCGCCCAGCGGGCCACGGCGAACGGCGAGCGCTGACCCGGCTTCAGCGGCCGGTACCGCAGCCGCGCCTTCCCGAGGACGAGTTCCTCGGGGACGACCCCGTAGTCGGTGCTGTCCCCGCCCGCGAAGGCGTTGTCGCCCAGCACCCACCAGCCGGCCCCGCGCCGCTCGACGGCCCGCTTGACCACGAGCAGGTCCTGCTGGAACGGGTGCCGCAGCACCACGACGTCACCCGGCCGGACCCGCGCACCCCAGTGCACGACCAGCACGTCGCCGTGGTGCAGCGTGGGCACCATGGACGGCCCGGTCACCTCGGCCGGCCCCAGGGGCAACGCCCCTCTGGCACGTACGGTCTCCTGCGACGACTGCTCCGGCATGACCCGGCACCTCCCCGGTCTTTCCTCCACCAGTCTCAGTCTCACCCCGGACTTTTGTCCTAAGCCCACGGGGGCACTCGCGAAAACGGGCCTCCCAGGGAGTAATGTCCACCCTGAGAAGACGATCACGAGGAAGGAACGCTTCATGCTTTCCCGCCTGTTTGCCCCCAAGGTCACGGTCAGCGCCCACTGCGACCTGCCCTGCGGTGTGTACGACCCGGCCCAGGCCCGCATCGAGGCGGAGTCGGTGAAGGCCGTCCAGGAGAAGATGGCCGGCAACGACGACCCGCACTTCCAGACGCGTGCCACGGTCATCAAGGAGCAGCGCGCCGAGCTGGCGAAGCACCACGTCTCCGTGCTGTGGAGCGACTACTTCAAGCCCCCGCACTTCGAGAAGTACCCGGAGCTGCACCAGCTGGTCAACGACACCCTGAAGGCCCTGTCGGCCGCCAAGGCCTCGAAGGACCCGGCGACCGGCCAGAAGGCGCTGGACTACATCGCCCAGATCGACAAGATCTTCTGGGAGACCAAGAAGGCCTGATCCTCGATCAGGGCCTTTTGCGTGCGTTTTCCCCAGTCGCACGGTTTCCGGGCCGCACCCGGTCCGCGGCGCGCCGAGCACGGCGTTCCCCGCGGTCCGGGTGCGGCCCGCGTCATGAGCGTCGCGGCTCACGCCACATCGGCCACATCCGGGGGCCGTCCGGCAGGTGCAGGACGCGTCCGGTGCACGCGAAGCCGAGACGTTCGTAGAGCCCTTTGCTGCGTTCGCTGCTCGCCTCCAGATAGGCGGGCAGGCCGTCGCGGTCGCACCGGTCCAGGACCGACGCGATGAGCGCGGTCCCCAGGCCCTCCCCCTGCCGCTCCGGGGCCACGCCGATCATCCACAGATACGCATGGGCCGGGCCCGAGGGGTGGATGTCCTCCGTGAGCCGGGCTATCGACTCCACCCGCTCGTTGTCGGGGTCCACGGCCTCGCGCACCTGCGCCGGGACGTCCTCCGCGTCCTCGGCCGGCTCCTCGTCCGGCTCCTGCGGGGTGTCCTCCTCCCCGGGCACCGACAGCCACAGCGCGCAGGCCGCGCCGTCCTCGGTGAGGTCGATCCACCCGTCGGCGAGCACGATGTCGGTGAAGGCGCCCATGAGCCGGTGATGGGTCCGGCGGCGGTACTCCTCGCCGGGGAAGACCCAGCCGCTCACCGGGTCGTCCTGGAACGCCTCGTCCAGCAACCGCACGACCGTGTCCCGGTCGTCCTCCCCCGCCGTCCGGATCGCCACACCCATGCCCTGACCGCCCTTCCGCGTCAACACCGTTCACCTGTACGGCGGTTGAGCCTAGCCGTCGGCACCGGCGGGCACGGGACGCGCTCTCGGACGTACGCCGAGAGGGCGGGCCCCGCACACCGTGGGGAAGTGCGGGACCCGCCGGACCGGAGCCCTGGGCGGTGCGACCGTACGTCGGTCAGGTCCGTACGGTTCTGCACGGGCTCCGGGGTCCTGCCCCGGCCTCCCGGCGCGCGGGCGGCGCCGGGAGGCCGTGAGGATCAGGTGCTGCGCCGGGTCACGAACTCGGCCAGCGCGAGCAGGCCGCCCGCCGCCTCCGGATCGGGCACGGCACGGGCCAGCTCCTGCATGGCACGCGCCATGTGGTCGGCCGCCTGGGCCTGCGCCCAGTCCCGGCCGCCCGCCCGCTCCACGGCCAGGGCGCTGCGCTCCAGGTCCTCCTTGCCCTCCTCGTAGGGGGCCGCGTACAGCTCGGCGAGCTCGGCGGCGGCCGGGGTGCCGGAGGTCAGGGCGGCGACCACCGGCAGGGACTTCTTGCGGGCGGCCAGGTCCGCACCGGCCGGCTTGCCGGTGCGGCGCGGGTCGCCCCATATGCCGATCACGTCGTCGATGAGCTGGAACGCCAGCCCGGCCGCCCGGCCGAAGGCGTCCAGGGCGGCCACCTCCTCGTCGGCCGCCCCCGCGTACAGCGCACCGAGGGCGCAGGCGCATCCCAGCAGCGCGCCGGTCTTGGCCTCGGCCATGACGAGCGTCTCGTCGAGGGTGACCTCGTCCGGGGCGCGCCGCTCCATGGCCGTGTCCGCGTGCTGGCCCTCGCAGAGTTCCATGACGCAGTCGGCGAGCCGGGCGGCGGCCGCCGCCGACGCCGGGTGCGGGTCCACGGCCAGCGACCGCAGGGCCAGCGCGTGCAGCGCGTCCCCGGCGAGGATGGCGTCGGCGTCCCCGAACACGGTCCACGCGGTCGGCCGGTGGCGCCGGGTGGCGTCACGGTCCATCACGTCGTCGTGCAGCAACGTGAAGTTGTGGACCAGCTCCACCGCCGCCGCGGCCGGCACCGCCGCCGCCCGGGCCGTGGGCCCGCCGAGGGCGGCGGCCGAGGCGAGGACGAGCGCCGGGCGGATCGCCTTGCCCGCGTTGCCGGTCGCCGGTGTGCCGTCCGCGTGCTGCCAGCCGAAGTGGTAGAGCGCGATCCGCCGCATGGAGGCGGGCAACGACGCGATCGCGGACCGCAGCGCGGGGTCGACCGACGCCCGGGACTCCCGCAGGAGCACGGCCGCCTCCTGCCCGTCGGGCGTGCCCTCCGGCTCCTCCTCCCGCTGCGTGCCGATGCGCCCGTGCCTTTCCAGCGTGCCCGTGGGCCTCGCCCCGGCGGTGCCGTGCGGAGCCTCCGTCATGGACTCGTCTCCCCCCGTGCGCCCTCGACCGTACCCCCGGGGTGTACCCGCCCGGGCGGGCGGGAACACGGCGTTCGGGAGGCTGGCGTCACTGCCAGCGGCCGATCTCGACGTTCTCCAGGATGCCGAGCGCGTCCGGCACCAGGACGGCGGCCGAGTAGTAGGCCGTGACCAGGTACTTGATGATGGCCTGCTCGTTGATCCCCATGAAGCGCACCGACAGACTCGGCTCGATCTCGTCGGGGATGCCGGTGGCGCGCAGCCCGATCACACCCTGGTCCTGCTCGCCGGTACGCATCGCGATGATCGACGTCGTACGGGCCTCGGTGACCGGGATCTTGTTGCACGGGTAGATCGGCACACCGCGCCAGGTGGGGATGCGGTTGCCGGCGATGTCGATCGTCTCCGGGACGAGTCCGCGCTTGTTGAGCTCGCGGCCGATCGCGGCGATGGCCCGCGGGTGGGCGAGGAGCAGCTTGGTGCCGCGCCGACGGCTCAGCAGTTCGTCGAGGTCGTCCGGCCCGGGGACGCCGTCGTGCGGCTGGATCCGCTGGTCGTACTCGCAGTTGTGCAGCAGACCGAACTCACGGTTGTTGACCAGCTCGTGCTCCTGGCGTTCCTTCAACGCCTCGACGGTCAGCCGGATCTGCTGCTCCGTCTGGTTCATCGGCTGGTTGTAGAGGTCGGCCACGCGCGAGTGGATGCGCAGCACGGTCTGGGCGACACTCAGCTCGTACTCGCGAGGCCGCGCCTCGTAGTCGACGAAGGTGTGCGGGATGTCCGGCTCGCCGCTGTGGCCGGCGGAGAGGTCGATCGCCTTCTCGCCGTGCCTGTTGGTGGGCTGCTGGGGCAGGGAGCGGCGCTCCTCGAGGTGGGCGCGGAGCGAGTCCGAGCGCTCCGCGATCTGCTCCACCTCCTGGCGCGGCAGGACCAGCACGGTGCAGGCGGTGACCGTGCGGGCGGTGTACTCCCAGATGGCGTCCCCGTCCAGCAGCGCCTCGTCGCCGAAGTACGCGCCGTCGGCGAGGACGCCGAGCACCGCGTCGTCGCCGTAGGGGCCGGTGCCGATCTTCTCCACCTTGCCGTGGGCCAGCAGGTACACCTCGTCGGCCTGGGCGCCGAACGAGGCGATCACCTCGCCCGGGCCGAACTCCCGCTGCGTGCAGCGCTGCGCGAGTTCCGAGAGGACCTCCTCGTCCTCGTACGACCGCAGCGCCGGCAGTTCGCCCAGTTCGGCGGGGATGACCTCGACGCGGTCGCCGGTCTTCACGAAGGTCACGCGGCCGTCGCCGACCGCGAAGGTCATGCGTCGGTTCACCCGGTACGTGCCGCCCTGGATGTCCACCCAGGGAAGTGTGCGCAGCAGCCAGCGAGAGCTGATCTCCTGCATCTGGGGAACGGACTTGGTCGTGGTGGCCAGGTTCCGCGCGGCCGCCGTGCCGAGGCTCTGCTGCGGCCTGGCCTGCTCTGTGCGGACCTCTTCGCCTACCGACATAAGGAATTGCCCTCCCGGTCATGCCGGACGACTGCGCCCGGCATCGATGTGCGGGAACCAGCCTTCCTCACGGAGCGTGCCGGTGCTATTACCCGAAAGAGCGGGAATGGATCACCGGGCGGCGGGGCAGTGATGCGGGCTTGATCGACGTATCACCGACTTGTCCGGTGCAGGTCAGGGCCGTCGGCCGGGGTGGTTCTGGCCGAAACGACTCGCACAGGGACCGAACAAGTCGTAGGCAGCACTCCGTTTCGGTAGAAGCTCCGTACGAGGCGGTCGCGCCGGGCGGCCGTCGCGCAGCGTAAGGAGTCGGCCGTGGCCTCACCCATGTCCGCGAGCAGTTTCCTCAAGGCACTGAAGGCCGAGGGCCTCACGGTCGTCCAGGTCGGAGACTGGCGGGATCACAACCGCGACCACAAGGGGCCCTGGGGGCCCGTGCACGGTGTGATGATCCATCACACGGCCACCAGGGGCAGCGCGCGCACCGTGGAGATCTGCCGAGAGGGGTACGAGGGGCTGCCGGGCCCGCTGTGCCACGGGGTCATCACCAAGGACGGCCGGGTGCATCTCGTCGGCTACGGGCGGGCCAACCACGCCGGCCCCGGCGACGACGACGTGCTGCGCGCGGTGATCGCGGAGAAGGGCCTGCCCCGGGACAACGAGTCGAACACCGACGGCAACCGGCACTTCTACGGCTTCGAGTGCGAGAACCTGGGCGACGGCGACGACCCCTGGCCGGCCGCGCAGCTGGAGGCGATCGAG
Organism: Streptomyces rochei; assembly: GCA_002155895.1. Classification (GTDB taxonomy): domain Bacteria; phylum Actinomycetota; class Actinomycetes; order Streptomycetales; family Streptomycetaceae; genus Streptomyces; species Streptomyces rochei. Next base: position 20,410 of record MUMD01000010.1, read on the forward strand.
CGCGCCGCCGCCGCGATCTGCCGCCACCACGGCTGGAACGAGCGGTCCGTCATCGGCCATCTCGAATGGCAGCCGGGCAAGGTGGACCCGCGCGGATTCACGATGGCGTCGATGCGGGAGCGGATCCGCGACCGGCTGAAGTGAGGCGCGCGCCGGGCGGGGGCGGCGCGACAATGGCGGGGTGACCGGCACCGACTCCCACGACCTCGCCGCCCTGCGTCCCCGGCTGCCCTCTCCCCTCCAGGAGGTCGCCGACGCGCGGTTCGAACGGCGCGGGGTCCGGTTGCTGCTCAAGCGCGACGACCTGATCCACCCGGACCTGGTCGGCAACAAATGGCGCAAACTCGCGCCGAACCTCGCCACCGCGGCCGGCCGCACCGTGGTCACGTTCGGCGGTGCCTACTCGAACCACCTGCGGGCCACGGCGGGCGCCGGCCGGCTGCTCGGGCTGCCCACGGTGGGCGTGGTGCGCGGTGAGGAACTGGCCGGGCGGCCGCTCAACCCCTCGCTGGCCCGGTGCGCGGCCGACGGCATGCGCCTGCGGTTCGTGGACCGCGCCACGTACCGCCGCAAGGCCGAGCCGGAGGTCCTGGCGTCCCTGCTGCGCGCGGCGGACGCCGAGGACGCGGTCGTGGTGCCGGAGGGCGGCAGCAATCCCGCGGCCGTCCGCGGCTGCCGGGCGCTCGGCGAGGAGCTGGGCGGGCACGCTGACGTGGTCGCCCTCGCCTGTGGTACCGGCGGCACGCTCGCGGGGCTGGCCGCCGGTCTCCCCGAGGGGCGGCGGGCGCTGGGCATACCCGTGCTCAAGGGCGGATTCCTGGGCGACGACATACGGCGGCTCCAGGAGCGCGCGTTCGGCGGGCCGCGCGGGGACTGGAGCCTCGACGACCGCTTCCACTGCGGCGGCTACGCCCGCACCACTCCCGGGCTCGAGTCCTTCGCGGACGACTTCGAGCACCGCCACGGCCTGCCCGTGGAGCGCGTCTACGTCGCCAAGGCGCTCCACGCCCTGGTCACCCTCGTCCAGGAGGGCGCCTTCCCGCGCGGGACGACGGTGGCCGCCGTCGTCACCGGCCGCCCGTTCCCCGACCGGGCCGCCCCGGAGGCCCCGCCAGAGGGTCTGTCCGACCAGTCCCGCCGTCGCCCGTGCGGCGGGCGGGAGCGGCCGGACCGTTCCTAGGTGGTCTCCCGGTACGCCGCCGCCTCCTCCAGGTCCAGGCGCCGCAGCAGGGTCCGCAGCATCTCGTCGTCGATGTAGCGGCCGTCCCGCAGCCGGACGAAGACCTCCCGCTCGGCGCCGATCATCTCCCGCGACAGCCTCCGGTAGGTGTCGTCGACGGTTTCCCCGGTGACCGGGTTGACCTGCCCGAGCCGTTCCCAGACGGCGTTGCGGCGGCGCTCCAGGACCGTGCGGAGGCGGTCGGCGAGGGGGGCCGGCAGGGCGTTGCGCTCGTCGGCGAGGAGCTCGTCGAGGCGCTGCTCGGCGGCGCGGGACGCCTGGGCCTGGGCGTTGGCCTCCGCCAGCGTCTCGGCCTGGACGTCGTGCGCGGGGAACTTCAGCAGGCGGATCAGCGGGGGCAGGGTGACGCCCTGGACGACCAGGGTGCCGATGACCGTGGTGAAGGTGAGGAACAGGATGAGGTTGCGCTCGGGGAAGGGATCGCCGCCGTGGACGGTGAGCGGGATGGAGAAGGCGATGGCCAGGGACACCACGCCCCGCATCCCCGCCCAGCCGATCACGAACGGCCCCTTCCAGGAGAGCTCCCCCTCACGCGCCCGGACGCGTGCCGACAGGCGCGGCAGGTAGGTCGCGGGGTACACCCAGACGAAGCGGGCCGCGGCGACCACCAGGAAGACCGCCACCGCGTACCAGGCGGCGTCGGTGCCCTCGTAGTCCCCGAGGCCGTCGAGGACGACGGGCAGCTGGAGCCCGATGAGGGCGAACACCGACGACTCCAGCACGAACGCGACCATCTTCCAGACCGCCTCCTCCTGGAGGCGGGTGGCGAAGTCGACCTCCCAGGCGCGGTGGCCGAGGAAGAGCGCGACGACCACCACCGCGAGCACCCCGGACGCGTGCACCTGCTCGGCGGCCGCGTAGGCGACGAACGGGATGAGCAGCGAGAGCGTGTTCTGGAGGAGGGCCTCCTTCACATGCGTGCGCAGCCAGTGCAGCGGCACCATCAGCACCAGGCCGACGACGACACCGCCGACCGCGGCGATCAGGAACTCGGCGATCCCGCCGGCCCAGGTGGCGCCCTCCCCGACCGCCGCGGCGAGCGCCACCCGGAAGGCGGTGATGGCGGTGGCGTCGTTCACCAGGGACTCGCCCTGGAGGATCGTGGTGATCCGGTTCGGCAGGCCGACCCGGCGGGCCACCGCCGTGGCGGCGACGGCGTCGGGCGGGGCCACCACGGCGCCGAGCACCAGGGCCGCGGTCAGCGGCAGGCCCGGCACGATCAGGTACGCGGCGGCGCCGACGACGAAGGTCGCGAAGAGCACGTAGCCGACGGACAGCAGTGCCACGGGCCGCATCTGCGCCCGCAGGTCGAGGTAGGAGCTGTCGGTGGCCGCGGTGTGCAGCAGCGGGGGCAGCAGCAGCGGCAGGACGATGTGCGGGTCGAGGGTGTAGTCGGGCACGCCGGGCACATAACTCACCGCCAGGCCCACGGCCACCAGCAGCAGCGGCGCCGGCACCGGCAGGCGCCGTCCCGCCGCCGCGATCGCGGCGCTGCCCGCCACCAGCAACAGCAGCGGCATCACGTCCATCGTCCTCGCCCGCCCTCGTTTTCCGCGCGGTGATCCGCACACCCGTCGTAACCTGGCAATCATGAAACAGTGCACGCACGCCGACGCGCTGCCGCACCCGGAACCGGAGCCGCGCGGCACGACCTGCCCGGAGTGTCTGGCCGAGGGCACGGACCCGGTGCAGCTGCGGCTGTGCCTCGACTGCGGTCACGTCGGCTGCTGCGACTCCTCGCCGAGGCAGCACGCCAGGGCGCACCACAAGGAGACCGGCCACCCGGTGATGCGCACCTTCGAACCGGGCGAGAGCTGGCGCTGGTGTTTCGTGGATCACGTACTCGTGTGACCTCGCTCCGGGACGGTTCGACCGTCTGAGGCCTGGGTACGTCAACCCGGCGCGCGCTCTTCCGATTTGAGCCCGCCGAACCCCTAGCCACTGTGCGTGTTCATGTGTTTACCATGAGTGACAGCAAGGGGTTGGGGTCTCGGGGACAGGAAAGTTCGGAGCGCGATAACGTCACCGCTGAACCACGTGTCGCGTTACCCCCGAGGGCGAGCCTCGGCCCTGTAACGCTTGTACCACCTTGGAGGTGAGGGTGTCCCAGATCGCAGGCGAGCCCGCGACCCAGGACTTCGTCGAAGTCCGGCTGCCGGCCGCGGGTGCCTACCTGTCGGTGCTGCGTACGGCCACGGCCGGCCTCGCGGCCCGTTTGGACTTCACCCTCGACGAGATCGAGGACCTGCGCATCGCAGTCGACGAGGCCTGCGCGATCCTGCTGCAGCAGGCCGTGCCCGGCTCGGTGCTCAGTTGTGTCTTCCGCCTCGTCGACGACTCGCTCGAGGTCACCGTCTCGGCGCCGACCACGGACGGCCACGCCCCCTCGCGGGACACCTTCGCCTGGACCGTGCTGTCCGCCCTGGCGGGCAAGGTCTCCTCCGCGGTGGACGAGGACAACACCGTTTCGATCAGCCTCTACAAACAGCGCGGCGCGGGACCCGGGCCGGCGTGAGGAACGGGGACGGGCCGGTGCGGGACGACGAGCGCGGCACACGGGAGCGGCCGGCCGAGGGCACACGTGCCGACAACGAGGCCCGCCGCATGGCGGACGGCATCGACGGCATCCCCGAGCAGGCCCGGCCGCATCCGGAGGACGAGGCCCCGCCCGGGGCCGCCGTCCCGGGCGACGGGCAGCGGACCGGGGACGACACCCCCGTCCGGCCCGTCCGAGCGGAGGCGAAGGCTCGGGAAAGGGCAACGGGCGGGACGATGAGCGAGCACGAGCGACACTCCGAGGACGAGGTGCCGGGCGCGCGGGCCACGCAGAGCACGCGGCACGACCCGCAGGACCGCAGCGGGGCACGCCTCCTCTTCGCCGAGCTGCGCACCCTGGAGAAGGACAGCCCGGAGTACGCGGAGCTGCGCAACCGGCTGGTCCGCATGCACCTCCCCCTCGTCGAGCACCTCGCGCGCCGCTTCCGCAACCGCGGCGAGCCCCTGGACGACCTCACGCAGGTCGCCACCATCGGGCTGATCAAGTCGGTCGACCGCTTCGACCCGGACCGCGGGGTGGAGTTCTCCACGTACGCGACCCCGACGGTCGTCGGCGAGATCAAGCGGCACTTCCGGGACAAGGGCTGGGCGGTGCGCGTGCCGCGCCGGCTGCAGGAGCTGCGGCTGGCGCTGACGACGGCCACCGCGGAGCTGTCGCAGCTGCACGGCCGCTCCCCCACCGTCCACGAGCTCGCCGAGAAGCTGGCGATCTCGGAGGAGGAGGTCCTGGAGGGCCTGGAGTCGGCCAACGCCTACTCCACGCTGTCCCTGGACGTCCCGGACACCGACGACGAGTCCCCGGCGGTCGCGGACACCCTCGGGGCCGAGGACGAGGCACTGGAGGGCGTCGAGTACCGGGAGTCGCTCAAGCCGCTGCTGGAGGATCTGCCGCCGCGGGAGAAGCGGATCCTGCTGCTGCGCTTCTTCGGCAACATGACGCAGTCGCAGATCGCGCAGGAGGTCGGCATCTCGCAGATGCACGTCTCCCGGCTGCTGGCGCGCACCCTGGCGCAGCTGCGGGAGAAGCTGCTGGTCGAGGAGTAGCCGGCCCCGCGCGAGGCAGCGCGCAGAAGCGGTCGCCCCGCGATCGGGCCGCCGCACCTTCGTCCGGCGGCTGCTACTTCCGCGCGCCGCCCGGTCCCCGGATGCCGAGGGCCTGGGTGGTCTCGGGGTTGACCAGGAGCACCAGGGACGTGACGGCCACCACGGCCAGCGCGATGCCCATCGGGATGGCGACGCTGTCGGAGTGGAGCATGTTGTAGGCCACGGGCAGCGCCATCAGCTGGGTGATGACAGCGGGTCCCCGGCTCCAGCCCCGCCGCGCGAGCAGCCCGCGGGCGGCGAGCAGCGGCAGCAGGGCGAGGACGATCAGGGTGACGCCGCCGGTGAGGGCGGAGGTCCGGTCGTCGGGGTGGCCCGTGAGGCCGCCCACGAGCATCCAGGCGCCGCCCACGACGAGCGCCAGCCCCTCCAGTGCGGCCAGGGCGGCCGCGGCGGTCAGCCGCCCTGGGCGGGGGCCCGTCGCTTCGGCGGCTTCTGCGGTGGGGTTCTGCTCACTGCTCACCCCTGCAGGGTAGCCCTCGCCGCACCGGTGCCCGCGGGCGCGTCCGCCGCGGCGCCGCCGACGGGGCGCGGCCCGCGCACCGCGCGCCCGGGGCCCGCACCGATCTCCCCCTCGGTCTGGGCCGGGTACCGCCCAGTAGGTACCCTGCACAGCATGCGTGCACTTCTCGTGGTCAATCCGGCGGCAACCACCACGAGCGCGCGCACGCGCGACGTGCTGATCCACGCGCTCGCCAGCGAGATGAAGCTGGAGGCCGTCACCACCGAGTACCGCGGCCACGCGCGCGATCTCGGCCGGCAGGCGGCGCAGAGCGACGACATCGAGCTGGTAGTGGCCCTCGGCGGCGACGGCACGGTGAACGAGGTCGTCAACGGCCTGCTGCACGCCGGCCCCGACCCCGACCACCTGCCCGGCCTCGCCGTGGTCCCCGGCGGCTCCACCAACGTCTTCGCCCGCGCCCTCGGCCTGCCCAACCACGCGGTGGAGGCAACCGGCGCCCTGCTGGACGCGCTGCGCGACGGCAGCGAGCGCACGGTCGGGCTGGGCCTGGCCTCCGGGACACCCGGCACGGAGGACGAGGCGGTGCCGTCCCGCTGGTTCACCTTCAACGCCGGGCTGGGCTTCGACGCCGGCGTCGTCGGCCGGGTCGAGCAGCATCGCGAGCGCGGCAAGAAGTCGACGCACGCGCTCTACGTCCGCCAGGTGATGCGCGCGCTCGTCGGCGAGCCGCACCGCCGCAGCGGGACGATCACCCTGGAGCGAGCGGGCGAGGACCCGGTCACCGATCTGGTGCTCTCCATAGTCTCGAACACCTGCCCCTGGACGTTCCTCGGGAACCGGCCGATCTACGCGTCGCCCCGGGCCTCGTTCGACACCGCGCTCGACGTCTTCGGCCTCAGCCGGCTGTCGACGGCCGCGGTCGCCCGGTATGGCACCCAGTTGCTCACTTCGTCCCCCGAGCGCGGGCCCCGTGGCCGGCATGCCGTCTCCCTGCACGACCTGACCGACTTCACCTTGCATTCGAAGGTGCCGTTGCCCCTTCAGATGGACGGTGACCACCTGGGGCTGCGGACCAGCGTGACGTTCACAGGCGTACGCCGTGCACTGCGTGTGATTGTGTGAGCAGAAGGGGCTAAAGTCCTTTCACTCGAACGTTTAGACCAGGATCCACCCCATGGAAGTACGGCTGTGACCTAGTCGACACCGACGAATCAAAAAAAACTTTCCGGAAGGGGTTGTATCCGCCGCCGAGGTTTGCGAGTCTCTTCTTGGCGATCGGGACGGCCCGCAAGACCGGCCTCCACAGATCACCGGAACCCCTCTTCAAATCACAGGACCACGCCGGGCAACCTGGCGGTAGGCCCTTCCCTTGTTGAGGGATTCGTGAAAGCGTTCACATTCACAAGCACCCTGCATGTAATACCAAGGAGAGGTAGCAGCCATGGACTGGCGTCACCGCGCCGTTTGCCGCGAGGAAGACCCCGAGCTCTTCTTCCCCATCGGCAACACCGGTCCCGCGCTGCTGCAGATCGAGGAAGCCAAGGCCGTCTGCCGTCGCTGCCCCGTCATGGAGCAGTGCCTGCAGTGGGCGCTCGAGTCCGGCCAGGACTCCGGCGTCTGGGGTGGTCTCAGCGAGGACGAGCGCCGCGCGATGAAGCGCCGCGCCGCCCGCAACCGGGCCCGTCAGGCCTCCGCCTGACCAGCCACCCCTGCTGACAGCCTGAGCTTGGCGGCGTGTACAGCGCGTACACAACTCCCGCTCCCGAGCCGCAGCGCGCAGTACCCCCGATGCGCATCGGACGATGAATCGCACGAGCACTGGCCTCGGACCTTCACAGGTCCGGGGCTTTTTGCTGTCCGGACGGCCGAGGGTCCGGTCCACCCGGTCCGCACCCCGCCGTGCGGGGAGGGCGGGCGGGGCCCCTCCCCCGCTACTTCTGCGTGGGCACCGGGATGTCCAGGATCACCCGGGTGCCGCGCTCGGGGGCGGGGACCATGTCGAAGCTGCCGCCCAGCTCACCCTCCACCAGCGTGCGCACAATCTGCAGACCGAGATTGCCCGAGCGGTGCGGGTCGAAGTCCGCCGGGAGGCCGACGCCGTCGTCCTGGACGGTGACCAGGAGCCGGGCCTCCTTCGTGGTGCCGCCGCGGACGGCGGAGACCTCGACCGTGCCGGTGTCGCTCTCCCGGAAGCCGTGCTCCAACGCGTTCTGCAGGACCTCGGTCAGGACCATCGACAGGGGGGTCGCCACCTCGGCGTCGAGGATGCCGAAGCGCCCGGTGCGCCGGCCGGTGACGCGGCCCGGCGAGATCTCCGCCACCATCGCCAGCACCCGGTCGGCGATCTCGTCGAACTCCACGCGCTCGTCCAGGTTCTGGGAGAGCGTCTCGTGCACGATCGCGATGGAGCCGACCCGGCGCACGGCCTCCTCCAGCGCCTCGCGGCCCCGGTCGGACTCGATGCGCCGCGCCTGGAGGCGCAGCAGGGCCGCCACCGTCTGGAGGTTGTTCTTCACCCGGTGGTGGATCTCCCGGATGGTGGCGTCCTTGGTGATCAACTCGCGCTCGCGGCGGCGCAGTTCCGTCACATCGCGCAGCAGGACCAGGGAACCGATGCGCGTGCCCTTGGGTTTGAGCGGAATGGCACGGAACTGGATGACCCCGTCATGGGCCTCGATCTCGAACTCCCGGGGGGCCCAGCCGCTGGCCACCTTGGCGAGCGCCTCGTCCACCGGCCCGCGGGAGGGCGCCAGTTCCGCGGTGGTCCGGCCGAGGTGGTGGCCGACCAGGTCGGCGGCGAGGCCCATGCGGTGGTAGGCAGACAGCGCGTTCGGGGAGGCGTACTGGACGATGCCGTCCCCGTCGACCCGGATCAGGCCGTCACCGACCCGGGGTGAGGCGTCCATGTCGACCTGCTGGTTCTCGAACGGGAAGGCGCCGGCCGCGATCATCTGGGCGAGGTCCGAGGCGCTCTGCAGATAGGTGAGCTCCAGGCGGCTCGGCGTCCGCACGGTCAGCAGGTTGGTGTTGCGTGCGATGACACCGAGGACGCGGCCCTGGCGGCGCACCGGGATGGACTCGACGCGGACCGGGACCTCCTCGCGCCACTCCGGGTCGCCCTCGCGCACGATGCGGCCCTCGTCCAGGGCGGCGTCCAGCATGGGGCGCCGGCCGCGCGGGACGAGGTGACCGACCATGTCGTCCTGGTACGAGGTCGGGCCGGTGTTGGGGCGCATCTGGGCCACGGAGACATAGCGCGTGCCGTCGCGGGTGGGGACCCAGAGGACCAGGTCGGCGAAGGAGAGGTCGGAGAGGAGCTGCCACTCCGAGACCAGCAGGTGGAGCCACTCGAGGTCGGAGTCGTCGAGTGCGGTGTGCTGGCGTACGAGTTCGTTCATGGAGGGCACGTGGCTGAGCGTACCTGGCGCTTCGGACAGCGTTCGCGATCAGCCGGCCGCCGCCGGTCACGGTCCCTTCCCGCCGCGCTCCGGGCCCCGGAAACACCCGCGGGCCGCGGCGCCTGAGAGGGACCCTCAACCCTCCCGGCACCGCAGCCCGGAGCAACAACGGCCGTGGGGTGTGCGGTCCCGGTCGGCCGAAGGGTGAGGAGCCGGAGCAGTCAGGGCAGAGAGCACCGGTTCCTCGGTCCGCCCTCCTGTGCGGGGAAGGCGGAAGCCTGACGATCACCTTGCGTGAGACTCGCGGCACGTGCCTCACTCGCCATTGTGGACTAGACCACTCGTCGTGTCCATGCGGCGGACGACGCTTGTTCCCTCGCGCTCCACCGACTGCTCGGACGTCCGAGCATCCGGCAGAAGCCTAACCCCGTCGGCTCACGCGCGGGGCCAGACGGCCAGGGCTATTTCCGCGAGCGCCTCCAGCTCCGCCCGGCTCGCGCCGTCGCGCGCCTGCTGGGACATGCCCTGGATCATGGCGCCCGTGTGCCGGGCGAGGGCGGTGGCGTCCGTGTCCGGCGGCAGCACGCCCGCGGCGACGTCGGCCTCGATCCGGGACTTGATCTCGGCGATGTTGGCGTTGCGCCGGCGACGCAGCGACTCCTCGACCTCGGGGGTCGAGCAGTTGGCGGCCGCGTGGACGACCAGGCAGCCATGCGGGCGTCCGGGGGCGGTGTACTCGGCCGCGGCCTCGCGCAGCATCCGGGCGGCGCCCGCCCGGGCGGTCGGCTCCTCGGCGAGGGCGCGGGCACCGAAGGAGCCGTAGCGCGCGCCGTACTCCTGGACGACCTCCTCGAAGAGGGACCGCTTGTCGCCGAAGGCCGCGTAGAGACTCGGGGCGCCGATGTCCATGACCCGGGTGAGGTCGGAGACCGACGTCGCCTCGTACCCGTGCTCCCAGAAGGCCATGAGCGCCTTCTCCAGAGCCGTCGCGCGGTCGAAGGAACGGGGGCGTCCACGCGTCCCGGCCCTTCGCCCCGGCGCTCCGGCCCGCGCGCTCTTCTCGCTGCTCACCATGAGCACATTTTATAGCGAGCACTAGAGAAATGTCAGCGGGCTGCTGTACGGTCATTTCTGTAGCGACCGCTAGCAAATTCGAAGGGGGCGCCGGCATGGGCGTGTTCACGGGCAGGACGGCTCTCGTCACGGGGGCGAGCAGGGGCATCGGGCGAGGGATCGCGGAGCGGCTGGGACGCGACGGCGCGCGGGTCGCGGTGCACTACGGCAGCGACGGGGCGGCGGCGAGGGAGACGGTCGCCGCGATCGAGGCGGCGGGCGGCTCGGCGTTCGCGATCCGGGCGGATCTGCGCGCCCCCGGGGCGGCCCGGACGCTGTGGGAGGAGTTCGACCGGCACGCCGACGGGCTGGACGTCCTGGTGAACAACGCCGGGATCGGCAGCACGCGCCCCATCGAGGAGATAAGCGAGGAGGAGTACGACGCGGTCTTCGCGGTCAATGTGAGGGCGCCGTTCTTCATCCTCAAGCACGGCATGCGGCGGCTGCGCGACGGCGGCCGGGTCGTCAACATCTCCTCGGGGCTGGCCCGCACCGCGGCGATGCCGGACAACATGGCGTACGCGATGACCAAGGGCGCGCTGGACGTCTTCTCGCGTGATCTCTCCAAGATCCTCGGCGCCCGCTCCATCACGGTGAACTCGGTGGCGCCCGGGATCATCGACACGGACAACACGGCCGAGCTGCTGTACGGCAGCACGGACGGCTGGAAGCGGGCCGCGGCGTTCTCCGCCCTGGGCGGGGTGGGGGCACCGGCCGAGGTGGCCGACGTGGTCGCCTTCCTCGCCTCGCACGACGGCAGATGGGTTACGGGGAGCTGGGTGGACGTGACCGGGGGTTCGCTGACGTGACACCGGAGCGGGGCCGCTGCCGACGGGCCGCCGCCTGACCGTTTCGACGCGCCCGCGGGGTCCGGCTCTGTTAGATTGGTCTAAACCACATAGCCAGTCCCGGACCCCGGGTGAGTCCTCTCTTCGAAACGGCAGGCCAGCGTGGAAGTTGTCATCGTTCCCGATGCCAAGGCGGGCGGCGAGCTGATCGCCGAGGCCATGGCGCAGCTGCTCCGGCGCAAGCCCGACGCCCTGCTCGGCGTGGCCACCGGCTCGACGCCGCTGCCGGTGTACGAGGCACTGGCGGGGAAGGTGCGCTCGGGCGCCGTGGACACCGCGCGGGCCCGGATCGCCCAGCTCGACGAGTACGTGGGGCTCCCGGCGGAGCACCCGGAGTCCTACCGCTCGGTGCTGCGGCGCGAGGTGCTGGAGCCGCTCGGCATCAGCATGGACGCGTTCATGGGCCCCGACGGCACGGCGACGGACGTGCAGGACGCGTGCGAGGCGTACGACAGGGCGCTGGGCGAGGCCGGCGGGGTCGACCTCCAGCTGCTGGGGATCGGCACGGACGGGCACATCGGCTTCAACGAGCCGTGCTCCTCGCTCGCCTCGCGCACCCGGATCAAGACGCTGACCGAGCAGACCCGCCTCGACAACGCCCGCTTCTTCGACGGCGACATCGACCAGGTGCCGCACCACGTGATCACCCAGGGCATCGGCACCATCCTGGAGGCGCGGCACGTGGTGCTCCTCGCCACCGGCGAGGGCAAGGCGGACGCGGTGGCCGCCAGTGTCGAGGGGCCGGTCGCGGCGGTGTGTCCGGCCTCCGCGCTCCAGCTCCACCCGCACGCCACGGTCGTCGTGGACGAGGCCGCGGCCGCCAAGCTGAAGCTCGCCGACTACTTCCGGCACACCTACGCCCACAAGCCCGACTGGCAGGGCATCTGACCGCTCCCGGCCCGTCGGGCCGGACAGCGGCGTGTGCGAAGGGCGCCGTCCCCGGCTGGGGCGGCGCCCTTCGCCGCGTTCGCGACTCCCCGGCTGCGGGACCTCCCGGGCCGCGGGACTCCGGCGGGCACGCGCAAGGCGCCGTACCCCGGATCAGGGCACAGCGCCTCGTCGTACGCAGAGCACCTCGCGCCGTACGGCGCCTTGCCGTACATACAGCACCTCGCCGTACGTACGGCTGGGACCGGTCGCTACACGCCCGCGACGGCCTCCGCCGCCGCGCGGCCGCAGACGCGGGCCGCTCCATGGGTGGCCAGGTGGAGGGAGCCGCGGGGCTCGGCAAGGGGGACGCCCATCTCGACCACGATCGTGTCGGGGCGCGCCGCCAGCACGGTGTCCAGGGCCGCCCCCATCCACGGATGCCGGTGCTCGTCGCGGACCACGGCCACGATCCGGCGCTTCCCGGCGGCGGCCAGCACCTCGTTCCCCGCGTCCGGACCGGTGAAGCTGCCGGTCTCCGTCCCGGGGAGCAGCCGCGTCAGCTCGGCGGCGATGCCCCAGGGCGTCTCGTCGCCGACCGCGATGTTCGCGACCGGAGCGAACGCGGCGACGTAGGGCGCCTCCGTGACCGGGGTGTACTCCCCCGCGGCGGTGACGCGCAGGGCGCGGCGGGCCGCCCGCAGGCCGACGTCGCCGTCCGCGGTGTCCCGGGCCCCGGCGTCCGGGCGGTTGGCCGCGGTCCAGCGGGCCAGCGCCCGCACGCGGTCCGCCGCGTCGGCGAGGCGCTCCTCGGACAGCTCGCCCGCGCGGACCGCTTCGACCAGGGCGTCGCTCAGCCGCCGCACGGTGCCCTCGTCGGACAGGCCCCCGCCGACGCAGATGGCGTCGGCTCCGGCCGCGATCGCCAGCACCGTGCCGCGTTCGATGCCGTACGTGCCGGCGATGGCCTTCATCTCGATGCCGTCGGTGACGATGAGCCCGTCGTACCCCAGTTCACCGCGGAGCAGATCGGTGAGGACGCGGCGGGACAACGTTGCCGGACGGTCCGGGTCCAGTGCCGGGACCAGGATGTGGGCGCTCATCACCGCGCGGCTGCCGGCCGCGATGGCCGCGCGGAAGGGCACCAGGTCGCGTTCGACCAGCACCGCGGCGTCCACGTCGATGCGGGGCACGGCGTGGTGGGAGTCGACGGCCGTGTCGCCGTGCCCGGGGAAGTGCTTGGTGCAGGCGGCCACGCCGGACGACTGCAGGCCGGTGACGTAGGCGGCGGTGTGCCGGGCGACCAGATCCGTACCGGAGCCGAAGGAGCGGACGCCGATGACCGGGTTGTCCGGGTTGGAGTTCACGTCGGCGGACGGGGCCCAGTTGAAGTTCACCCCGCACTCGGCGAGCCGGCGGCCCAGTTCCGCGGCCACCGCGCGGGTGAGCCCGACGTCGTCCACCGCGCCGAGGGCGAGGTTGCCGGGGAAGGAGGAGCCGGTGCGCACCTCCAGGCGGGTGACGTCGCCGCCCTCCTCGTCGATGGCCACCAGCACGTCCTCGCGCTCGGCGCGCAGTCGCGCGGTCAGCGCGGCCACCTGCTCGGGCGTGCGGACGTTGCGCCCGAACAGGGCGACGGACGCCAGCCCCTCGCCGAGGCGGCGCAGCAGCCAGTCGGGGGCGGTGGTGCCCGTGAAACCGGGCTGGAGGACGGCGAGCGCGTCGCGCGTGAGGGTGTCGGTGGCCCTGGCGATGGTCGTCATCGGTGGCGTTATCCCTTCACTGCGCCGGCGGTCAGGCCGCTGACGGCCTTGCGCTGCAGGAAGACGAAGAGGATCAGGATCGGGATGGCGAAGAGGGACGAGGCGGCCATGGTCGCACCCCAGTCGTCGCCGAACTGGGTCTGGAAGCTGGACAGCCACAGGGGCAGCGTCTTGGCCTCGGCGTCCTTGTTGAGCACCAGGACGAGGGCGAACTCGTTCCAGGCCGTGATGAAGCCGAACAGCGAGGTGGACATCAGGCCCGGCGCGAGCAGCGGCAGGATGACCCGGCGGAACGCCTGGACGCGGGTGCAGCCGTCGACCATCGCCGATTCCTCCAGCTCCTTGGGCACGGCGGCGACGAAGCCGCGCAGCGTCAGGATGGTGAAGGGCAGGATCATCATCATGTAGAAGAGCGTGAGCGGCACCAGGCTGTTCAGCATCGAGGCGTCGCGCACGATCATGTACATCGCGATGACCATGACCTCCCAGGGCGCCATCTGGGCCAGCATGAAGCCGATGATGAAGCCGCGCCGCCCCTTGAACCGCATGCGCGCCAGGGCGAAGGAGCCGGCCAGCGCGATGATCAGCGAGAAGACCACGGCCAGGACGGTGACGGTCAGCGAGTTGGTGACGTAGGTCCAGAAGTGGTCGGCCCCGGTCGCCGTCCGGAAGTGCTCGAAGGTGATGTCCGTCGGGAACCAGACCGGGTTCTCCGCGAGGATGTCGCCCCTCGGCTTGAGCGAGGTGGAGAACATCCAGTACACCGGGAAGACGAGGCCGATGAACAGGACGACGGCCGTGGCGTTGGGCCAGACGCGGCCGAAGAGCGAGCGCTTCACAGCTCGTCCTCCTCTTGCTTGAGCACGATCCTGAGGTAGTAGGAGGTCAGGCCGAGCAGGATCAGGATGGTCAGGACGGCGATCGCCGCGCCCATGCCGTAGTGCTGGTTGCCGACACCCTCGACGTAGGCGTAGACGGGCAGGATCTCGGTGAGCCGGTCGGGGCCGCCCTCGTTGAAGGTGTAGACCTGCACGAACGCCTTGAAGACCCAGATGATCTCCAGGAAGGTCGTGGCGTACAGGAAGGGGCGCAGGAACGGCATGGTGACCGTGGTGAAGCTGCGCCAGACGCCGGCGCCGTCGAGGGACGCGGCCTCGTACAGCTCGTTCGGGATCGTGGTGGTCGCCGCGTAGAGGTTGATCGCGACGAACGGGATGGACATCCAGACGATCAGCACGGTGACGACGAAGAACGTCGACATCTGGCTGCTGGTCCAGCTGTAGTCGGCCATCGAGTGCCAGCCGAGCTTGTCGAGCACCCAGTTCACGACGCCGAAGCGCTGGGCGAACAGCCACTGGTAGACGGTGGTCGCGGCCACGACCGGCATCGCCCAGGCCAGCACCAGGCCGATCAGCAGGGTGAACCGCATCCGCCTGCCGAGGCGGGCGAGCAGCAGCCCGATCAGCGTGCCGCCGATCATGATCAGCACGACATTGGCCGCGGTGAAGAGGATCGAGCGGAGGGTGACCCGCCAGAACTGCTCGCTGGTGAGGGTCTCCTCGTAGTTCTCGATGCCGTTCCACTCGGTGACGTGCTGGATCAGCTGCGCCATGTTGAGGTTCTGGAAGGACAGCAGGAGGTCCTTCAGCAGCGGCCAGCCGAGCAGCAGCACGGTGGCCGCGCAGGCGGGCAGCAGCAACAGGTACGGGGCGAACGCGCCGGCGCGCGACGCGGCTGTGGGTTTCGGCCTGCCGGCTCCCCCGTCGTCCGCCTTGCGGACGTCCGCCGGGCCGGAGGGCGGCCGTTCGGTCTGCACGGTCATGCTCGCGTTCTCTCTTCTCGACCTGTGTACGTCGACCCGCGTACGGTCGCCGGGGCGGGGGCCTTCGTCCGGCCTCCCCGCCCCGGCGCACCCGGTGTTACTGCTCCTGCGACAGGCGCTTGTTGAACTCTTCCTCGACCTGCTCGGCCGCCTCGGCCGGCGACTTACCGTTCAGCACGGCGGTCATGTAGGTCTTGACCGGGTTGGGCGGGTTCTCGACCGCGGCCCACTCCGGGATCAGCGGCGTGGTGCCACCGCCCGCGGCGGCCGGCGCGGCGGCCTCGGCGGCGGCGTTGCCCTTGAGGTTGCTCTGCAGCGCGTCCTTGTTCGGAATGACGCCGTTGGCCTTGGCCAGCGCGCCCTCGTTCTTGTCGGACAGGGCGATCTTCAGGAACTCCTTGGCGAGGTCCTGCTTCTTGCTGCCCGCGGCGACGGCGAGGTTGGAGCCGCCGAGGAAGACGCCCTCGGGCTTGTCGGCGGTCTCACCCGGGATGGTGAAGTAGCCGAGGTCCTTCTCGATCGCCGGGTTGGCCTCGATGGCGATGCCGGCTTCCCAGCCCATGCCGATGAAGGCGGCGACGTTGCCCTTGGCGAAGACCTCGCCCTGCTGCGGGGTGGCCTCGTCCTTGTCCTTGGGGGCCTTGGAGAGGGACTGGAACTTCTGGTAGGTCTCCATGGCGGCGGCGACCTTCGGGTCGGCCAGGTTGGAGACGTACTTGTCGCCGTCCTTCTTGACCAGCTCGGCGCCCTCGCCGATGGCCAGGCCGACGAAGTGGTACCAGTTCTGGCCGGGCAGGTAGATCGGCTCGGCGTCGGTCTTCTCACCGATCGTCTTGAGGTCGTCGTAGAACTCGTCGCGGGTCTTGGGGGTGTCCTTGATGCCCGCGTCCGCCCAGACCTTCTTGTTGTAGACGACGACGCGGTTGACCACGAACCACGGAGCCGCGTACTGCTTGCCGTCGAAGACCGCGGACTCGTTGAGGGACTCGGACCAGTCCTGGCCGAGCGTGCTCTTCAGGTCGGCGAGGTCGGCGAGGCCGCCGGTCTTGGCGTAGGCCGGCGTCTGGGTGTTGCCGATCTCGAAGACGTCGGGCGGGTTCTCCTCGGACAGGGCCGTGGTCAGCTTCTGCTGGATGCCGTTCCACGTCTGGACCTCGAACTTGACCTTGGCCTTGGTCTTCGACTCGAACTCCGCGGCCACGTCCTTCTGCCACTGGTCGGGCGAGGAGCCGTCCATCACCCACACGGTGAGCGTCTCACCCGCGTAGCCGTCCGCCCCGGCCTTCTTGCCTCCGTCGTCGCTGTCGCCCCCGCACGCCGCGACCGAGACCATCATGCCCGCGATACCGATCGCGGCTATCAGCTTGCGCTTCACGCCACCCTCCTCAGGGATGCCACAAAACCCCCCTGCCTCCCCGCGGTTGCTCGTCGACGCGGACCGCCCATGGGGCCGGGACCTGGACCAATGGTGTAGACCAGTACGGGGAGCTTGGCCCAGACCAATAGGGCTGTCAAGGGTGTTCAACCACGCTCCTCGCGTCCGTGATGCGACCGAGATATGCAGGGACCTTTCATTGCGCAAGCGGCAGATCGGACGGACCGGGGCCGGGTGTACCACTGCCCCCGGAACGACATGTGGGTACGGTTCCGAACGCGCGTACCAGGGGCGTCGGCGGGCGCTATGGACTAGACCAACGGGAGCCCCGGAGGTATACAGAGGGGATCACGGAGCGTGCCGGACCGTGCCGGCGCGAAGCCGTGCCACGATGTGAGCCGTGGCCGACAGGGATATCGGTCGCTTCGGCATCCGGAGCCGGGAAGGCAGAGCATGAGCACCGACGTCAGCAGTGCGGAGAACGAGGGTGGGACGACGGTCCGTACCGCGCGCGTGCCCAAGTACTACCGCCTGAAGAAGCACCTGCTCGACATGACCCGGACCCAGGCCCCGGGCACCCCGGTCCCGCCCGAGCGCACCCTGGCCGCGGAGTTCGACACCTCGCGCACCACCGTGCGCCAGGCCCTCCAGGAACTGGTCGTCGAGGGCCGCCTCGAACGCATCCAGGGCAAGGGCACCTTCGTCGCCAAGCCCAAGGTGTCGCAGGCCCTGCAACTCACCTCCTACACCGAGGACATGCGCGCCCAGGGCCTCGAACCGACCTCGCAGCTCCTGGACATCGGCTACATCACCGCCGACGACCGGCTCGCCGGGCTGCTGGACATCTCGACCGGCGGGCGGGTGCTGCGCATCGAGCGGCTGCGGATGGCCAACGGCGAGCCGATGGCCATCGAGACGACCCATCTGAGCGCCAAGCGCTTCCCGGCCCTGCGCCGCTCCCTGGTGAAGTACACGTCCCTCTACACCGCGCTCGCCGAGGTGTACGACGTCCACCTGGCCGAGGCCGAGGAGACCATCGAGACCTCGCTGGCCACCCCGCGCGAGGCCGGTCTGCTCGGCACCGACGTCGGCCTGCCCATGCTGATGCTGTCCCGGCACTCGCAGGACCGGACCGGCCAGCCGGTGGAGTGGGTGCGCTCGGTCTACCGGGGCGACCGCTACAAGTTCGTCGCCCGCCTCAAGCGGCCCCAGGACTAGACCAAGTCCCGCCCCGCACGCCCCTGACGTTGCGGTTGGGGACCGATATGCGGACGAGGGCTTCCGCTGTCCTGAACCCGTCACCTACATTTCGTGCGCACTGCACGAGGTGATCAGCGAGGGGACGGAGCCACCGCATGTCACAAGCCCCACCACAGAGCGGAGAACCGGTGGTGACGCCGGTGCGCGTCGTCATCGGCCTCTGCCTGCTCGCACCGTTCGTCGCCATGCTCTGGGTCGGCTCGTACGCGAAGTCCGACCCCGCTTTCATCGGCATCCCGTTCTTCTACTGGTACCAGATGGCGTGGGTCCTCATCTCGACCGCGCTGACGATGATCGCCTACAAGCTGTGGCAGCGTGACCAGCGCGCCCGCCGGGGAGGCGGTTCCCGGTGAACGACGGTGTGAACGGCGTCGCGCTCGGCGTCTTCATCTTCTTCTTCGTCCTCGTCACCGCCATGGGCTTCCTGGCCGCCCGCTGGCGCAAGGCCGAGAACGAGCACAGCCTCGACGAGTGGGGCCTGGGCGGCCGCTCCTTCGGCACCTGGGTCACCTGGTTCCTGCTGGGCGGCGACCTGTACACGGCGTACACCTTCGTGGCCGTCCCGGCGGCGATCTACGCGGCGGGCGCGGCCGGCTTCTTCGCGGTGCCGTACACGATCCTGGTCTACCCGCTGATCTTCACCTTCCTGCCCCGCCTGTGGTCGGTCTCGCACAAGCACGGGTACGTGACGACCTCGGACTTCGTGCGCGGCCGGTTCGGTTCCAAGGGGCTCTCGCTGGCGGTCGCCGTCACCGGCATCCTCGCCACGATGCCGTACATCGCGCTCCAACTGGTCGGCATCCAGGCCGTGCTGGACGTGATGGGCGTCGGCGGCGGCGAGGACACCAACTGGTTCATCAAGGACCTGCCGCTGCTGATCGCCTTCGGTGTGCTGGCGGCGTACACCTACTCGTCGGGGCTGCGCGCGCCCGCGCTGATCGCGTTCGTCAAGGACACGCTGATCTACATAGTGATCGCGGTGGCCATCATCTACATCCCGATCAAGCTCGGCGGCTTCGACGACATCTTCGCCGCGGCGAACGACAAGTTCACCGAGTCGGGCAACGGCGGGCTGGTGCCGAACCACGGCGGCCAGTGGACCTACGCGACCCTGGCGCTCGGCTCGGCGCTCGCGCTGTTCATGTACCCGCACTCGATCACCGCGACGCTCTCCTCGCGCAGCCGTGAGGTGATCCGCCGCAACACCACCATCCTGCCGCTGTACTCGCTGATGCTCGGCCTGCTGGCGCTGCTGGGCTTCATGGCGATCGCGGCCGGGGTGAAGGTGGAGAACGGACAGCTGGCGATCCCGCAGCTGTTCGAGAACATGTTCCCGGACTGGTTCGCGGGCGTGGCCTTCGCGGCGATCGGCATCGGCGCGCTGGTGCCGGCGGCGATCATGTCGATCGCGGCCGCGAACCTCTTCACCCGCAACATCTACAAGGACTTCATCAAGCCGGACGCCACCCCCGCCCAGGAGACCAAGGTCTCCAAGCTGGTGTCGCTGCTGGTGAAGGTGGGCGCGCTGGTCTTCGTCCTGGGCATGGACAAGACGGTCGCGATCAACTTCCAGCTGCTGGGCGGCATCTGGATCCTGCAGACCTTCCCGGCCCTGGTGGGCGGCCTGTTCACCCGCTGGTTCCACCGCTGGGCGCTGCTCGGCGGCTGGGCGGTCGGCATGGTCTACGGCACGGTCGCCGCGTACGGTGTCGCCTCGCCGACGCAGAAGCACTTCGGCGGCTCCTCCGACGAGATCCCCGGCATCGGCGAGATCGGCTACATCGGACTCACCGCCTTCGTGCTGAACGTCCTGGTCACGGTGGTCCTCACCTTCGTCCTCAGGGCGGTCAAGGCGCCCGACGGCGTCGACGAGACCAAGCCGAGCGACTACACGGCGGACGCGGGCGACCCCGGCGTCCAGGTCGAGCTGCCGCCGGCCACGGCGGGCTCCTCGCACTGAGCGCCGTCCCCGGTACGCGCGGGCCGTCGGAGACATCCGGCGGCCCGTCGTCGTACCGTCGGGCACACTCGGCGTCATGGACTTCGTGATCCGGCAAGCGACGGCGGACGAGTACGGCACCCTCGGTGAGATCACCGCGCACGCCTATCTGCGGGACGGCCTCCTCGACTTCGGGGAGAGCGACGCGTACCTCGGCGAGCTGAGGAACGTGGCCAAGCGGGCCGCGGCCGCCGAGGTGCTGGTCGCCGCGGCGGACGGCCGGGTGCTCGGCGGCGTCACCTTCGTCCCGTCCGGCGGGCCCATGGCCGACATCGCCCGGCCCGGCGAGGCCGAGATACGGATGCTCGCCGTCGCCCCTGAGGCACGCGGACGCGGGGTGGGCGAGGCCCTCGTGCGGGCCTGCGTCGACCGCGCCCGGTCCGTCGAGGGCTGCGCGCGCGTCGTGCTGTCGACCCAGCGGACCATGCGCACCGCCCACCGCCTCTACGAACGGACGGGCTTCGCCCGCACGCCCGAGCGGGACTGGAACCCGCTGCCGGAACTCGACGACATCACGCTCCTCACCTACGAACTGACGCTCTGACACCGGCGCGACACGGTACGAGGCCGAGCCCGGGACACCCCACTGAGACACAACATCTGGGGGTGCTCGCGACACCCGGCACAAGATGTATGCTCATGCTCGCTGTCGCCGCAGGGGAATCCGGTGCGAATCCGGAACTGTCCCGCAACGGTGTACTCGCGTGTGTCCGTGCGCTTTCGCGCATGCGTCCACGCCTGTCCAGTCCGAGGACCTGCCGACGGTGCGCCCGGCCGCCCTGGCCCGGGTGCCATGACGTCCGGGCCTCGTGGAGTGGGCCGGTGGACGCGACGCCGTGTGCGCTCGTGAGCTGCCCCCTGCCCTCCGCCAGGCCCCGTGCCGAGCGAGGGAGTGCTCCACGTGACCATCGCGCCAGCCGATCCGGCTTCAGCGACCCCGGTGACGGCGACCGGGGAACCCGACGGACCCGGTGCCGCGCTGCTGCGGACCCTGACGGACCTGACCGCCGACCTCCCCGACGCCGACCCCGGCCGGGTGGCCGCCGCCGCGCTGCGCGGCCGGTCCGCCCGCGCGGACGAGGCCGAGCTGCGCGAGCTGGCCGTCGAGGCGGCGGCCGGGCTCATCTCCGAGGACCCCGCCTACTCCAGGCTCGCCGCCCGCCTGCTGGCCCTCGGCATCCGCGCCGAGGCCGCCTCGCAGGGCGTCACCTCCTTCAGCGGTTCGGTCGCCACCGGTCACCGCGAGGGCCTGATCGCCGACCGCACCGCCGCGTTCGTACGGCTGCACGCGGACCGCCTGGACGCACTGGTCGACCCGGGCGCCGACGACCGCTTCGGCTACTTCGGCCTGCGCACCGTGTACAGCCGCTACCTGCTCCGGCACCCGATCACCCGCAAGGTCGTCGAGACCCCCCAGCACTTCATGCTGCGCGTCGCCGCCGGACTCGCCGAGGACGACACCGCCCGCTCGGTGGACGAGGTGGCCGCGCTCTACGGCCTGATGAGCCGCCTCGACTACCTGCCCTCCTCCCCCACCCTCTTCAACTCCGGCACCCGGCACGCCCAGATGTCCTCCTGCTACCTCCTGGACTCCCCCAAGGACGAGCTGGACTCCATCTACGACCGCTACCACCAGGTCGCCAACCTCTCCAAGCACGCCGGCGGCATCGGCATCGCCTACTCCCGCATCCGTTCCCGCGGTTCCCTGATCCGCGGCACCAACGGCCACTCCAACGGCATCGTCCCGTTCCTGAAGACGCTGGACGCCTCGGTCGCCGCCGTGAACCAGGGCGGGCGGCGCAAGGGCGCGGCGGCGGTCTACCTGGAGACCTGGCACGCGGACATCGAGGAGTTCCTGGAGCTGCGGGACAACACCGGCGAGGACGCCCGCCGCACGCACAACCTGAACCTGGCGCACTGGGTGCCGGACGAGTTCATGCGCCGGGTGGACGCCGACGGACCGTGGTCGCTGTTCTCGCCCGCCGACGTGCCCGAGCTGGTCGACCTGTGGGGCGAGGAGTTCGACGCCGCCTACCGCAGGGCCGAGGCGGCGGGGCTGGCCCGCAGGACGCTGCCCGCCCGCGAGCTGTACGGCCGCATGATGCGCACCCTCGCGCAGACCGGCAACGGCTGGATGACCTTCAAGGACGCCGCCAACCGCACCGCCAACCAGACCGCCGAGCCGGGGCACGTCATCCACTCCTCCAACCTCTGCACGGAGATCCTGGAGGTCACGGACGACGGCGAGACGGCGGTCTGCAACCTCGGCTCGGTCAACCTCGGCGCGTTCGTCGACATGGCCGAGGGCGACATCGACTGGGAGCGGCTGGACGCCACCGTCCGCACCGCCGTCACCTTCCTGGACCGCGTCGTCGACATCAACTTCTACCCGACCGAGCAGGCGGGCCGCTCCAACGCCCGCTGGCGCCCGGTCGGCCTCGGCGCGATGGGCCTCCAGGACGTCTTCTTCCGGCTCCGTCTGCCCTTCGACTCCCCCGAGGCCAAGGCCCTCTCCACCCGCATCGCCGAGCGGATCATGCTCGCCGCCTACGAGACCTCCGCCGACCTCGCCGAGCGCAACGGCCCGCTGCCGGCCTGGGAGAAGACCCGCACCGCGCGGGGCGTGCTGCACCCCGACCACTACGGCGTCGAGCACACCTGGCCGGAGCGCTGGGCGGCCCTGCGCGAGCGCATCGCCTCGACCGGCCTGCGCAACTCCCTGCTCCTGGCGATCGCCCCGACGGCGACCATCGCCTCGATCGTGGGCGCCTACGAGTGCATCGAGCCGCAGGTGTCCAACCTGTTCAAGCGCGAGACCCTGTCCGGCGAGTTCCTCCAGGTCAACTCCTATCTGGTGGACGACCTCAAGCGGCTCGGCGTGTGGGACGCCCGCACCCGCGAGGCGCTGCGCGAGGCGAACGGGTCGGTGCAGGGCTTCACCTGGATCCCCGAGGACGTGCGCGCGCTGTACCGCACCGCCTGGGAGATCCCGCAGCGGGGCCTGGTCGACATGGCCGCCGCCCGCACCCCGTACCTCGACCAGGCCCAGTCGCTGAACCTGTTCCTGGAGACGCCGACCATCGGGAAGCTCTCCTCGATGTACGCGTACGCCTGGAAGCAGGGCCTGAAGACCACGTACTACCTGCGCTCCCGCCCGGCGACCCGCATCGCCCGCGCCGCGGCCCGAGCCACCGCCCCCGTCCCCGTGCAGGCCGGCCCGGACCCCGAAGCGGTCGCCTGCTCCCTGGAGAACCCCGAGTCCTGCGAGGCATGCCAGTAATGACCC
>MUMD01000100.1 GCA_002155895.1 Streptomyces rochei
CGGCCCCCACCCGCGCCAGCACCTCGCCCGTCCGCTCGCTCCACGCCACCACCACCGCCTCCTCGGGCACCGGCTGCCAGCGTGTGAGCAGCAGCCAGCGGACGTCGTAGCGCCGCACGATCGCGGCGCGCTCGGCGCGGGTCGAGCCGGGGGCGAGGTAGGTCTCGACGTCGGCCACCCGCCGCCCGCGCTCCCGCTCGTCCAGCGAGGGGTCCGGCCAGGCGGGCGCCGCGAGGTTCGGCCCGTACCCGGCGATGGCGTGCCCGGCGTAGTAGCCGTCGGTGATCACGACCTCGCCGGGGCCGATGTGCCGCGCCGCCCACGCGTACGTCGGCCAGTGCGGCGGCTGCTCGAAGCCGACCGGGTCCAGGGTGCGCGGCACCACCGCCCCCGCCTGGACCGTGAGGAAGCCCAGCAGCGCCCCCGCCGCCGCCACCGAGCCCAGCGCCCTGCGCCACCACCCCCACGGCCGGGGCGCCGCCAGCTCCACCGCCAGCGCGAACTGCAACGGCACCAGCGTCAGCCCGAGGATGCGGCCGTAGGTGTAGTGGCCGCTGAACCAGCCGTACGCCACCACCGCGCAGTCCAGCGCGAACATCAGCACCAGCGGATCGCGCGCCGACGCCCGCCCGCGCAGCCACAGCGCCGGCAGCCCGAGCAGCGCCAGCCAGAACTCCCCGGGCAGCTCCAGGTAGAGCACGCGGTGCATCCCGTCCACGCTGCCGTCCCCGGCCAGCGCGAACACGTCGAAGTACGGCCACAGCGCCGCCGACGCCACCGCCACCGCGCCCGTCAGCGCCCACCGCCCGACGACCGGGCCGCGCCAGCCGCGCTGCCACCCGGCCACCAGTGCCGCCGCGCCCAGTGCCGCCGCCACCGCCGTGATCGGGTGGACGAGGAGGATCAGGGCGTAGAGGAGGCCGAGGCCGGCGTAACCGGGCAGACCGCGCAGGCCGCTCGGGCCCACGTACCGCACCCGGCGTTCGTCCCGGGCCCGCGCGCCCGTCAGCGCCCACGCCCAGAAGGTGAGCCCGATCGCGAAGGCCGACGGGTAGCCGAGGTTGCCCGTCATCGACATCAGTCCGAGGTAGCCGCTCCACCAGGCCCGCTCGGTGCCCCACAGCAACGTCATCGCGCCCAGCGCCAGCACCGGCGCCCACGGCCGCGGGCTCAGCACCCGCACGAAGCGGCGGAGGCCGGTCAGCAGCACCAGGAGGTTCAGCGGCCCGGCGAGCCGCACCACCTCCCAGCCGCCCAGCCCGGTCAGCCGGGCGAACAGGCCCTGCGCCACGGCGTACGGAGAGTAGTAGGCGCTGCCCTCGCCCGGCAGGTCGGCCATCGGGTGGCGGGGGTGGAGCAGGTCCGCCTTCAGGCGCTCGACGACGGCCGCGTGCTGGCCGGCGTCGCAGCACAGCGGCACCGCCCAGTACGCGAGCGTCATCACCAGGAAGAACAGGAAACCGGCGGCCTGGTACGGGGTGGGACGCCACGGCCGGCGCCCGCGCAGCGCCGTGGCGCCGCGTACCGGCCGCCGGACGAGGACACCGGCGCTCACGGAGCGTGCGAAGGGTGGGACATTCGGGACATTTGCCGTATGTTCCCGGTGGCCGTGCCGAGGTCAACGACACGGGCTCATGTCACCGAAACGAGTGACCGTCGATCGGCGGCGCGCGCCCGTTCAGCCTGCGGCGCGCGCCCCTTCGGCCCGCGGCGCGCGCCCGTTCAGCCCGCGGCGCGCGCCCGTTCGGCCTGCCCCTGCGCCGGCAGCGCCACCCGGCCGCCCCGCACCACCGGCTCCAGCAGCAGCGGGAGCCCCACCACCGGGAGCAGCCAGGCCAGCACGATCAGACGCTCTCCCCAGATGTTGATGTCCGGGTGGGCCGCCTGGGTCAGGACGCCGGTGAACGCCGCCGCGACCAGGAAGACCCCGACCGCGCCGGCGCGCCGCAGCGCGCCCCACGCCCCGGCGGCCAGCGCCGCCGCGAACAGCGGCTCCCACGCCTGCCGCCGCAGCCACTCCACCCAGAAATTGCCCTGCAACTGCCAGAACTCCGGCCACGGGTCCGCGCGGTCCGGCCGGGCGAAGTGCCCGGTCAGCAGGTCCTGGAGGCTGTCGGACACCGTCGGGTAGTGCAGCAGCCGCGACAGGACCAGGGTGCCGGCCGCGCCCGCCAGGCCGATGGCCGCCAGCACGAGCGTCTCCCGCCCCGGCGCCCGTCCCCGGCGGCGGCGCCGCAGCGCCAGCAGCGCGCCCGCCACCGCCAGGCACACCCCGAGGAACAGCGCCTGCGAGTGCTTCACGGTGAACAGCGCGAGCAGCGACCCGCCGACCAGCGCGTACCCGGCCCGCGCCCGCCCCGCGCGCAGCACCAGCGCGCACCCCCACACCGCCGCCAGGGTCAGCGCCATCAGCAGGCCCTCGGCCATCGGGCGCATGGCCGTGGTCCCGCACGGCAGCACGTAGTACAGCGCCTGCCCGGTCAGCGCGAGCGGCACCGGGACGGACAGGGTGCGCAGGATCAGGAAGACCAGGACGCCGCCCGCGCAGGCGATGACGACACCGGCCGCCCACAGCCCCCACGTCGCCCCGAGGAGCGCGACGAAGGGCACCAGGAACAGCGGGTAGCCGGGGCGCGCCTCGAAGATCCGCATGAAGCGTTCCGTCATGTACGGCACGGTGTGCCCGTCGGTCTGGCCGGCCGCCAGCCTCGGCTCCACCTGCCGCCACTCCCGCTCCCGACACGCGTCCCTCACCCGGTCGGCGGGGTCGGGACGGTGGAAGTGGACCACGTGCACGCTCTGGTCGCGGCGGGCCGTCGACGCCTGGCTCGCGCACACGTAGTCGATGGTGTCCGCCGCCACCCCGCGCTTGCTCCCACCGGCCAGGCTCAGCGCGTACGACAGGTAGTTCTTGGTGTCGGGGGTGTCCCGGCCGGTGACGTTCGCGAGCTGGAGCAGGGCGAACACCGCGGCCGAGACCAGCACCCAGGTGCGCGCCCTCATGACGAGGTGAGCAGGTCGCGGCCGGAGACGGCCGGGACCGGCCGGGCGGCGGGCACGCCGACGGGCTCCGGCATCGGCTCGCCCAGCAGCAGCGTCCGCACCACCCGCTCGGCGGCCCGGCCGTCCTCGTACTCGCAGAACCGGTCCCGGAACGCGGACCTGAGTCGCGCCGCCTCCTCGTCCCGCCACGCCCCCGAGGCCAGCAGCCACGCCAGGTCCCGGTAGGAGCGCGACACATGGCCCGGGGCCTCGGCCGTGACGTCGAAGTAGGTGCCCCGGCTCGCGGTGTAGGCGGCCCAGTCGTCGGCGTGGATCAGGACCGGCCGGTCCAGGAGGACGTAGTCGAACATCAGGGCCGAGTAGTCGGTGATCAGCAGGTCGGAGGCGAGCATCAGGTCCTCGACGTGCGGCTCGTCCGTCGCGTCGATCAGCACGCCCCGCCGGTGCAGCTCCGCCAGCCCCAGGCCGCGCGCCGGGCCGGCGGCCAGGGACGGGTGCAGCCGCACCACCAGCGTGTGGCCCTCGCCGAGATCGGCGGCGAGCCGGGCCGGGTCGATCCGCTCCACGTACCCGCCGCGCCGGTACTCGCGGCGGGTCGGCGCGTACAGCACCACGGTGTGCCCGTCCGGGACGCCGAGCCGCTCACGGACCCGGCGGCCGTCCTGCGGCCCCGCGTTCACCAGCACGTCGTTGCGCGGGCTGCCGGTGCGCGCGGAGGAGAAGTGACAGGGGTACGCCCGCTCCCACACCCGTTCCGCGTACCGGCCGGCGACCAGGCTGTGATCCCAGCGGTCCGCCCGGCGCAGCATCTGCGGCACGTCCAGACCGTGCCGGGCGCCGGGCCGGCCCAGCAGGTCGGCGCCCATGTACTTGAGCGGGGTGCCCTGGTGGGTGTGGATGTGGACGCTGCCGGGCCGCTTGGGCACGGCCCAGGGCCAGTTGACGTTGTTGACGAGGAACGCGGCCCGTTCGACCGCCCGGCGGTACTGCGCGCTGCCGAGGAGCACGTGCTCGGTGTCCGGTGGCAGTGCCGCCGCCTCCTCCTCGCCGCGCACCACCCACACACCGCGCAGGTGCGGGGCGATCTCGCGGGCCTTGCGGTGGATCGCCCCCGGGTCGCCCAGCACACCGCGGTGCGAGAAGGCCGAGTAGACGACGAGGTCCGGATCGAGCGGCCGGCGCACGTTCACCGCGGTCCGCACCCGCCCCAGGCGTCCGGCGGCCGCCCCCCGCGCCTGCCGCGCCCGGCGCCCCAGCTCCCGGCCCGCCCTGCCGGACCCGCGGCGCAGCCGGTAGGCCGCGTACCCGTGCTCCAGGACGCGCAGTTCGGCCGGGGTCTCGGCGCCCTCGGGGCGGTACCTGCGGAACATCTCGGCGGTGCAGCGGAAGAACTCCGCCTTGTCCGACGGCGGCAGCCGGTCCGGCTTGGACAGGATGTCCAGGCAGTGCTCACCCATCTTGGCGTGCAGGAAGGGCCGCCAGCGGGCCAGCTCCGGTCGGGCGTCGAGGAAGGCGAAGACCCGCTCGTACTGCGCGTGCACGTCGAAGTGCTTGCGGCTGGTGGTGGACAGGATGTTGCCCTGGCGGCGCTGGCGGTAGTTGAGGCAGATGCGGTCCAGGGTGGCGATCCGCCCGGCGGCGAACATGACCGGGAAGGTCCAGGGCGTGTCCTCGTAGTAGCCCGGGGGGAAGGTGAAGCCCTCCCGTTCGACGAAGTCCCGCCGGTAGACCTTGTTCCACACCACCATCAGCAGGTCGAGGATCTCGGGCCGCTCGGCGGCGGTGAAGGTCCGGTCGGTCTCGGCGAGCACCTGGGCGAGGACGTTGCGCCGGGTGCCGCCCCACCAGTACGTGCGGGCGTAGTCGAAGACCAGGACGTCCGGGTCCTCCGCCTCCGCGAGCCGGTCGGCCATGGCGCGCAGGGCGCCGGGGGTGAGGGTGTCGTCGCTGTCGAGGAAGAAGAGGTAGTCGCCGGTGGCCAGCGGCAGCCCGGCGTTGCGGGCCCGGCCGAGGCCCACGTTCTCCTCCAGGTGCAGCACGCGCACCCGCTCGTCCAGGGCGGCGTACTCGTCGAGGATCGCGCCGCAGCCGTCCGGGGAGCAGTCGTCCACGGCGACGACCTCGATGTCCCGGAAGGACTGGTCCAGCACGGAGTCCAGGCACTCGCGCAGGAAACCCTGCACCTTGAAGCACGGGACGATGACGCTGAAGCGGGGCACGGCGGGATCAGCTCCTCACGAGGGTGGCGGCGGCGGGGGCCGGGACGCGCTCGGCGAGCGGGACCACGGGCGGCAGCGTCTCGGGCGGCTCGCCGAGCAGCACCCTGCGCACCACGCGCTCGGCGGCCCGGCCGTCGTCGAACTCGCAGAACCGCTCCCGGAAGGCGGCCCGCAGCGCCGTCGACTCCCGGCCCGTCCAGGAGCCGTCGCGGAAGACCCGGGCCAGTTCCTCCGGGGTCCGCGCCACCGGACCGGGCGGTGCGGCCATCAGGTCGAAGTAGACGCCGCGGGTCTCCCGGTAGACCTCCCAGTCGTCGGCGTACACGACGATCGGGCGGTCCAGATTGGCGTAGTCGAACATGATCGACGAGTAGTCGGTGACCAGCGCGTCGGCGGCCAGGCACACGTCCTCGGCCGAGCGGTGCGCGGTCACGTCGATGACCCGCCCGGAGGGCGCGGACCTGCCGCCCCGGTCGTAGAAGTAGTGGGCGCGCAGCAGCACCACCACGTCCTCGCCGGCCGCCTCGCAGAACGCCTCCAGGTCCAGGGCGCCCGCGCCGAACCCGGCCTCCCAATCACGGTGGGTGGGCGCGTACAGGACGGCCGTACTCCCCTCCGGGACGCCGAGCGCGCGCCGCACGCGGGCGACGTCCTCGGCGGTCGCCGTGCAGTAGACGTCGTTGCGCGGGTAGCCGTACTCCAGCTGCTCGTAGGAGCCCGGGTAGGCGCGTTCCCACATCCGGGTGGAGTGGCGGTTGGCGGAGAGGTTGTAGTCCCAGCGGTCCACGCGCCCCAGCAGCTTGGTGAAGCTGCCGCTGGCCGCCGCCACCACCGGGTACGTCGACTGGTCGACGCCCATGGTCTTCAGCGGGGTGCCGTGCTGGGTCTGGAGGTGCACGCTGCCGGGGCGCTTGACCACGCCCTCCGCGAAGTTGGCGTTGTTGACCAGGTACGTGGCGCGGGCCAGCACCTCCCAGTACCGCCGGCTGCCGATGACGGCGTGGTCGACGTCCTTCGGCACGGTGTGCGCCTGGTCCGCCTCGACCAGGAACACCGAGCGCAGATGCGGGGCGAGTTCCCGCGCCTTGGCGTGGATCGCCGCCGGGTTGCAGGTGTAGCCGCGGCCCCAGTACGCGCAGTACACGACCAGGCCGGGGTCGAGCGGGCGGCGCAGGTGCCGCCGGTAGAGCAGGCGGGTGCGCAGGCCCTGGGGGCGCGGCAGGCGCCGCAGGAGTCCGCCGGCGGTCCGGTTGGCGGCGCGCAGGGCGCGGAAGCCGGTGTAGGAACCGGCCGCCAGCAGCCGGTGCTGCACGCCGATCCGGCCGCCCGGCGTCCGGAAACCGGCGGGGCGGTGACGGCGGTAGAGGCGGCTCGCCCGGCGGAAGAACGTCCGGCGTTCCCGGGCGGTCAGACGGCGCGGATGGGTGGCCGTCTTCAGGATCGCGGCGAACAACTGCTCGAACAGCGGTCCGCGCCGCTCGTCCGGCAGCCCCCGCTCGGCGGCGTGCGCCAGCGCCAGCTCCGCCTGGTCGAGGAGTTCCGCGTGGTGCGGGCCGGGCAGGTTCAGCCGGTTGCCCTGCCGCCGCACCAGATGCCGTACGACGACCGAGCGCAGCACCGTCACCCGCTCGGCGCGTCCCGCGACCCGGGCGCCGAAGCCGACGTCGGTGAAGTGCCCGTCGGTGAAGTCGAGCCCGCGTTCGGTGAGAAAGGTACGGCGGTAGACCGCGCTCCACGCGGGCAGGTGGACGCCGGTCAGGTGCGGGGCGCGGTCGGGGGCGAAGGCGCCGTCCGGGGCCTTCGCCAGCAGCGGCGCGGCCGGGTTGGCCGGCTCCCCCTCCCACCAGGGCACCCGCTCGTGCTCGAAGTACAGGACGTCCACCCCGCCGGTGTCCGCCAGCCGTGCGTCCAGCGCCCCCAGCGCGCCCGGCACCAGGGCGTCGTCGCCGTCGAGGAACAGCAGGTACGCGCCGGTCGCGGCGCGCATCCCGGCGTTGCGCGCCCCCGCCAGGCCGGCCGACGGCGGCGAGTGCACCGGCGCCACCCGGGAGTCCCGCTCGACGCGGTCCCCGACGACGTCCGCCGCGGCGAGGTCCGCGCCGTCGCCGACCGGGATCAGCTCGAAGTCGCCGAAGGACTGGGCGAGGACCGAGTCCAGCGCCTGGGCGAGCCGCCCCGCGACCCCATGGGACGGGACGATGATGCTGAAGCGGGGCATGCTGCTCTTTCTCTCGTTGTCCTGGTCCGACGGGAGCCGCCGCACGACGCCCGCCGGGCCGGCCGTCCCGCGGGCCGCCGGACGGGGGGCCGGGACGGGGTGAGCCGCGACGAACCGCGGGGCATGCGAACTCCCAGTGGACAAACGGCGGTCAGAGGCTCTCGGTGACGGTGCGGGGCCCCGCCGGTTGCGGCACGGTCGCCAGCGGGGCGCGGGCGAGGCCGGCCACGGCGGACGGGGCGGGGCGGCGCTCCTCGAGCGGCACGACCGGGGGCAGGTCCGTCTGGCCGAGCACCACGCGGCGTACCACGCGCTCGGCCGAGCGGCCGTCGTCGTGCGGGCAGAACCGCTCCCGGAAGGCGGCCCTGAGCTGCGCGGACCGGGAGCCGCGCCAGTGGCCGCCGGCGAAGATGTCGATCAGTTCGTCCTCGTCCCGGGCGATCGCGCCCGGCGGCAGGTCGCGCAGGTCGAAGTAGGTGCCGCGGGCCGCTTCGAACGCCTCCGGCTCGTCGGCGTGGATCACGATCGGCCGGTCCAGACCCGCGTAGTCGAACATCAGTGCCGAGTAGTCGGTGACGAGGGCGTCCGAGGCCAGGCAGAGCGACTCGACGTGCGGGTGGTCGCTGACGTCGAGGACCCGGCCCGCGGACTCGGCGAGCGGGCCGCCGTGGCGGGGGTGGGCGCGGGCCAGCACCATGAAGCGCGGGCCGAGCCGGGTGACGACGCGCTCCAGGTCCAGGGCGGCGCGCTGGGTGCGCCGGTAGTCGCGGTGGGTGGGCGCGTACAGGATCGCGACGGTGCCCTCGGGGATGCCGAGGGTCTCGCGCAGCCGGGCCACGTCGGCGGGCGTGGCCCGCTGGAGGACGTCGGTGCGGGGCTGGCCGTACTCCAGCGTGGTGTAGCGGCCGGGGTGGACCCGTTCCCAGGTCAGGGTGGAGTGGCGGTTGGCGGAGAGGAGGTAGTCCCAGGAACCGGCCTCGCGCAGCAGCCGGGCGGTGTCGCCGCCGCCCGCGACGGCCGGGCGTTCGCGCAGGTCCAGGCCCATGTGCTTGAGGGGTGTCCCGGCCCGCGTCTGGATCAGGATCTGTCCCTCGCGCCGGACCAGGCCCGCGTCGAAGGCGGCGTTGTGCACCAGGTAGCGCGAGCGGGCCAGCGCCGTCCAGTAGGCGGCCGTGCCGGGGGTCAGGCGGCGGGTGCCGGTCGGGATCGTGTGGTGGTGGGCGGGGGCGGCGGCCCACGCCGTGCGGACGTGCGGGGCCAGCTCCCGGAACGCCTCCTCCAGCGCGCCCGGGTTGCAGCCGTGCCCGAGGTCCCCGTCGACGGCGAAGACGGCACGGTCGGCGCGCAGCGGCAGGCAGCGCTGGACGCGGTAGTGGCCGCGCAGGGCGACGGACCGTGCGGCGCGCAGCAGGCGGGCGGTGACCCGCACCGTCCGGCGGCGCAGCGCCGACGCCAGCCGCAGGGTTCGCCAGGTGCGGCGCAGGCCCAGCCGGAGCAGGGCGTGGCGCAGCCGCACGGGGCGCGGGACGGGGGCGCCGGGGACCCGGTAGCGGCGGCAGTGGACGCGGGCCCGGCGCAGGAACTCGGCACGCAGGGAGCGGGGGAGGCGGTCGGGGCGGGTGAACACCGTCACCAGGTGGTCCGCCATGCGGCGGTAGAGCACCGGCCGCCAGCGGGCCAGCTCCGGGCGCGACTCCAGGAACGCGAAGAGCCGGTCGTACTGGGCGAAGACGTCCAGGTGCCGCTCGCTCGGCGTGCCCAGGATGCTGCCCTGGCGGCGCTGGCGGTAGTGGACGCAGACCCGGTCCAGGGTGGCGATGGTGTCGGCGGTCATCAGGACCGGGTAGGTCCAGGGGGTGTCCTCGTAGTAGCCGGGCGGGAAGGTGAAGCCCTCGCGCTCGGCGAACTCGCGTCGCACCGTCTTGTTCCAGGCGACCATCAGCAGTTTCAGCAGTCCGGGCCGGTCGGTGAGCCGGAAGGGCGCCGGGCCCTGCTCGGTGAGGTGCGCGGCGGCCTGGTTGCGGACCGTCTCGCCCGTGCAGTGGGCGCGCGCGTAGTCGTAGACCAGGACGTCCGGCTCCCCGGTCTCCTTGATCCGGTCGGCGATCGCCCGCAGGGCGTGCGGGGTGAGGGTGTCGTCGCCGTCGAGGAAGACCAGGTAGTCGCCGACGGCCCGCTCCATGCCGGCGTTGCGGGCGGG
The DNA here is from genome assembly GCA_002155895.1 of Streptomyces rochei. Lineage (GTDB taxonomy): Bacteria > Actinomycetota > Actinomycetes > Streptomycetales > Streptomycetaceae > Streptomyces > Streptomyces rochei. The sequence continues at coordinate 9,641 of MUMD01000100.1, forward strand.
GCCGAGGCCCGCGTTCCGCGGCAGGTGCACGGCGCGCACCCGGGCGTCGCGGGCCGCGAACTCGTCGGCGATCGCGCCGCAGGCGTCCGGCGAGCAGTCGTCGACCACGATCAGTTCGAGGTCCGGGTACGACTGGGACAGCACCGATTCCAGGCAGGCGGGCAGATACGCCTGCACCTGGTGCGCGGGGACGATGACACTGAACCTGGGCACGGGGACATCCATGGGTCGGCGGGATCGGCGCGGGCGTTCGGCCCGGGAACGGCCGGTGGAGTGACTTGGTTACGGCCCCTGCGGCATTCGGGGGACCCCGCGCAGGCCACGGAGGGGGTGGGCCGGTCACCGGCCCACCCCCTCAAGAGTGGTTTCCCGTCGCCTACTTGACCGCGCCCGCCATCACGCCGGAGACGAACTGCCGCTGGAACGCGAAGAACACGGCCAGCGGGACCACCATGGAGATGAACGCGCCCGGCGCCAGGATGTCGATGTTGTTGCCGAACTGCCGTACCTGCGTCTGCAGGGCGACCGTGATCGGCTGGCTCCCGGAGTCCGAGAAGATCAGCGCGACCAGCATGTCGTTCCACACCCACAGGAACTGGAAGATGCCGAGGCTCGCGATCGCGGGCCCGCCCAGCGGCATCACGACCCGCAGGAACAGCCGCAGTTCGCCCGCGCCGTCCAGCCGGGCCGCCTCCAGCAGTTCCCTCGGGATCTCCGCGAAGAAGTTCCGCAGCAGGAAGACCGCGAAGGGCAGGCCGAAGCCGACGTGGAAGAGGATCACGCCGACGATCGAGCCGAACAGGCCGATCTTGCCGAAGAGTTCGGCGATCGGGATCAGCGCCACCTGGACGGGGACGACGAGTAGCCCGACCACGGCCAGGAACCACCAGTCGCGGCCCGGGAAGTCCATCCAGGCGAAGGCGTACCCCGCGAGCGCGCCGATGACCACCACCAGGACCGTCGCCGGGACCGTGATCAGCGCGGTGTTGAGCAGGGAGGAGGTGATGTCGCCGTTCTTCAGCAGCTCCTCGTAGCTCTGGAAGGTGAGCCGGGACGGCTCGGTGAGGACCTGCCACCAGCCGCCCGCCGCCATGTCCTGCGGGGTGCGCAGCGAGGACAGCAGCAGGCCGATCGTCGGGACCAGCCAGAACAGGCCCACCACGATCAGGAACACCTGGACCAGCCCGCCGCTGACCCGCTCGGCGAGCCGGGCGCCCAGGGACCGCCTCGCCCGGGCGGCGGTGCCGCCGGACGGTGCCGGTGCCGCCTTCGTGAGGGAACCCGCCTCCGCGGTCATCGCCGCACCTCCCGCCGCAGCCGCCGTACGTTGAACCACATCACCGGGATGACCAGGAGCAGCAGGAACACCGCGATGGCGCTGGCGATGCCCGGCTGGTCCGAGGCGAACCCCTTGCGGTACAGCTCCAGGGCGAGGACGTTCGCGTCGTCCTGGGAGGAGCCCGGGGCGATGATGAAGACCAGGTCGAAGACCTTCAGCACATTGATCATCAGGGTGACGACGACGACCGCGAGGACCGGCGCCAGCAGCGGCACCGTGACGCGTCTGAAGACCTGCCACTCGTTGGCGCCGTCGACGCGGGCGGCTTCCAGCAGTTCCCGGGGGACGCCCGCCAGCCCGGCCGCGATCAGCACCATCGCGAAGCCGGCCCACATCCACACGTACGACCCGATGATGGCCGGGGTGACCAGGGACGGGCCGAGCCAGCTCAGGCCGTTGTACGGCTCCGCGAAATTGTCCGCGGGGAGCCTGAGCAGCGCTCCGTCGGCCGCCGCGGGGAGGCTGAAGGTGCCGTCGCCGGACGCCTTGGTGGAGGCGACGACCTCGCCGTCCTTCACCGCCTCGATCTTCATCCCGGCGTACCCCAGTTCGGCGGCGTCGACGCCGTTGAGCTGCCCGACGCCCTTGCCGCGGGTGAAGTCCTGCCAGGTGGTGCCGGTGATCTTCCCGTCCTCGGGCCGGGCGGCCGCGGCCTTCTCGGCGCCGTCCGGCATCAGGTCGGGCGCGACGCCGACCAGGGGCAGGACGACGGTCTGCCCCGCGCTCACCGGCTCCTTGGTGATGAACGCGCCGCCGCCGGCCGGCTCCAGCGGCGACTCGCGGCCCGGGTGCGCCTTCGGGAACGCCGACGACTCGGCGAACGTGTCGTGCACCCCGACCCACACCGCGTTGGCGACGCCCTTGTCCGGGTCCTGGTCGTACACCAGCCGGAAGATGATCCCGGCGGCCAGCATCGAGATCGCCATCGGCATGAAGACGACCAGCTTGAACGCCGTGCCCCAGCGCACCCGTTCGGTCAGCACCGCGAAGATCAGGCCGAGGGCGGTGGCGACCGTCGGCGCGAACACCACCCAGATGACGTTGTTCTTCAGGGCGGTGCGGATGCCGTCGTCGGTGAAGAGCGCCCGGTAGTTGTCGAATCCGGCGAAGGAGTCGCCGGACTGGTCGTAGAAGCTGCGGATCAGCGAGTACCCGATCGGGTAGACCACGAGCGCGCCGAGCAGCACCAGGGCCGGCAGCAGGAACAGGGCCGCCACGGCCTTGCGGGTGCCGGTCACGCTCCTGCGCGACTTGGGTGCCTGGGGAGCGGCGGGGCCCGAGGACCCCGCCGCCGTGGCCGACGCCATCGCGTCAGTTCCCGTAGGCGGCGGCCGCGTCCGCCTCCAGCCGCTGCTGTGCGCCCGCGACGTCCTTCGGGTTCTTCAGGAAGTCCTGGAGCGCCTTCCACTCGCCCTTGCCGGGCGTGCCGCCGAAGGCCTGCGGGGCCTGGTCCGACATGTCGAAGCGGAAGTCGTCACCGGCCGCGACCAGCGCTTCGGCGATCTTCCTCTGCACGTCGTTCGGGTACGCCGACGCGTCCAGGTTCTTGTTCGGCGAGAGGTAGCCGCCGAGCTTCGCGTGGATCGCCGCCGCGTCCGGGGAGGCCAGCCAGGTGGCGAGCGCCTGCGCCGCCTCGGAGTCCTGAAGGATCACGGCCGCGTCGCCGCCGGAGACCACCGGTGCCGCGTCGCCGACCGCCGGGAACGGGAACACCTTCGCGTCGGTGCCGACCTTCGCCTCCGTCTCACCGATGTTGACCTGCGCGAAGTCGCCTTCGTAGACCATGCCGGCCTTGGGCTGGTCGCCGCCGGTGAAGGTCTGCGTCACCGAGGCCGGGAAGTCGGTCTGCAGCGCGCCCGACGCGCCGCCCGCCACGTAGTCCTTCTTGCCCCAGATCTCGGCGAGGGTGGTCAGGGCCTCCTTCACGGACGGGTCGGTCCACTTGATCTCGTGCCTGGCGAGCTGGTCGTACTTCTCCGGTCCGGCCTGGGAGAGGTAGACGTTCTCGAACCAGTCGGTGAGGGTCCAGCCCTCCGCGCCGCCCACCGAGAAGGGCGTGACGCCCGAGTCGTAGACCGTCTGGGCGGTGGTGAGCAACTCGTCCCAGGTCTTGGGCTCGCTCGCGCCGGCGTTCTCGAAGACCTGGGCGTTGTACCAGATCAGCGACTTGTTGGCGGCCTTGTAGTAGACCCCGTACTGCTTGCCGTCGACCTTGCCGATGTCCTGCCAGCCCTGTGTGTAGTTCTCCGCCAGCTCCTTGGTGGCCTCGGCGCCCAGCGGCTTGGCCCAGCCCTTCTCGACGGCCTGCTTGATGGCACCGGGCTGGGGGAGCATCGCCACGTCCGGCGGGGCTCCGCCCGCGACCTTCGAACCGAGGAAGTTGATGATCGGGTCCTGGGCGGGCACGAAGGTCACCTGCGCGCCGGTGCGCTTCTCGAACTCGTCGAGGACCTTCTCGAAGTTCTTCTGCTCGGCGCCGGTCCAGACGGCGGCGACCTCCAGGCTCTCGCCGTCCAGCTGGGGAAGGGTGACGGTGGCGGCCGTCTCCTTGCCGCCGTCCCCCTGCCCCTTGTCGCCGCCGCCGTCGTCGTCTCCGCCGCACGCGGTGAGCGAGAGGGCGAGGGCGCCCGCGGCGAGGAAGGCGGCGGCCCTGGTGGTCTTCCTCGCGGTACCGTTCCCGGCCCTGTTGACGGTTCTGCCTGTCCGGATGGTGCTGCTCGTGCGCATCACTGCCCCGTTCTTCGTCCTCGTCGAACGTTCGGCGCTGTCCCGTGCGCTCTGGTGTACGCCAGGGGGGTGAGGGCGGCAAGAGCGCGTCCGGCGCCGAGCGGGGATTCGTGACCGCGTCGTGACCGGGCGGCCGGCGTCAGAGCAGGGACGGCACCCGGGCCGCCGACACCTCCCGGGCCGCCCGCTCCAACGCGCTGGCGAGCAGCGCCAGATCGGTCGGCCCGTTGCCCAGCTCGCGCACCGGACGCCGGGTGGGCGGGTCGCCCATGCGGTGCCACTCCAGCGGGACCACGGTGGGCCGCAGGGTCGCCGTCCGCGGGATGCGGCCCGTGACCCGCCCGCCCTGGAACTCCACGGTCTGTCCGTCGGGGCGGGTCAACCAGCCGCGGCCCGGCGCCGGTTCGTCCGGACCCGGCACCGGCGCGTCGAGGACGACCCGCAGGGTGGCGCGCAGGGAGGGCTCCGTCTGGGCCGTGCGGCCCCCGGGGGCGGTGGCGGCCACCAGGTGCACGCCGAGGCGCTCGCCCTCGCGCGCGACGGCCTCCAGCGCCCGCATCACCGACCCGGCGGCGGGCCGGCCGGGCGAGCCGAGCGGCGGGGTGACCAGGGCGTCCAGGTCGTCCACGACCACCACGAGGCGGGGGAGCGGCACGACGGCGGCGGCGCGGCGCCGGGCGGCGCCGGGGCGCAGGCGCAGCGTGGAGCTGGGCGGGGACTCCACGTCCCCGCTCTCCGCCGTCGCGCCGGACGCGGCGTGGCCCGCGTGGGTGCGCTGGGCGACCAGCCGGCCCGACACCTCGCGTCCCGTGTGCCACTCGGCGAAGTCCGAACGGCCCAGCAGCTCGGCGCGCCGTTTCAGCTCCGCGCTCAGGGACTGCGCGAACTCCCGCATGCGGACCGGGTCGTTGGCGGTGAGGTGGGTGGTGACGTGCGGTACGTCCGTGCAGACGCGCAGGCCCTCGCCCTGTCCGCCGCCCGCGCTCACGCCGTCCCGGCCGTCCACCAGGACGATCCCGAGCCGGTCGGGGCGCTCGGCGGAGGCGAGGGAGGCGACGAGCGCCCGCAGCAGCTCGGTGCGTCCGCTGCCGGGCGGGCCCTCGATCAGCAGGTGCGGGCCCTCGGCGGGGAGGTCGACGGTGACCGGGCCGCGCGGTCCGGCACCCAGCACGCCGTGCGCGCGTCCGCCCAGGGCCCGGGTGTCGTCGGCCGCGTCCGCCCAGCGGGCCATCAGGGACGCCGGGGTGGCCCGCGCCAGGCCCAGCTCGTCCAGGAGCCGGGCGGCCCGGGGCAGCGGTGCGGACACGCGCGCGTGCCGCTCGCCGCCGGGCTGGTCGGTGCGCAGCGGGGCCAGGGCGCGCGCGAACCGCTCCGCCCAGGCGAGGGAGACCGCGTCCACCGTGCCGAGCGTGCCGTGGCCGACGGGGCCGCCGCGGCCGTTCGCGGCGGTCTCGGTGCGGGCCACGCGCAGCAGCCGCAGGGCCGTCGCCACGTCGCCGCTGAGCAGCGCCACCGCGCCGCACTCCCGGAAGACCGGGGAGACCGCGCAGGCCGCCTCCGTACGTCTGGGTCACCGGGGACGTCGGGGAGGCGGCCTGCGCGGTCTCC
>MUMD01000101.1 GCA_002155895.1 Streptomyces rochei
CCGCACCACCCACCCCCTGACCACCCGGCCGACCGGGCAGACCGGCGAAGGCCGGGGGTCCAGGGGGCCCCTGGGGACGCCCGCCCCGGCCGGTCGGCGCCTAGAACCCCGCCGGTTCCGTGTACACGCCCCACTCGTCGCGCANNTCCAGCGCGGCGCGCACGGCCGCGTCGTCGCGGGCGGCCTTGCGCTCGCCCAGCACCCGCACCTGCTCGCGCTCCACCTCGTGGCTGACCCGCAGGATCTCCAGGTCCCCGGTGACGGAACCGGTGTGGACGTTGACCCCGACGACCTTCTTCTCGTCCTTCTCCAGCGCCTGCTGGTACCGGAAGGCGGACTCGGCGATCTCGCCGGTGAACCAGCCGTCCTCGATGCCGCGCAGGATGCCCGAGGTCATCGGCCCGATGGGGTGCTGCCCGTCGGGGTGGGCCCTGAGCCCCCGCTCCTTGATCTGCTCGAAGATCCTCTCCGCGTCGGCCTCGATCCGGTCCGTCAGCTGCTCGACGAACCAGGAACCGCCCAGCGGGTCGGCGACGTTGGCGACGCCCGTCTCCTCCATCAGCACCTGCTGGGTGCGCAGGGCGATCTCGGCGGCCTGCTCGCTGGGCAGCGCGAGGGTCTCGTCGAGCGCGTTGGTGTGCAGGGAGTTGGTCCCGCCGAGCACCGCCGCCAGCGCCTCCACGGCCGTACGCACCACGTTGTTGTACGGCTGCTGGGCGGTCAGCGAGACACCCGCGGTCTGGGTGTGGAAGCGCAGCCACTGCGCCTTGTCGGACTTCGCGCCGTACACGTCCCGCATCCACCGCGCCCAGATCCGGCGCGCCGCGCGGAACTTGGCGATCTCCTCGAAGAAGTCGACGTGCGCGTCGAAGAAGAAGGACAGCCCGGGCGCGAAGACGTCCACGTCCAGTCCGCGGCTGAGCCCCAGCTCCACGTACCCGAAGCCGTCCGCCAGCGTGTAGGCCAGCTCCTGCGCGGCCGTGGCCCCGGCCTCGCGGATGTGGTAGCCGGAGACCGACAGGGGCTTGTACGCGGGGATGCCGGCCGCGCAGTACTCCATCAGGTCGCCGATCAGACGCAGATGCGGCTCGGGCTGGAAGAGCCACTCCTTCTGCGCGATGTACTCCTTGAAGATGTCGGTCTGCAGCGTGCCGTTGAGCACGGACGCGTCGACACCCTGCCGCTCGGCGGCGACCAGGTACATGCAGAACACGGGCACGGCGGGCCCGCTGATCGTCATGGAGGTCGTGACGTCACCGAGCGGGATGTCCTTGAACAGGACCTCCATGTCGGCGGCCGAGTCGATGGCCACCCCGCAGTGCCCGACCTCACCGAGCGAGCGCGGGTCGTCGGAGTCGCGGCCCATCAGCGTCGGCATGTCGAAGGCGACCGAGAGCCCGCCGCCGCCGTTGCGGAGGATCATCTTGTAGCGCTCGTTGGTCTGCTCGGCGTTGCCGAACCCGGCGAACTGCCGGATGGTCCACGTGCGCCCCCGGTACCCGGTCGGATGCAGACCGCGGGTGAAGGGGTACTCCCCCGGCCAGCCGATCCGCTCGAAGCCCTCGTAGGCGTCCCCCGGCCGGGGTCCGTAGACCGGCTCCACGGGATCGCCGGAGAGCGTGGTGAAGTCCGCGTCGCGCTTGCGCGCCGCGTCGTACCGGGCCTGCCAGCGAAGGCGGCCCTCCTCTATGGCGTCAGCGTCCATACCCTCGAATTTACTAGGACGTCCAAGTAAATGTCGATGGGGTACCGCCGTACGGGTGTCCGTACGGCGGTGGAAGGGCCCGGAAAGAGGCGGCTACGCCTTGGCGGCGGCGGGCGTCTCGGCCGCGGCGACCTTGGCGTCCAGTTCCTGGCTGACCTTGCGTTCCACGAAGAACGCGGCGGTCGGGATGGTGCCGGCCAGCAGCACCCACAGCTGCTTGCTCACCTTCCACTTCGCCTTGGCGCCCAGGTCGAAGGCGAAGACCAGGTAGATCACGTACAGCCAGCCGTGCGCGATACTGACGACGCGGGTGAAGTCGGCCGCGCCGTCCATGTCCAGCAGGTACTTGGCGATCATGCCGAGGCAGAGCAGGATCAGCAGCACACCGGTGACGTACGCCATGACCCGGTAGCGGGTCAGCACGCTCTTTTTCATGGGAACGAGCGTAACCGTCCGTTTCGCGCGATCTTCGGGCGGGCCCGGCGACTCGCTCAGACTTCCTCGAAGTCCCCGGCGGCCACCCGCAGCGGCCTGAGCATCGCGAAGATCTCGCCGCACTCCTCGGCGTCGTACGCGCTCAGGCCGAAGTCCATCGCCATGAGGTCGCGGGTGGCCGACTCGACCACCTCGCGGCCCTTGTCGGTGATGGTGGCGAGCGTGCCGCGGCCGTCGTTGGGGTTGGGGCGCTTGTCGACCAGGCCGGACCTCACCAGCCGGTCGACGGTGTTCGTCACGGAGGTGGGGTGCACCATGAGGCGCTCACCGATCTTGGACATCGGCAGCTCGCCCGACTTGGAGAAGGTCAGCAGCACCAGCGCCTCGTAGCGTGCGAAGGTCAGCCCGTACGGCTTGACCACCGCGTCCACCTCGGCCAGCAGGATCTGGTGCGCCCGCATGATCGAGGTGATCGCGGCCATGGACGGCACGGCGCCCCAGCGCTGCTTCCACAGTTCGTCGGCGCGGGCGATGGGGTCGAAGGAGAGACTGAGGGGCTTCGGCACGGCATCAGACCCTACCGGCCGGTCATATCCCGGTCAGCCCCGTCTCGCCTTTCGATACCACCGCCCGCGGCGCACCGCTACCGGGCGAGGTGCCGCTCCACGGTCTCCACCTTGGAGGTGAGGCCGTCGCTCACGCCGGGGCGGATGTCCGCCTTGAGCACCAGGGACACCCGCGGCGCCCGGGCCTCGACGGCGGCGACGGCACGCCGGACGACGTCCATGACCTCGTCCCACTCGCCCTCGACGGAGGTGAACATCGCGTCGGTGCGGTTCGGCAGGCCCGACTCGCGGACCACCCGGACGGCGTCGGCGACGTACTCCCCCACGTCCTCGCCGACGCCGAGCGGCGTCACGGAGAAGGCGACGATCATGCGCCCACGACCCCTTCCCGGCGGGCCCGGGAGGCGATGACCGCGCTCTCGGCCTCGCGCTTGAGCCTGCGCTCGGCGAAGAAGCCGCCGGTCGGCAGGACCGACATGACGAAGTAGAAGGCGGCGGTACCGAAGGACCACTTGGCGCGGTTCCAGGCGTCCGCCCAGAAGATCACGTACAGCACGAAGAGGACGCCGTGGACCATGCCCATCACGGGCACCGCGTTGAAGTCGGTGGTCCGCTTGAGCACGGAGCACACCAGCAGCAGCAGGAAGGAGATCGCCTCGGGGCCGGAGACCAGGCGGAGGCGGCGGAGGGCGGAGGCGGTCTTGAGGTCCACGGGTCACCTTCGGTGGGAGGGGAAACGATCGGTACTCGGGCACGCTCGGCGAGCAGGCGGTTTGTGAACGAACGCACAAGCGCGCGTCCATTGTGGCAAACCCCCGACGCGCCCGGGCGAGGGGGTGGGATCCCTGTCGGCGGAGCCGCCCGGCGGGCTACCTTCACATTTGTGGCGATGTTCCGACTTCAAGGAAGCAAGGTACTCGCCGTCGACATGACCGGAGACGCCGTGAAGGCGAAGAACGGCTCGATGGTCGCGTACGACGGGGAGATGGCCTTCAAGAAGCTGAGCGGCGGCGGTGAGGGCATCCGGGGCATGGTGACCCGGCGGATCACCGGCGAGCAGATGACGGTGATGGAGGTGAAGGGCCACGGGACCTGCTGGTTCGCGGACCGGGCCTCGGAGATCAACCTCGTCGGCCTCCAGGGCGACAAGCTGTACGTCGAGTCGAGCAACTTCCTGGCGGCCGACGCCGGGCTGCGGACCGGCACCAGTTTCACGGGCGCCCGCGGCGCCTCGCAGGGCAACGGGCTGTTCACCACGACCGTGGAGGGGCACGGGCAGGTGGCGATCATGTCGGACGGGCCGGCCGTGGTGCTGCGGGTCAGCGCGCAGTACCCGCTGACCGTCGACCCCGGGGCGTACGTCGCGCACCAGGGGAACCTGCGGCAGTCCTTCCAGTCGGGTGTGACCTTCCGCACCCTTCTCGGCGAGGGCGGCGGGGAGGCCTTCCAGATCCGCTTCGAGGGCGACGGGCTGGTGTACGTGCAGCCGAGCGAGCGGAACACGATCGCGGGGGACGTCTGACCATGGGCTTCCAGGAGATCAATTCGAAGATGGTCCGGGCCACCGTGGCGCCCGGGCAACGGCTGTTCAGCCAGCGCGGCGCGATGCTCGCGTACCAGGGGGAGGTGTCCTTCACCCCCAACATGGCGGGCGGCCAGGGCGGCGTCATGTCGATGATCGGGCGCCGGGTGGCGAACGAGGACACCCCGCTGATGACCGTGGAGGGCAGCGGCACGGTGCTCTTCGGGCACGGCGGCCACCACGTGCAGGTGATCGACCTCGCCGGCGACACGCTGTACGTGGAGGCGGACCGGCTCCTCGCCTTCGAGGGCACGTTGGAGCAGAACACCGTGTTCCTCGGCTCCCAGGGCGGGGTCATGGGCATGGTGCGCGGCCAGGTCAGCGGACAGGGGCTGTTCACCACCACGCTGCGGGGCCACGGCTCGGTGGCGGTGATGGCGCACGGCGGCGTCTTCGAGATCCCGATCACCCCGCAGCGTCCGGTGCGCGTCGACCCGCAGGCCTACGTCGCCCACCACGGCGACGTGCGCAACAAGCTGTCGACCGCGCTGGGCTGGCGGGACATGGTGGGACGCGGCTCCGGCGAGGCGTTCCAGCTGGAGCTGAGCGGAAGCGGCACCGTGTTCGTCCAGGCGTCGGAGGAGAAGCTGTGAGCACCGTCCACCACGACCCGGCGACCCTGCCGGCGGACGACAACGTCAATCCGTACACCTTCTGCGTGGAGCTGAAGGGGAGCCAGTGGTTCCTGCAGAAGGGAAAGATGATCGCCTACTACGGGACGATCGACTTCAACGGGATCGGGCACGGGCGGCTGGACCGTCTGGTGCGCACGTCGTTCCATTCGCCTCTGCACGCGAGCGACTGGGTCGTCGCCGAGGGCTCGGGCAAGATGCTCCTCGCCGACCGGGCGTTCGATGTGAATTCCTATGACCTCGAGGACGGCAATCTGACCATTCGCTCGGGCAACTTGCTCGCTTTTCAGCCAAGTCTCGCCCTCAAACAGTCGATCGTGCCGGGTTTTCTGACCCTGATCGGAACCGGAAAGTTCGTGGCCGCGTCGAACGGTCCGGTGGTGTTCATGGAGCCGCCGATCCGGGTCGACCCCCAGGCCCTGGTCGGCTGGGCGGACTGCCCGTCCCCGTGCCATCACTACGATCACGGGTACATGACCGGCCTGCTGGGCGGTCTACGTGCGATGACGGGCCTCGGCGGGGCCTCTGGCGAGGAGCACCAGTTCGAGTTCGTGGGCGCGGGCACGGTGCTGCTGCAGTCGAGCGAGGCGTTGATGCCGGAGCAGGCCACGGGCGTCACCCCGCAGCAGGCGGGGGTGCCCGGAGGTGGTGCTTCCGGCGCTCCGGGGGGCCGCTCCGGGGTACCGGGGCTTCCCGGACAGCTGGGAGACCTCCAGCGCCGCTTCGGGCTGTGAGCGGTAATCTGCGGAGTGTGACGTCGAACGCGTGCGCACCGTCACCGTCACGGATCACCCCTCACTAGTTCGCCTTTCAACATTTTAGGTAGACTTCATACATGGAGACCGAGACGGCCACCCGCTGGCTGACCGATACGGAGCAGTGTGCCTGGCGCACCCACCTGGAGGTCAACAGGCTGTTGACGCACCAGCTCGAGAAGGACCTGCAGCCGTTCGGCCTGACGATGAACGACTACGAGATCCTGGTGAACCTCTCCGAGTCGGAGGGCGACCGCATGCGGATGAGCGACCTGGCCACCGCCACGATGCAGTCCAAGAGCCGCCTCTCCCACCAGATCACCCGCATGGAGAACGCGGACCTGGTCCGACGGGAGAACTGCGAGTCCGACCGCCGCGGCCTCTACGCCGTCCTCACCGAGCACGGCCTGGAGACCATGCGGAAGGTCGCTCCGCACCATGTGGCGTCCGTCCGCCGGCACTTCATCGACCTGCTGGAGCCCGAGGCACTGACCGAGCTGGACAAGGCGCTCAAGCCGATCGCGGAGCACCTGCGCGGACAGCGCGGGCGCCCTTGACCACACCCCTGGGACCGTCCTAAACGGAATCGGTCTGGACACCCGGCAGGCGGAGCTCGAACAGGGCGCCGCCTGCCGGCGCGTCGTGGACCGTGAGCGTGCCGCCGTGCCGTACGGCGACGTCCCTGGCGATGGCCAGCCCGAGACCCGCCCCGCCGTCGTCGCGGCTGCGGGCGGCGTCGAGCCGTACGAAACGCTCGAAGATCCGCTCCCGGTCGGCCGCCGGCACTCCCTCCCCGTCGTCGGCCACCGCCACCACGACCGCGCCGCCGTCCCGCCGCACGGCCACCTCCACCGCCGAGCGGGCGTGCCGCTGGGCGTTGTCCAGCAGGTTGGCCAGCACCCGCCCCAGCTGCCCGCGCGACCCGGCCACCGTCACCCCGTCCTCGGCCCGCACCCGCACCCCGGCCCGGCCGCCGGCCTCCTCCCGCGCGAGCGCCGCGAGGTCGACGCGGGCGTCGGCGGGCCGCTCCCCCGCGTCCAGCCTGGCCAGCAGCAGCAGGTCGGCGGCGAGCCGCTGCAGCCGGACCGTGTCCTCCACGGCCCCGTCCAGGTCCAGCAGCTCCGGATGGGCGGCGGCCACCTCCAGCTGGGTGCGCAGCGAGGCGATCGGGCTGCGCAGCTCGTGCGAGGCGTCGGCGACGAAGCGCCGCTGCCGCTCCACCGAGGTCTCCAGGGCGGCCAGCGTCTCGTTGGTGGTCGAGGCGAGCCGGGCCACCTCGTCGTGCGTGCCCGGCACCGGGACGCGGCGCGCCAGGTCCTCGCTGGCGGTGATCGCGGCCATCTCCCGGCGGATGCCCTCCACCGGGCGCAGCGCCCGCCCGGTGACCAGCCAGGTCACCCAGGCGACGACCGCGAGCAGCAGCGGGAAGCCGATCAGCATCACGGTCAGCGCGGTGTTCACGGCGCCGTGCTCGGCGGAGAGCGGGGCGCCGGCCCAGACGGTGAGCTGCTCCCCGTCCCGGGTCTCCACGGGCACGGCGGCGAAGCGGTAGTCCTCCGTGTCCCCGTCGATCGTCGCCGTGCCGTCGCTGACGGTGGTCCGCTCCCCGATCTCGCCGGCCTCGAGCGACTCGCCGGAGTCGTCATCGTCGTCGGAGTCGCCGTCGCCGGTGCCGGTGGGTGCCGGCCGCGGCTCGACCGCGTCGACGCCGGTGCCGGTGATGCGCTCCAGGTCCTCGCTGGCGGCGACGAGCCCGCCCGCCTCGTCGACGATCTGCACGGGCCGGTCGTCCACGTCCAGGCTCAGCTCGGTGTAGCGCGTCCCGACGGCCAGTTCGGTCGCGACGTCGCGCGCGGAGCGTTCCGCCTGGGTGCCGGCCTCGCCGAGCAGGTTGGAGCGCAGGGACAGCAGGACGGCGGTCCCGGCGGCGACGAGGGCGACGGCGACCACGAGGGTGGCGCCCAGCGTGGCCCGGGCCCGGACCGATCCGAACAGACGGCTCATCGTCCGCTCTCCAGCCGGTAGCCGGCGCCGCGCACCGTGCGGATGAGGCCGGGGCGCAGCTTGCGCCGCAGGGCGCTGACGTAGACCTCGACGATGTTGGGGTCCCCGTCGTAGGCGAAGTCCCAGACGTGCTCCAGGATCTCGGCCTTGGAGACCACCTGCCCGGCCCGCAGCACCAGTTGTTCGAGGACGGCGAACTCCTTCGCGGTGAGGGTCGCCTCGCGCTCGCCCAGGAAGACCCGGCGGGCGGCGGTGTCGACCCTCAGGTCCCCGTGGACGTGCACGGGCGAGGCCCCGGCGCCCTGCGGCCGACGCCGCAGCAGGGCCTTCACCCGGGCGACCAGGACGACGTACGAGAAGGGTTTCGTCAGGTAGTCGTCGGCGCCCGTGTCCAGGCCCTCGGCCTCGTCGTACTCGCCGTCCTTGGCGGTGAGCATCAGGATCGGCACGTCGTGGCCGGCGGCGCGCAGGGCGGCGCAGACCCGGTAGCCGTTGAGGCCGGGGAGCATGATGTCGAGGATGACGAGGTCGTACACCCCCTCGCCGGCCCGGTGCAGGCCCTCCCGGCCGTCGTGGACGACGTCCACGGCGTAGCCCTCGGCGGTGAGGCCCTTGGCGAGCGACAGGGCCAGCCGCTTCTCGTCCTCCACGATCAACAGGCGCATGCCGCAAGGGTCGCAAAACGAAGCTGAAGAACCCTTCAGGCGGCTTCAGCTCGGCCTCAGCGTCGGTCGGTGACAGTGAGTGCGTCGCCATCACGGCGGCACCCAGACTCTGGACGACTCGGGAGGAATCCGAATGAAGCGCAACATCGTGATCGCCGCCGTCACGGCCGCCGCACTGATCGGGGGCGGTACGGCGACGGCGCTGGCGACCACGGGTGACGACGACCCGGGTACGACGCGTCAGTCGGACGTCCGGGCCTCGGGCGGCGACGACGCGGACGACCGTGCGGGGGACGACGCGGACGACCGGGACGACTCCCGCGACGACGACGGGGGTGACGACGGGAGCGACGACCGCGACGACGCCGCCCGCGCGTCGTCCGCGAAGGTGACGGCGGCCGAGGCCGTCGCCGCCGCGCTGCGCGAGGCTCCGGGCACCGCCGTCTCCGCCGAACTGGACGACGAGGACGGCGACGACGGCGACCGTGAGCGCGCGGTCTGGGAGGTCGACGTCCTCGCCGGCGACGGCACCTGGCACAGCGTCCGGATCGATCCGGGCACCGGCAAGGTCCTCGGCTCGGAGACCGACGACGAGGACGACACCGACGAGGTGCGGGCCGCGCTGAAGGGCTCCTCGGTGGACGCCGCCGAGGCCGCGAAGGCCGCCGCCGGCCGCGGGATCGTGACCTCCGTGGAGCTGGACGAGGACGGGTACTACGGCAACGGCAAGGCCGCCTGGGAGGTCGAGACCGTCTCCTCCGGCAAGGGCGAGCAGGACTGGCGCGTCGACCTGAGGACGGGCAAGGTCACGGCCGACCGCTCGCACCACTCGGGCTCCGACGACGCGGGCTCCGACCACTCCGACGACTCGGACGACTCCGGCTCGGACGACGACTGACCGGCCCCGGCCGCCCGGCGGACCGGTCGCGGCGGCGCCCCGGCACCAGCGCCGCCGCCACGGCGACCGCGCCGGAGACCGCGAAGCACACCGGCAGCGGCAGCCGTTCGACCAGCAGGCCCACGGCTGCGGCACCGGCGGAGAGCCCGGCGTTCACGGCGGTGTTGCACCAGGCGCCCGCCCGGGTCCGGAACCCGGGGGCCGCGCTCTCGTCGGCGATCAGGTACGCGGTGGTCAGCGCCGGTGCCACGAACAGACCGGCGCAGGCGACGGCGACGGCGAGCGTGATCACGCCGGGCGCGAGACCCGCGACCGCCAGACAGAGGCCGAGGCCGACCGCGAGGAACGGGAGCCGGGCCCGTGCGGACGAACTCCAGGCGACGGCCCCGTTGAGCAGACCGCCCACCGCGCTGCCCAGGGACAGGGCCGCCAGCACCCAGGCGACGGTGCCGTCCCCGAGGCCGCGCTCCGAGGCGAAGGCGACGACGAGGAGATCGACGGCGCTCACCGAGACGCCGACGCCCGCGGCGACGACGACGGGTTGCAGCAGGGCCCGTGCCTGCCCGGCGCCCGCCCGTCCGCCCGGCGCGTCGGCGTCCTTGCCGTGTTCCGCGGGGCGCAGCACCCCCGCGGCCGGTGACGTGGCGAAGGCGAGGGTGCCCACCGCCACCAGCAGCGCGCTGAGCACCACACCGGCGGCCGGTGGGGCGACGCCGACCACCGCGCCGACCAGGAGCGGACCGGAGACGAAGAGCAGTTCCTCGGCGACGCCGTCGAGGCTGTAGGCGCGCTGCAGCATGGCCCGGTCGGGCAGCAGTTCCGCCCACACCGCCCGCATCGTGGGGCCGAGCGGGGGCGTGCAGGCGCCCGCGATCGCGGCGGTCACCGCGAGGACGCCGACGGGCGTGCCGGGGTGCCGGCAGGCCGCCGCCAGCACGCAGAGGAGGGCGGCGTAGAGCAGGGCCATGGGCAGCAGGGCCCGGCGCGGGCCGTGCCGGTCGACCAGGGACGCACGGTAGGGGGACAGGAAGACGCTCGTCGCGCCGAAGAGCGCCATGACGAGGCCGGCCACGGCGTACGACCCGGTGGACCGGGTCAGGGAGAGCATCAGGGCGAGGGAGACCGTGCCGTAGGACAGCCTGCCGACGAGGGCGGCCGCGAACGTACGGCGGGCATGGGGGACACGGAGCACGGCGGCGTACGAAGGCCGCGGAGAGGGCGTGGACACGCGAAGGTTCCTCGGAGGGAGGCGACAGGGGGACGCCGAAGCGCGCGACGGCCGGATGCGGCGGTCGCGTGCGGGGCGGGCCCTAGGCCAAGAGGAGGAACATGCGCGTCAACGTAGCAGCGCGTCCTGACGACCGCACGCCTTTTTCACCCCGGCCACCGCGCACACGAACGCGACCGGGACCCTCCGGAGCACGGGCACCACTCCCCCGCCCCCGGCGACCGGCCCGACGCCGCACTTCCCCGTCCGGGCATCGGTCGGGCATCGGTCTGTGTGGCCGTGGCGGACTGCGTGGCCGTGACGAAGGGGCGCCGGGCGTCGGTGTGCCGGGTGCCGGGGCCGGTGTCAGCCGTTGGTCAGGCCGGTGACCAGTTCGTCCGCCGCCCGGTACGGGTCCAGCTCGCCCGTGACGATGCGCTCCGCGAGGGCGCCGAGGCGGCGGTCGCCGTGGAGGTCGCCGATGCGTTCGCGCAGGGTGGTGACGGCGATGGTCTCGACCTCGCGGGCGGCGCGGGCCCGGCGGCGCTCCGCCAGCACGCCGCGCTCCTCCATCCACGCGCGGTGCTTCTCCAGCGCCTCCACGACCTCGTCGACGCCCTCGCCGCGCGCGGCCACCGTCTTGACGATCGGCGGGCGCCAGTCGCCGGGCCCGCGGGCCTCGCCCAGGCCCAGCATGTGGTTCAGCTCGCGGGCGGTCGCGTCGGCGCCGTCGCGGTCGGCCTTGTTGACGACGTAGACGTCCCCGATCTCCAGGATTCCGGCCTTGGCCGCCTGGATGCCGTCCCCCATCCCCGGGGCGAGGAGGACCACGGAGGTGTCGGCCTGGGAGGCGATCTCGACCTCCGACTGGCCGACGCCGACCGTCTCCACGAGGACCACGTCGCAGCCGGCCGCGTCGAGGACGCGGATCGCCTGCGGGGCCGCCCAGGCGAGGCCGCCGAGGTGGCCTCGGGTCGCCATCGAGCGGATGTAGACGCCCGGGTCGGAGGCGTGCTCCGACATCCGGACCCGGTCACCGAGCAGGGCGCCCCCGGAGAAGGGGGAGGACGGGTCGACGGCCAGGACGCCGACCCGCTTGCCCTGCTTGCGGTACGCCGTCACCAGCGCCGAGGTGGAGGTCGACTTGCCGACGCCCGGGGAGCCGGTCAGCCCGACGACGTACGCGCTCCCCGTGAGCGGCGCGAGGGCCGCCATGACCTCCCTGAGCTGCGGGGACGCCCCCTCCACCAGCGAGATCAGCCGGGCCACGGCCCGCGGCCGGCCTTCCCTGGCCTGGGCCACCAGCGAGGAGACGTCCTGCATCACAGCTCCGTTCAGCGTTCGGATGTAAGTCGCGACCCGGCGATCCGGGTCAGGCCTTCGGTACCCGCACGACCAGCGCGTCACCCTGACCGCCGCCGCCGCACAGCGCCGCCGCGCCGACGCCGCCGCCGCGCCGCTTCAGCTCCAGCGCCAGGTGCAGCACCAGGCGGGCGCCGGACATGCCGATGGGGTGGCCGAGGGCGATGGCGCCACCGTTGACGTTCACCTTTTCGGTGGAGACGCCGAGGTCCTTCATTGACTGCACGGCGACCGCCGCGAACGCCTCGTTGATCTCGATCAGATCGAGGTCCGAGACCTCCAGCCCCTCCTTCTTCAGAGCGTGCTGGATCGCGCGGGACGGCTGCGACTGCAAAGAGTTGTCCGGCCCGGCGACATTGCCGTGCGCGCCGATCTCCGCGAGCCACTCCAGGCCCAGCT
Source organism: Streptomyces rochei (assembly GCA_002155895.1). Classification (GTDB taxonomy): domain Bacteria; phylum Actinomycetota; class Actinomycetes; order Streptomycetales; family Streptomycetaceae; genus Streptomyces; species Streptomyces rochei. Next base: position 12,211 of record MUMD01000101.1, read on the forward strand.
CCTCGGCCTTGGCCTTGCTCATCACGACCACGGCCGCCGCGCCGTCGGAGATCTGCGAGGAGGAGCCCGCGGTGATCGTGCCGTCCTTGGAGAACGCCGGGCGCAGCTTGCCCAGCGACTCGACGGTGGTGTCGCCCCGGATGCCCTCGTCCTGACTGAAGACCACCGGCTCGCCCTTGCGCTGCGGGATCTCCACCGGGGTGATCTCGGCCTCGAAGACGCCGTTCTTCTGGGCCGCGGCGGCGCGCTGGTGGGAGAGCGCGGCGATCTCGTCCTGGGCGGCGCGCTCGATGCCGAGGCGGGTGTTGTGCTTCTCGGTGGACTCGCCCATGGCGATGCCCTCGAAGGAGTCGGTCAGACCGTCGTGCGCCATGGCGTCGAGCATCTGGACGGCGCCGTACTTGTAGCCCTCGCGGGACTTCGGCAGCAGGTGCGGGGCGTTGGTCATGGACTCCTGGCCGCCGGCCACGACCACGTCGAATTCACCGGCGCGAATCAGCTGGTCGGCCAGCGCGATGGCGTCGAGGCCGGAGAGGCAGACCTTGTTGATCGTGAGCGCCGGGACGCTCATGGGGATGCCGGCCTTCACGGCGGCCTGGCGGGCCGGGATCTGCCCGGCACCGGCCTGGAGCACCTGCCCCATGATCACGTACTGGACCTGGTCGCCGCCGATCCCGGCCCGGTCGAGGGCGGCCTTGATGGCGAAGCCGCCGAGGTCGGCGCCGGAGAAGGACTTGAGCGAGCCGAGGAGCCGACCCATCGGGGTGCGGGCACCCGCGACGATGACGGAGGTCGTGCCGTTCTTCCCAGAGCTTGCGGAGTTTCCAGAAGACATGAGCTGCGATCCCCTTTTCCGGCCCGCACAGGCCGAGGAGTGAACGAGGGTTTACTCGAATGTACTGAGCGGTATGCCGCCCGTCACCCGGCGGTCGGTGTGATCGCGCGCACGTTGCGTAACCACCTCCGGGGCGCTGCACTGAATCCATGCTGACGCGAATCGACCACATCGGAATCGCCTGCCACGACCTCGACACGACCGTCGAGTTCTACCGTGCCACCTACGGCTTCGAGGTGTTCCACACCGAGGTCAACGAGGAGCAGGGGGTGCGCGAGGCCATGCTCAAGATCAACGATACGTCGGACGGCGGTGCCTCGTACCTCCAGCTGCTGGAGCCGACCCGCGAGGACTCCACGGTCGCGAAGTGGCTCGCCAAGAACGGCGAGGGCGTCCACCACATCGCCTTCGGCACGGCGGACGTGGACGCCGACGCCGCGGACGTCCGGGGCAAGGGCGTACGCGTGCTGTACGACGAGCCCCGGCGCGGTTCCATGGGGTCGCGGATCACCTTCCTGCACCCCAAGGACTGCCATGGCGTACTGACAGAACTCGTCACTTCGGCGGCTGTTGAGTCACCTGAGCACTGACCCTCGTACATATGGGCCGGTAGGGTTGGGTGCGGTCGCCGCTCAGTCCGGGGTGACCCGGTCCTGCCGTCTGTGGTGGCGGGACTGCCGGGGTCCGTGTTTCGGGGGGCGAACGCCGGGGCAGAAGCGCTTGCTCCGCCGTTGATCTGACACCATTCCCCGGGGGCACCGTCCGGCGGACGGACGGAGCTCGTTCGGAAGTTTTGCGACCAGGGGACGGATGGGACCGCGCAGTGCGGGGCTACGAGAGCCAGGAGCGAGAGCCGGCGGCTGACGTCGACCACCTCTCTCGGTTCGAGGCCGAGATGAAGCGGCTGAAGACCGAGCGGGAAAAGGCGATCCAGCACGCCGAGGACCTCGGCTACCAGGTCGAGGTGCTGCGCGCCAAGCTGCACGAGGCGCGGCGCACCATCATGTCCCGGCCCGCCTTCGACGGCGGCGACATCGGGTACCAGGCCGAGCAGTTGCTGCGCAACGCGCAGACCCAGGCCGACCAGCTGCGCGCGGACGCCGAGCGGGAGCTGAGCCAGGCCCGCGCGCAGACGCAGCGCATCCTCCAGGAGCACGCCGAGCAGGCGGCCCGGCTCCAGGCGGAGCTGCACCAGGAGGCGGTGACCCGGCGCCAGCAGCTCGACCAGGAGCTGGCCGAGCGCCGGCAGACCGTCGAGTCGCACGTCAACGAGAACGTGGCGTGGGCGGAGCAGCTGCGCGCCCGCACCGAGCAGCAGGCCCGCCGGCTGCTCGACGAGTCCCGCGCCGAGGCCGAGCAGGCGATGGCCGCGGCCCGCGCGGAGGCCGAGCGGCTGACCACCGAGGCCCGCCAGCGGCTGCGGAGCGAGGCCGAGAGCGCCCGCGCGGAGGCCGAGCAGCTGCTGCGCCGCGCCCGCGCCGACGCCGAGCGGCTGCTGAACGCCGCCTCCACCCAGGCCCAGGAGGCCACCGACCACGCCGAGCAGCTGCGCAGCTCCACGGCCACCGAGTCGGAGGAGGCGCGGCGCCGGGCCCAGGAGCTGAGCCGGACCGCCGAGCAGCGGATGACCGAGGCCGAGGAGGCGCTGCGCAAGGCGCAGGCCGAGGCCGAGAAGGTCGTCGCCGAGGCCAAGGAGGCCGCGGCCAAGGCCCTCGCGAGCGCCGAGCAGACCAACGAGCAGCGCACCCGCACCGCCAAGGAGCAGGTCGCCCGGCTGGTCAGCGAGGCCACCAAGGACGCCGAGACGACGAAGTCCGAGGCCGAGCAGCTGGTCGCGGACGCCCGCGCCGAGGCCGAGAAGATCGTCGCCGAGGCCGTCGAGAAGGCCCGCACGCTCACCGCCGAGGAGTCGGCGACCCAGCTGTCCAAGGCGGCCAAGACCGCCGAGGACGTGCTGAACAAGGCGTCCGAGGACGCCAAGCGCACCACGAAGGCCGCCGCCGAGGAGGCCGAGCGCATCCGCTCCGAGGCCGAGGCCGAGGCGGACCGGCTGCGCGGCGAGGCGCACGACATCGCCGAGCAGCTCAAGGGCGCGGCGAAGGACGACACCAAGGAGTACCGCGCCAAGACGGTCGAGCTGCAGGAGGAGGCGCGCCGGCTGCGCGGCGAGGCCGAGCAGCTGCGGGCCGACGCGGTCGAAGAGGGCGAGAAGATCCGCGCCGAGGCCCGCAAGGAGGCCGTGGCGCAGATCGAGGAGGCGGCGAAGACCGCCGAGGAGCTGCTCGCCAAGGCGAAGGCGGACGCGGACGAGCTGCGGCAGACCGCGACGGCGGACGGCGAGAAGGTCCGTGCCGAGGCCATCGAGCGGGCGACGACCCTGCGCCGGCAGGCCGAGGAGACCCTGGAGCGCACCCGCGCGGAGGCCGAGCGGCACCGTGCGGAGGCCGCCGAGCGGGCCGAGGAGCTGCAGGCGGAGGCCGAGCGCGCCGCCCGCGAGCTGCGCGAGGAGACCGAGCGTGCCGTCGAGGCCCGCCGCGAGGAGGCCGCCGAGGAGCTGTCCCGGCTCCAGACGGAGGCCGAGGAGCGCCGGGCCGCCGCCGAGCAGGCGCTGACCGAGGCCCGCGAGGAGGGCGAGCGGATCCGCCGCGAGGCCGCCGAGGAGAGCGAGCGGCTGCGCACCGAGGCCGCCGAGCGCATCCGCACGCTCCAGCAGCAGGCCGAGACGGAGGCCGAGCGGCTGCGCACCGAGGCCGCCGCGGACGCCTCCGCCTCCCGCGCGGAGGGCGAGGCCGTCGCCGTACGCCTGCGGTCGGAGGCGGCGGCCGAGGCGGAGCGGCTGAAGTCGGAGGCGCAGGAGAGCGCCGACCGGGTGCGGGCCGAGGCGCAGAGCGCCGCCGAGCGCATCGCCGCCGAGGCGTCCGAGACGCTGGCCGCCGCCCAGGAGGAGGCCGCCCGGCGCCGCCGCGAGGCCGAGGAACTGCTCCGGGACGCCCGGCAGGAGGCCGACCAGGAGCGCGAGCGGGCCCGCGAGCAGAGCGAGGAGCTGCTGGCCTCGGCGCGCAAGCGGGTGGACGAGGCGCAGGCCGAGGCGACCCGGCTGGTCGAGGAGGCCGACCGGCGCGCCACCGAGATGGTGTCGGCCGCCGAGCAGCACGCGACACAGGTACGGGAGTCGGTCGCCGGGCTGCACGAGCAGGCCCAGGAGGAGATCACCGGGCTGCGCAGCGCCGCCGAGCACGCGGCCGAGCGCACCCGGCGCGAGGCCGAGGAGGAGGCGGACCGGGTCCGCGCCGACGCCTACGCGGAGCGGGAGCGGGCGAGCGAGGACGCCGGGCGCCTGCGGCACGAGGCGCGGGAGGAGACGGAGGCCGCCAAGGCGCTGGCCGAGCGGACGGTGTCCGAGGCGATCACGGAGGCCGAGCGCATCCGCGCGGACGTCGCCGAGCACGCCCAGCGGGTGCGTACGGAGGCGTCCGACGCCATCGCGGAGGCCGAGCAGTCCGCGGCGCGCACCCGGGCCGACGCCCGCGAGGACGCCAACCGCATCCGGTCCGACGCGGCGACGCAGGCGGACACGCTGATCACCGAGGCGCGTTCCGAGGCGGAGCGGCTCACCACCGAGACGGCCGCGGAGACGGACCGCATCCGCACGGAGACCCTCGCGGAGACCGACCGCATCCGCACGGAGACGGTCGCGGAGGCGGAGCGCGTCCGCACCGAGGCGGCGAACGAGGCGGAGCGCCTGCGGTCGGAGTCGGAGGCGGAGGCCGACCGGGTGCGGGCCGAGGCGAGCGCCCAGGCCGAGCAGCTGCTCTCGGACGCCACCGGGGAGGCCGAGCGGCTGCGCGCCGAGGCCGCCGAGACGGTCGGCTCCGCGCAGCAGCACGCCGAGCGGCTGCGCACCGAGGCGGAGCGGGTCCGTACCCAGGCGGCTCAGGAGGCCGAGCGGGTGACCGCGGCCGCCCGCGAGGAGGCCGAGCGCACCCTCGACGAGGCCCGCAAGGACGCCAACAAGCGCCGTTCGGAGGCGGCCGAGCAGGTCGACACGCTGATCACCGAAACCACCGCCGAGGCCGACAAGCTGCTCGCCGAGGCCCAGCAGCAGGCCCAGAAGGCCACCGCGGACGCCGAGTCGCAGGCCGACACGATGGTCGGCGCCGCCCGCGCGGAGGCCGAGCGGATCGTGGCGGAGGCGACGGTCGAGGGCAACACCCGGGTGGAGAGGGCCCGTACGGACGCCGACGAGCTGCTGGTCGGCGCCCGCCGGGACGCGACCGCCATAAGGGAGCGCGCGGAGGAGCTGCGCGAACGCCTCACCACCGAGATCGAGGAGCTGCACGAACGCGCCCGCCGCGAGGCCGCCGAGACGATGAAGTCGGCCGGCGACCGCTGCGACGCGCTCGTCAAGGCCGCCGAGGAGCAGCTGGCCAAGGCGGAGGCGAAGGCCAAGGAGCTGGTGTCGGAGGCCAACTCCGAGGCCGGCAAGGTGCGCATCGCCGCCGTCAAGAAGGCCGAGGGGCTGCTCAAGGAGGCCGAGCAGAAGAAGGCCAAGCTGGTCCGGGAGGCCGAGGAGCTGAAGGCCGAGGCCGTCCGCGAGGCCCGCGAGACGGTCGAGGAGGGCAAGCGCGAGCTGGAGGTCCTGGTGCGGCGCCGCGAGGACATCAACGCGGAGATCTCGCGGGTGCAGGACGTGCTGGAGGCTCTGGAGTCCTTCGAGGCGCCCGCGGGCGGCGGCAAGGACAACGGGGTCAAGGCCTCGGCCACCGTGGGTGCTCCACGTTCGGGTGGCAAGTCGTCAGACGGCTAGCGTCCAGGGTGGTTTCGGTGTTTGCTGGAGATCTTTGGCCTATGTCCGGACAGACCCTTGACCAGAACTTTGGCAAGCCGTCCGCGTGTCAGCCACCCAAAAGAGGTGTCATTCTCCGTATCAAACGTGCATCCGCTCGATGACACACCGCATCGGCGCCTAGGATTCCCTCTATCACCTCACCCGGTCTCTTTCGACAGGAACCCCATGAGCGACACTTCCCCCTACGGCTTCGAGCTTGTGCGGCGTGGGTACGACCGCGCTCAGGTGGACGAACGTATCTCCAAGCTCGTCTCCGACCGTGACAGCGCTCTCGCCCGCATCACCGCTCTGGAAAAGCGCATCGAGGAGCTCCACCTCGAGACCCAGAACGCCCAGGCCCAGGTGAACGACGCCGAGCCGTCGTACGCCGGTCTCGGCGCCCGGGTCGAGAAGATCCTGCGGCTCGCCGAGGAAGAGGCGAAGGACCTGCGCGAGGAGGCCCGGCGCGCGGCCGAGCAGCACCGCGAGCTGGCCGAGTCCGCGGCCCAGCAGGTGCGCAACGACGCGGAGTCGTACGCCGCGGAGCGCAAGGCCAAGGCCGAGGACGAGGGCGTCCGCATCGTCGAGAAGGCCAAGGGTGACGCCGCGCAGCTGCGCTCCGAGGCGCAGAAGGACGCGCAGTCCAAGCGCGACGAGGCCGACGCCCTCTTCGAGGAGACCCGCGCCAAGGCCGCCCAGGCCGCCGCCGACTTCGAGACCAACCTCGCCAAGCGCCGCGAGCAGTCCGAGCGTGACCTGGCCTCCCGTCAGGCCAAGGCCGAGAAGCGGCTCGCGGAGATCGAGCACCGCGCGGAGCAGCTGCGCCTGGAGGCGGAGAAGCTGCGCACGGACGCCGAGCGCCGCGCCCGCCAGACCGTCGAGACGGCGCAGCGCCAGGCCGAGGACATCGTGGCCGACGCCAACGCCAAGGCCGACCGGATCCGTTCGGAATCGGAGCGCGAGCTGGCCGCCCTGACCAACCGTCGCGACTCCATCAACGCGCAGCTGACCAACGTGCGCGAGATGCTGGCCTCCCTCACGGGCGCCGCGGTGGCCGCCGGTTCCCCGGCCGACGACGAGCCGGTCTCCCGCGGGGTGCCGGCCCAGCAGTCCCGCTGACGCGGGGCGTACGCCGGCCGAACACGTACGGAACAAGGACGAAGCCTTCTGTCACCGGGGTGGCAGAGGGCTTCGTCCCGTTCTAGCGTGGGCGCATGATCGAGCTCGAGGGGCTGACCAAGCGGTACGGCGAGAAGGTGGCGGTCAACAATCTCTCCTTCACCGTCAGACCGGGCATCATCACGGGCTTCCTCGGCCCCAACGGTGCGGGCAAGTCGACCACCATGCGGATGGTGCTGGGTCTCGACCGGCCGACGGCCGGGGACGTCCGGATCGACGGCAAGCACTACGACCAGCTGAAGGACCCGCTGACGTACATCGGCGCGCTGCTGGAGGCCAAGGCCTGGCACGGCGGACGCAGCGCCTACAACCACCTGCTGTGCCTCGCCCAGAGCAACGGCATCCCGACCAGGCGGGTGCGCGAGGTCCTGGACACGGTCGGGCTCACGGCGGTGGCCAAGAAGAAGACGAAGGGCTTCTCGCTCGGCATGGGCCAGCGCCTGGGCATCGCCGCGGCGCTGCTGGGCGACCCGCGCATCCTGATGTTCGACGAGCCGGTCAACGGGCTCGACCCCGAGGGCATCCACTGGATCCGCAACCTGATGAAGACGCTGGCCTCCCAGGGCCGTACGGTCTTCGTCTCCTCCCACCTGATGAGCGAGATGGCGCTGACGGCGGACCATCTGGTCGTCATCGGCCAGGGCAGGCTGCTGGCGGACACCTCGATGGCCGACTTCATCGCGGAGAACTCCCGCAGCTACGTCCGCATCCGCACCCCGCAGCGCGAGCGCCTGCTGGACGTGCTGCACGGCGAGGGCGTCACGGCCGTCGAGGCCGGCGAGGTGCTGGAGGTGGACGGCGACAAGGCGGAGGCGGTCGGCGAGCTGGCGGCGCGCCACCAGATCGTGCTGTACGAGCTGAGCCCGCAGCGGGCCTCGCTGGAGGAGGCGTTCATGCAGCTGACGGCGGAGTCGGTGGAGTACCACGCGCACGACGGACAGCCGGCCGGTCCGGTGCCGCCGGGGCAACAGCAGCAACAGCAGCAGCAGTGGGGCAGCGAGTGGAGGAAGGGATGAGCATGGCGGCGACACAGGTCGTCCGGTCCGAGTGGACCAAGATCCGTTCGGTCGCGTCCACGGTGTGGACGCTGGGCCTCGCCGTGGTCGTCACCATCGCCCTCGGCATGCTGATCTCGGCACTGTCGAAGAGCGAGTTCGACAACATGGGCCGGGAGGACCAGCTCACCTTCGACCCGACCTTCATCAGCTTCGCCGGGACCAGCCTCGGCCAGCTGGCGATGATCGTGTTCGGTGTGCTGGTGGTGGCGAACGAGTACAGCACCGGCATGATCCGCACCTCGCTGGCCGCCGTGCCGAAGCGCGGCACCTTCCTGTTCAGCAAGATCGCGGTGGCCACCGCGCTGGCCCTGGTGGTCAGCATGATCACCAGCTTCGCCACCTTCTTCCTCGGGCAGGCCATGCTCGGTGACCTGAAGGCGTCGATCGGCGACCCGGGTGTGCTGCGCGCGGTCTTCGGCGGCGGGCTCTACATGACGCTGATCGCGATGTTCTCCATGGGCGTCGCCGCGATGCTGCGCTCACCGATGCTGTCGCTGGGCATCCTGATGCCGTTCTTCTTCCTGATCTCCAACATCCTGGGCAACGTCCCGGCCACCGAGAAGGTCGGCCGGTTCCTGCCCGACCAGGCCGGCAGCAAGATCATGCAGGTGGTCGCGCCGCTCGACGACGACGTGCCCTACGGACCGTGGGGCGGGCTCGGGATCATGGCATTGTGGGTGATCGCGGCCCTCGTGGGCGGGTACGCGGTGCTGAAGAAGCGGGACGCCTAGTCCGGTCCGGCGAGGTTTCAGGGGGCGTCGGATTTTGCCCGGGCTTGAACGGAACCGACAGCGCCTCGATATCCTCCTAACCCTTACGGGGGCGTGCGCCCTGCTGTCCTGAACCTTCCGATGGGTGCGGAGCATGATCGAGGCTGTCGGCCTGACCAAGCGCTACGGCGACAAGACCGCCGTGCACAATCTGTCCTTCCAGGTGCGGCCAGGCGCCGTCACCGGCTTCCTCGGGCCGAACGGCTCGGGGAAGTCGACGACGATGCGCATGATCCTCGGCCTGGACAACCCCACGGCCGGACACGTCACCATCGGCGGCCACCCGTACCGCAAGCTGCCGAACGCCCCCCGCCAGGTGGGCGCGCTGCTCGACGCCAAGGCGGTGCACGGCGGCCGGTCCGCCCGCAACCACCTGCTGAGCCTGGCCCAGCTGTCGGGCATCCCGGCCCGGCGGGTGGACGAGGTGCTCGGCGTGGTGGGCCTCCAGGACGTGGCCAAGCGGCGCTCCAAGGGCTTCTCGCTCGGCATGGGCCAGCGGCTCGGCATCGCCGCCGCCCTGCTCGGCGACCCCCAGGTGCTGCTCTTCGACGAGCCGGTCAACGGTCTCGACCCCGAGGGCATCCACTGGGTCCGCAACCTGATGAAGGCGCTCGCGGCGGAGGGCCGTACGGTCTTCGTCTCCTCGCACCTGATGAGCGAGATGGCGCTGAC
>MUMD01000102.1 GCA_002155895.1 Streptomyces rochei
CGGCGGCCGGGGCGTCCGGCGCGTCCTCGGGGCCGGCCGGCCCCGGGAGCCCGTCGTCGTCCGTGCCGTCCGCGCCGTCCAGGACGATGCCGTAGTCGACGTCCGTCCCGGCGTGCCAGTGGACGCGGGCACCCGGCGGCAGGACCGCGCGGGCGGCGTCCGAGCGGGCGGGGGGCGCGCCGGTGACGGCGACGACGTAGTACCGGCCGTACTCGGGCAGCCCCAGCGCCTGGGCGGCCTCGGGGAGGTCGGCGATGCGGCTGGTGCCGTCGAGCAGACCGGCCGCCAGCAGCCGGGCCCGGTTCTCCCGGCGGCGGCCGAGCTGCCACTCGGTCTGCCGGTAGGCGTCGGCCACGAGGGTGCAGTGCTCGTCCACGAAGTTCCAGACGTCGGCGGCGACGTGGACCAGGAGGCGCACGTCCTCGGGCGCGGTGCGCGAGGTCTCCTCGACCAGCCGCTGCCACACCAGCGAGCCGCCGAGGCGGAAGGCGTGCAGCAGGGCGTCCAGCGGGAGTCCCTGTTCGGCGCGGGCGGCGCCGATCCGCCAGGAGCAGCGACGGGCCGCGTCGCGCGCACCGCGGGGGTCCAGCAGGGAGGTCACGCTGTGCCGCAGGGAGCGGTGGGCCTCCTGCCAGGTGGCCGTGGGGTCCTTGGTGAGGGCCGTTCGGTACGCCGGTTCCTGCTCCCGCAACAGGGCGACCAGCCGGTCCGTCAGGTCCGGCAGGTCGTCGAGCAGGGCACGGGCGGCCCGGTGCAGGACCCGCAGGGCGTCGGCGTCCATCAGCGACGCGACGCTCGGTGTCCTCGGGCGCGGAACGGGCGTCAGTCCGGTGCGGATCGCTGCTCGTGACCGTACGGCGTGCTGCATCGCGGTCCTCCCCAGGCCAGGCTTGCGGAGGTGTGCCCCTGCGGCCGGGCCGTCCGCCCGTGCCGGGCATGCCCCCTGACTCGTCCTGCCCCGAAGGATGGCATACCGTCCGGTCGGTCCCTAGGGTTTGCGCACCGGTATTTTCCGGGCGCGAGCGGACGCCCGGGCGTCGGCCCCCGGTCGTCGGGGCCCCTCACATCCGGTCTCCGGCCCTCCGGTCGCCCCGGGTCCGGTCGGCGTGCTCGACCATGCGGGCCAGTTCCAGGCGGGACCGTACGCCGAGCACGGCGAAGACCTTGCGGAGGTGGTAGTCGACGGTGCGGGTGCTCACGGCGAGGGTGAGCGCGACCTCCCGGTTGGTGGCGCCCTCGGCGACGTGCCGCGCGATGCGCAGCTGCTGCGGCGTCAGGCCGGTCAGCGTCCCGGCACCCCCGCCCTGCGGTGCCGCGCCCAGCGCCCGCAGTTCCGCGCGGGCCTGCGCCGCCCAGACCCCCGCGCCGCACCGGTCGAACCCGGCCAGGGCGGTGCCGAGGCGGCCGCGGGCCTCACGGGGTCTGCGTCGCCGGCGCAGCCACTTGCCGTACAGCAGCGCGGTGCGCGCCCGCTCGAAGTCGCCGCCGGCCTCGTCGTGCCGGGCGAGCGCGCGCCGGTAGAGGTCGTCGGCGCGGTCCGGCGGCGCCAGCAGGGCGTGGCAGCGGGCCAGTTGCGCGGCGGCCTGCGGGTCGGCGCCGAACGCCGCCCAGCCGGCGAAGTCCGTGAGCACCTCGTGGGTGTCCTCCGGGCGTCCGGCGAGGGCCGCGGCCTCGACGAAGCACGGCACGGCGAGCCGCCAGACCGCGAAGTGCCCGCGTCCGGGCCCGGGCAGGACCAGGAGCCCGAGCCGGTCGGCCGCGTCCTGAGGGCGTCCCCGGCCCAGGTCGGCGCGGGCCGCCGCCCATTCGGCGAGGGTGGCCGCCTGGGCCAGCCCGTGGCGCCGGGCCGTCGCCAGCGCCGCCGTCACGTGCCGGGCCACCGCCGCCGGCTCGTCCTCGATCGACGCCGCCAGGGCCAGTACGGCCTGGTGGTGGGCCGCCGTGTTGCGCTGTCCGGCCCGCAGCGCGGTGCGCAGTCCCTCCTCCGCGTGGGCGCGGGCCTGGGGGTGGCGGCCGGCGCGCAGTTCGGCGTAGGCGAGGTACTCCAGCGCCTGCGGCACCAGCGCCTCCGAGCCGGACTGCCGGGTCGCGGCCAGCGCCCGCGCGCCGGCCCGGCGGGCGGCGTCCACGTTCCCGAGCAGCAGGGCCGCGGAGGCCGCCCGCAGCAGGGTTTCGGGGCGGTCGTCGGTCCGGGCCCGCTCCACCACCTGCCCGAGCGACGGGGCCGCCCGGTCGAGCCGCCCTTCGAGCAGCGCGCGCATGCCGACACGGTGGTCGCGCACGGGATCCGGCACGGCACCGCACACCCGTGTCCCGCCGGGCCCGCCCCGGGCACCCGCGTCCGTCCGGGGCGTCGCGCCGCCGGTGCGGCCACCCGCCAGGACGGCCGACGGGACGGCGGCGTACCCCGGAGCGGTGGCGTGCCCCGGGACGGTGGCGTGTCGCGGGGCGACGGCCTGCCGGGGATCGGCGGCGTGCCGGGGGCCCGGCGGGTCGGTCGGGGCCGGGACGCCGCCGGGACCGGCGCCGTCGACCGCACCCGCGAGATCGACCGTGCCCGGGAGGCCGTCCGCGCCGGTGGCGGCGTCGGGGGCCGCAGGGCCGAGCATCCCCGCGGCGTCCCGCGGCCCCGGTGCCGGTCCGAGGGACAGGGTGGCGAGGCAGGACGACAGATCGCCCGCCGCCCAGGCGGCGTCGGCGGCGGCCAGGGCGGCGGACGCGGCCTCGGCGGGGGCGTCCTCGGCCAGCAGCGACGCGGCCAGCAGCAGGGACTGGTGGGCGTCGCCGACGGGGCCGTCGCGGAGTTCCGCCAGACCGCGTACCCGCTCGGCCCGCCCCCGTACGACGGCGGGGGCGGCACAGTCCCGGGCCGCCGCGAGCAGCGGGCGTGCCCGGTCGGGGCGGCCCGCGAGCAGCGCCTGCTCGGCCGCGGCCGTGTACCGCTCCGCCCGGACCGGCGCGTCGGCCGTCAGTTCGGCCGCACGGGCGTACGCCGTGCCGCGCAGCCCGTGGGAGGCCGGCGTCGTGCCGTCGGCGGCGACCGCCGCCAGCCGGTCCGCGAGCCGGGCCACGGGCGCCGGGCCGGACAGCGACCAGGAACGGTGGAGCAGCGCCGGCAGCGGCTGTCCGTCGGCCTCCAGCACGTCGGCCAGCGCGCGGTGGGCGGCCCGGCGCCGGTCGGGCGCGGCGGTGGCGTGGACCGCCCGGCACAGCAGCGGGCTGTGGAAGCGGAGCCGGTCCCCGGCCCCCGCGAGGACGTCGGGTAGGGGGTTCGCGGTGGGGGCGGACGCGGGGTCCAGGTGCCGCAGGGCGTCGAGGACCAGGCGGGTGTCGACGTCCGGTCCGTCCGCCGCGCGTACCGCCGCCGCCACCGTCAGCAGCAGGTCGCGGGCGTCCGCGGAGGGGCAGGTCAGCGCGGAGCCGACCACCGCCGCCAGGGTCCCGGCGTCGGCCGTCGGGCGGGGCAGCGGCCGCAGTCCGCGCAGTTCGGCGGGCGTGAGCCGGCGGACGAGGGCGAGGAGCAGGGCCGGGTTGCCCTCCGCCTCGGCCAGCAGGTGCTCGCGGACGGCCGGGTCGGTGGAGCCGTCGGTCACCTCGTCGAGCAGGGCGTCGGCGTGCGACGGCGCGAGCGGGTCGAGGCGGACGACGGGGAGGCGCGCGAACTCCGGGTCGACGGCGCGGTGTCCGGCGACGGAGAGTAGCAGCGCGACGCGTCCCGCGGTGTGCAGGCGTTCGGCGGCGTGGCTCAGGGCGGACCGGGCCGGCGCGTCCCACAGGTGTGCGTCGTCCACGCACACCAGGAGAGGAGCCTCGCCGGCCGCCTTCCGCAGGGTGGTGAGCAGTTCCCCGGCGGTGGCGGGCGCGCCCCGGTCCTCTCCGGGGCCGAGGCGCAGTACGGGCCCGGCCCGGAAGGAGTCGGCGGCCCACTGGAGGAGGGCGGTCCGGCCCAGCCCGGGTTCGCCCGTCACGACGAGGTGGCCGCTGCGGGCGCGCAGCCCGTCCAGCAGGGCCCGCACCGCCTCCCGCTGCGCGCTGCGGCCGTGGATGCGCACGGCCGTACGTACGGTCGTCTCTCCGGTCATCCACGGGAGGTTACGCGTGCGTAACCTCGCGCGGAAGCCGTCGGTCCGCTGTGGGCCGCCCGGGCGTCGGCCGTGTCACCTGCGGTTGTGCGCCGTACGGCGGGAACGCGCACTGTGCCGCCGCCCAGCCGCCGACGCCGGTGGCCGTGCGGCGGCACAGCGGGCCGGCGGCGGCCGCGAGGTGTCCGCGACCGCCGCCGGTGGGTGCCAGGAAGGGCGTCAGGAGCCGTGCGGGCAGTTGCCCCGGTACTCCTCGATGGTCAGGCTCGGCCGGGGCAGCGGGCACAGGAACTGCTCGTAGCGGGTGTCGTTGTCGATGAACCGCTTGAGCCAGGAGATGCTGTACTTCGCGATCGTGGTGTTCGACGTGTTCGGCGAGAAGTGGGTCGCGTTGTTCAGCTCCAGGTAGGCGCGGTCCGTTCCGGACGGCAGGCTGGAGTAGAACGGCTCGGAGTGCGAGGAGACGGGCGCGACCGTGTCGCCGTCGGCCCCCACGATCAGGGTCGGGGTGCTGACCTCCGGCCAGCTCTTGTCCAGGTTCCAGGGGGTGAGCGGGATCGCCGCCTGGAGCGACGGACGGGACTTGGCGGCCTCCAGCGAGCCTCCGCCGCCCATGGAGTGGCCCATGACGCCGAGCCGGCTGCTGTCGATCCGTCCCCGGACGGAGCTGCGCTCGGTCAGGTAGTCCAGGGCGGCCAGCAGTTGCCGGCCTCGGGAGTCGGGCTGGTCCAGCGTGGTGTTGGTGTCGATGGTGAAGACCACGAAGCCCTGCGAGGCCAGCCGCGGACCGAGCCAGGCGATGGACGACTGGTACGCGGTGAAGCCGGGCGAGATCACCACGGCGCCGAAGGTGCCGTCGCTGGTGCTGGTCGGGTAGTAGATGGTGCCGCCGCCGAAGCCGGTGACGGCGAGCGAGGAGACGCTTGTGTCGGCCACGGAGTACGGACCGCGCAGGGCCTCGATGCTGGACTCGGTGGGCGCCGGGCCGCGCTCGTACGGGTTGTCGGCGGCCTGGGCGCCCGGGCCGGTGAGGGTGGTGAGCGCGACGGCGGCGGCCACGGCGGCCGTGAGAGCGGCGAGCCGCCGGCGGGGTCCACGGAACGCCGGACGCGCTGCGTGGGTGTGGGGGTTCTGCTGCACGGGGAGTGGTCCTCTCTGTCGGGGCGAGGGGCCCGGCCGGTGGTCGCACACGCCCGGGGCGCGTGGGGTCGCGTCCCGGGACATCCGGTGGCCGGACGTCGCCGATGAGCTGGCGGTGCCACTGTCGGGGGCCGGTGCGGCCGGGCGGATCGGCAGAATCACCGGTCTCGTGCGCCGCGTCCGGACCGGGACGGACACGACACCGGGACGGCGCGGTGCCTCGACGACCCGGCACCTCGACGGCCCGGCACCTGGCGACCCGGTGCCGGGGCGGACTCCGCACCGGCACGGACGCAACGCCGGCGGGCCCTGGGCCTGCACGGACACGGACACGGACACGGCCTCGGCAACGGCAACGGCACGAGGACCGGGCGCGGGCGCCGGACGCGATCACCCGCCGGGGACACCGGACGCGGAGACCGCCCACTCACGCCGGACACGAACGCCAGACCCGGACACCAGCCCCGGACACCGGACCCGCAGACCACCCGCGCACGCCGGGCGGACGGCGCCGGGCGCGGAGGGCCGTCTTGCCCCGGCACCCCGTCGGTGTGGCACGCTCGGCGTCGGCCGGGCGGTCGTGCCGCCGGCCCGTGTCGGCAAGATCGGCCCGCCCGGTGCCGGGTGGGGTGCGAGGGAGAGGCGGCGGTATGCGGATCGGACTGCTCGGTACCGGACCCTGGGCGGACATGGCGCATGCCCCCGCCCTGCGTCTGCACGAGGAACTGGACTTCGCCGGGGTGTGGGGCCGCCGCCCCGAAGCCGCCGAGGAGTTGGCGCGGCGGCACGGCGCCCGTGCCTACGGCGACCTCGACGCCCTGCTCGCGGACGTGGACGCCGTCGCGATCGCGCTGCCCCCGGAGGTGCAGGCCGACCTGGCGGTGCGGGCGGCGCGCGCCGGGTGCCACCTGCTGCTGGACAAGCCGCTCGCGGCGACCGTGGCACAGGGGCGGGCGGTCGTCGCGGCGGCGGCCGAGGCACGCGTCGCGTCCGTGGTCTTCTTCACCGCCCGGTTCCAGGCCGCGAGCGAGGCGTGGATCACCGAACAGGGCGCCACGGGCGGCTGGTTCACCGCGCGGGCCCAGTGGCTCGGCGCGGTCTTCGGCGGGGACAGCCCGTTCGCCGACTCACCCTGGCGGCGGGAGAAGGGAGCCCTGTGGGACGTGGGCCCGCACGCCCTGTCCGTGCTGCTGCCGGTGCTGGGCGACGTCCGTCACGTGTCGGCCGCGGCCCCCGGTCCCGGCGACACCGTCCACCTGGTCCTCGACCACGCCGGCGGCGCGTCCAGCACCCTCACCCTGAGCCTGACGGCACCGCCGGCGGCGGCGGGCGCCGCGGTGGAGCTGCGCGGCCGCACCGGGGTGACCCTGCTCCCCGAGGAGGACGAGGGCCCGGTGCCGGCCCTGCTGAGGGCCGCGGACGCGCTCCTCTTCGCGGCCGGCGGCGGTGAACCGCACCCGTGCGACGCCTCGTTCGGCCTGCGGGTCACCGAGATCCTCGCCGAGGCGGAGGTCCTGATGGCCGCCGGACGGCGGTGACCGGCGTCAGCCCCCGGCTCCCCCGGCGCCCTCATCACCCTCGTCGCCCTCGTCGTCGAAGGGTGCGTCGCTCCATCTGAACCAGGCCCGATCGCCCCGGATGTGCAGCAGGAACGCGGCGACCGGGCCGTCGGGGGAGATCAGCCGCACCGTACGTTCGATCTCGGCCTGAATCGCCTCCCATCGGGACCGGTGTGCGGCGTCGTCCCCCTCCGCGAGGGCCAGTTCGCGCGCGAAGAGATCCTCGACGGCCCCGAAGGCGGGTCCCGCCCGGAACCGTCCGGACAGCCAGGGGAAGTCGGCTTCGTCGATCAGGATCTCGCCGATGTCCGCGCCCCCGCCCCCGTACCGCGAGTCCAGCCCGCGCACGTACCAAGTCTCGCCCTCGAAGCCCACGTCCTGCCGCCCTCCGCCGCCCGCTCCGGTGATCGCTCTCGCGGCCCAGCATGCCACCGGGCTCCGGCACCGGGCCGGAGGAAGCCCCCCGGCCCGGTGCGTGGTGCGGCGGCGCCGCCGTGCGGCTACCGGTCCGTCACGGCGGGACGGAAGTTGATCCGCTCCCGGACGACCGGGTAGCCGGCCTTGGCGAAGTTCGCCGCCATCGGGTGGTTCCCCCGGTCGGTCGCGGCGGAGACGAACTCCGCTCCCCGTTCGACGAGGAAGTGGGTGCACTCGGCCAGCAGGTCGTAGCCGTACCCGTGGCCGCGGTGTTCGGGCAGGACGCCGATGAAGCCGACGCAGGGGCCGGACGGGTTGTGCGCCGGGATGTGGATGCCGGCGAGGTCGCCCCGGGGTGTGCGGGCCACCTGCCACCATTCGCGCGGCGACGGGCACCAGTGGAAGAAGTCCAGTTCCGCCTGGGCGGCCCGGTCGAGACCGCCCTCCTCGATGTCCAGCAGCGCGTGGGCGTCCAGGGTGACCGAGTGGATGCGGCGGAGCGCGTCGAAGAACACCCCGTCGTCCGGCTCGGGGCGGAACTCCAGCCGCCCGGGCCGCTCGGGCAGCCCGCACTCCGGTGTCCAGCGGTAGAGGAAGCGTTCGACCAGGAGGTCGTACCCGGCCGCCCGTGCGGCGGCGAAGCACGCCTGGGTGGCGGCACGACGGGCCGGGTCGGTGCGCCAGTCGGCGGGCGGGTTCAGTTCCAGTTCGACCTGCCAGGGCGCGGTGCGCAGGAGTTCGGCTCCCGCTTCCTCCTCGCCCTCGGCCACGTCGAACCAGTTGACGTTGAGGGGTTCGGTGTCGTCGGGACCGCCCCACCAGGCGCCGCGGGCGACGACCACGCCGTCGCGCAGGGCGACCCGCTTCCATTCGGGGCGGTGCCGGGTGAGCCGGTGGGCCTTACGGGCGTCCAGCGGGTCGGGCATGGTGTCGAAGAGATGGGCGTCGCTCGCGTCGAGCGCGCGGATGACCGGATCGGTCACGGATTCCTCCGGGATGCGTCATGCGTGGTGCGCTCCCGGTCGGACGAGATTCACGCCGGGACGACGGGGAGGGAGCGCGGGGTGTCGGTGAACTGCACGGCTCTCCCTCCTTCCGTGGGTCTCGGGCGTGGTGCCCACACCGTAGACCACGACCGTCGGGCGGGGCCATCGCTTTTCCGGTGCGGTTTAAACCAGCCTTAAAGGCCGGTTAAGCGTGGCTCGCGCGGCACGGGACGTCCCAAGTCAGGTCGGGTGCGCGGGGTTTGAGCCGCCGGGAACGGTTGGCCGGACCATGCGTCCTGCGTACCATCGGCGCACGGTGTGAGAGCGCTCTCAGGAATCCGCTCCCACTCTGTCATGTCCCGAACACTCAGGAGACCCCCCACATGACTCCTCGTCACCAGCGCCCGCTCGGCCGCCGCAAGCTGCTCGTCGCCCTCGGCGGCGCCGTCGTGGCCGCTCCCGTCGCCGCCGCCGTCGCCCCGCACGCCCTCGCCGGCGCCGGTCCGGACGGCGACGGGGCCGCGCCCCGGGCCGCGGGCGCGCTGCCGCTGACGATCGTCAACAACACCGGCTCCTTCGGCAACGCCGACGTGCACGTGTACATCGTCGGCAACCAGGACGGCACCCAGGTGCGCGTCACCCCCGACGGCACGGTCGCGCCCGTGGCGCTGTCGGACAACGGGGCCGACGGCTACACCGACTACGCGATCAGCCTCGCCGGCAGCGGCGAGACAACGCTGTCACTGCCGTACCTCTCCGGCCGCATCTACGTCTCGCTGGGCGCCAAGCTGAAGTTCAAGGTCGTCGCCGACGGCGCCGGCAAGCCGGCCCTGCAGTACCCGGCGGGCTGGGTGAAGTCGGACCCCAACCACGGGGTACTGCACGACTGCGCCGAGTTCACCTACAACTCCGCCGGCATGTTCTGCAACACCACCATGGTCGACATGTTCAGCGTGCCGATGAGCATCCGGCTGACCGGCGAGAAGGACCAGACGACCGGCACAGTGCGCCCCGGCGGACGGGCGGCCGTCTTCGACGCGGTGCGGTCGGTGGAGGAGTTCGCTCCGCTCGTCGTGGACGACACGCGCGTGATCGCCCCCGGCCACGGTCTGGACGCCGGGCTGTTCCCCGCCGACTACCTCGCTCCGTACATCGACGAGGTCTGGAGCACCTACACCGGGAAGGACCTGCGCGTGACCACGAACGCCGGCACCTTCACCGGGCGGGTGCGCGGCGACCGGCTGACCTTCGACGGGCCCGCCCAGGTGTCGTTCGCCAAGCCGTCCACCCGGGACGTGCTCTTCTGCGACGGCGCCCTCGCCGCCCCCAACGACGGCACGACCGGTCCCGTCGCGGCGGTCCTGGGCGCCGGTTTCAACCGCTCGACGCTGGTCTCCTCCGCCGACCAGCCGACGACCGACCCGGCGTCGTTCTACCGGGCCGCGCTGACCAACCACTACGCGAAGGCCGTGCACGCGGCCACCGAGGACGGGAAGGCGTACGGCTTCGCCTTCGACGACGTCGCGGACTTCGCCTCGTACGTCCAGGACACCGCGCCCACCGGGTTCCGGCTGACCCTGACCGCCTTCTAGCGCGCTCTCCCCCGCCGCCCCGGCCCGGCGTGCGCGGGACGGGGCGGCGTAGGAGCGTGGTGGGTGTGCGAAAGGTGCCGGCCCCGCCACCGCGCCGGGGCGAGGAGCGGCGGAGCTGGCTGAGCGGTGCTCCGCCGCCCCGCTGGGTGCGGGCGCTGCCACCGGTCCTCGTCGGGGTGATCTGCGCGGCGACGCTGGCCAGCGACGACCGGCTCGACATCGGCTTCCTGCTGGGCGCCATCCCGCCGCTGGCCGTCCTGTCCTACGGCCCGCCGGCGACGGCGCTGCTGTGCGGGGCCGTGATCGTGCTGCTGACCGTGCCGGCCTTCCAGCTCGACCGGCCGGGCGACGCCGACCTGCTGACCGTCGTGTTCGTCTCCGTGCTGAGCGTCTTCGTGTCCTTCGTGCGCAGCCGCCGTGACGCCCAGCTGGACCTGGAGCGCACGGTCGCCGAGGCCGCGCAGCGGGCGGTCGCCCCGCCGCTGCCCGAGCGGGTCGGCGCGGTGCGCTGTGCGGGGCTGTACCGGGCGGCCCAGAGCGGCACCCTGGTCGGAGGTGACTTCTTCGACGTGCGTGACGGACCCTTCGGTGTGCGGGCCGTCATGGGCGACGTGCAGGGGCACGGGCTGTCGGCGGTGGCGACGGTCGCCTCGCTGCTGGGCGCGTTCCGGGAGGCGGTGCTCGACCGGCCGGACCTGGTGTCGGTGGCGGCTCGGCTGGACCGCCGGCTGCTGGTGGACGCGGCGGGGGCGCGGCACTCCGAGTTGTTCGCCACGGCCGCGCTGCTGGAGTTCTCCGCCGACGCCCTCGAGGTGCGCGTCGTGGTCTGCGGCAACCCGCCGCCCCTGCTGCTGCGCGGCGGGCGCGCCACGGAGCTGGAGGTGGTCCCGTGGACGCCGCTGGGGCTGGGGCTGGCGGACGCCTGCGCGATCGAGGTGTCCACGGTGACGCTGCGCCCCGGTGACCGGCTCTTCCTCGCCTCCGACGGGGTGGTCGAGGCCCGGGGCGCCGGCGGCGCCTTCTACCCGCTGGCCGAGCGGCTGGCCGTCCTCGCCGCCGGGGAGGCCCGGGACGACACCCTGCTGGAGCGCGTCTGGGCCGACCTCCTCCGGTTCTGTCCGGACGTGGAGGACGACGTCACGATGCTCGTGCTCACCCCGTCGCCCCGCTGACCGGGCGGAACGGGTCCGCCCCTCGGGATGCGCGGACCGCTTCCGCGTTGAATGGTGTTATCGGGATATTCGGGACCGACACAGCACGGCACCGAAGCAGCGATCCGGATCCGAGGAGCACTGATCATGTCGACGTCACAGCCCGACGCCTCCCAGCCGTCCGAGTCCCGCGCGGGGGACGACCGCGCCACCCCGGACGACCTGCTCCACGCCCGCACCGGCACCGAGGTGTCCCCCGAGGACGTCGTTCTCGCGGCCGGCCGGGACATCACGCCGAAGAATCTCGAATGGGCCCGGCGGAAGCTGGCCGACGAGGGCCCGGCCGCCCTGGACAAACTGCTGCCCTGACCACGGGCGCGGCCCGGGTGGGTGCCGTGGCACCGGCCCGGGCCGCAGAGGTGCCGCGACGCGTCAGGCGGTCCGGTCGTCGTCGCGGTCCGGCGCCTCGGTCCCGTCCGGGAGGTCCGTCTCGTCCTCCACGATGTGCACGGCCGCCTCCTCGGCGCCCGCGGCCCCGCCGTCGATGCCGACGTCCTCGGCGATCGTCTCCTTGGTCGTGTCGGTGCGCACGCCCTCGTCGGGGGCGACCAGCCGGCCGGAGCGTTCGGTGCCCGCCTCGGGGTCGACCGGTTCGCCCTCGCCGCCGGGCTGGTCGCCCACTCCGTCCCCGGCGGGTCCGGACACGTCGGGCACCTCCTGGGCGAGCCTCTGGTCCAGGGTCTCGCCGTCGTGCTGCTCGGCCGCCGTGGTGCCGTACTTGGTCACGCCCAGGGGTTTCTCCGGCGGGGAGTAGCCCTCGTCGAGCGTCTCGTCGTAGGTCCGCTCGTCGACGGCGTCCTGGAGGTCGAGGGGCGCGGCGTCCTCCTGCTCCTCGTTGTCCCCGGTGGGCTGGTAGGCGTCGTCGGCCATCGGGTCCGTGCCCATCGCTGCCTCCCTCTCGCGCTGCGGCGGCTCGGTGGTCTCGGTGTGCGGTTCGCGTTTCCCGTTACGCGATCTCTAACCCGGTCCGGGAGGGTGGTCTTCACCCGCGCGGCGCGACGCGCACGGTCAGATCGGTGATCGGGTACGCGGTCCAGTCCCGGGCGTAGCCGGGCGCGCCGCCGCCCGGGCCGGTGACGGCGGCGACCGGGATGCGGCGCGCGGTCTCGACGATCTCGGCGGCGGTGGTGTTCTCGTTGTTGCCGCTGGTGGCGCCGGAGGAGCAGCCGGTGTAGTAGCCGATCGGGATGGACTCGTGCCCGGTGACCAGGCAGGGCGGGCGGACCCCGAGCCGGTGCAGTTCGTCCGCGACCCGGGCCCAGTCCTCGCGGCTCGCGACATTGCGGTCGACGGTGCCCTCGAGGACGGTGAGCTGCACGGCCAGGTGACCGGCGACCGCGAGCGCGACCAGGGGCGCCGCCACCGGCCGCCACCGCCCCCGGTGCGTCCTGGCCAGGTGCCACAGCCCGTCGGCGACCGGGATCGCCAGCAGGGCGTAGGCGGGCTGGAGGAAGCGCGGCGCCGCGTAGCCGATCATGAGCAGGTAGGGTGCCGCGGCCGTGACGGCGCAGACGAACGGGACCAGGGTGCGGGCGGTGCGCCGGGCCCGGGCCGCGACGGCGACACCGAGCGCGGCGACGAACGGCAGGACGATCCACCAGGCGGTGACCACCGGGTGGGGCATGGAGCCGGTGCACGGACGGCACAGGCCCCGGCCGCCCAGGCTGCGCATCTGGTCGTCGACGGCGATGTTCCAGCCGAGGCCGCCCTGGATCTCGGAGGCCCTGGACAGCCGCTCGCCGAGGCCGCCGTACCAGCCGTACGCCTCGATCACCCACTCCACTCCCCCGGCGGCGAGGCCGCCCACGAGGGCGAGGACCAGCATCCAGCGGCGGCGGACGAGGACCAGGGCCAGCAGGGGCACGGTCACCCAGACGGCGTCGGTCGGTCGCATCCACGCCATCAGCGCGGCGCCGGCCACCACGCCCCACAGCGCGGCCCGGCCGGAGCGCTCCTGCCAGGACCGCAGGAAGCAGCCCACGCAGATCAGGGCACCGATCGCGACCCAGTAGTTGGGCATGGCCTGCGGGCCGTAGAAGAGGGTCACCCACAGGGTGGCGAAGAACGCGCCCGCGGTGGCGAGGACGCGTGTCGGGAACAGTCCCTTCCAGGCGCGCAGGGCCAGGTACAGGCCGACGCCGGACAGCACGGCGAGGTAGACGCGCAGCAGCTCGGTGGAGGACGACCAGGACGCGACGGGCGCCACCAGCAGGGAGACGCCCCGGGCGCGCGGGGCGCTGAAGAAGGCGGCGGGGTGGTGGGTGGTGACCTGGCTGACGTACACCGTCTCGTCCCAGCCGAGGCCCATCCACGGGTGGACGAAGATCAGTTGCAGGAGGGTGAACACGGCGGCCACCACGGCGAGCGGGACGTCGCCGCGCAGGCGTCGGGGGCTTCCGGTCGATAAGGCCGGCTCACCTCGTCGTCTGCCGGTGAGCATGGCGTTCGCGCCGTCGGCCATCGTGCACCCCTTACCCCCGCTCGTCGCGGAGCCGCTCGGTCCTCACCTCCTGCCGCCACTGGCGGGAGTACGGAATCCGGATCACTGATCAAACTAATGCACGGGCCCGCGGGGCGGTACTCGGCGGGCGCCCGGCCCCGCCGGTACCGTTCCGCGGCCGGTCAGCGGGCGTTGGGACGGCGGTGCGGGGGCTGTTCGGGTGTGGGGCGGCGCTTGGGCGCGGGCACGGCGCGGGTGACGGGCCCGTCGCCGTTCACGGTCACCGCCTCGCCGTGGTGATGGATGGTCAGCGGCTCCCCGTCCAGCAGGGTGTACGTCGCCTTGTCGGAGCCGACCTCCACCCGCAGGCACCGGCCGCGGAACTGGAGCCGGAAGGCGAGGCGGCTGAACTTCTCGGGCAGGCGCGGTGTGAAGCGGAGGCTGTCTCCCTCCCGGCGGGTGCCGCCGAAACCGGCGACCAGCGCCATCCACGTACCGGCGAGGGAGGCGATGTGGAGCCCGTCGCGGGTGTTGTGCTCCAGGTCCGCCAGGTCCATCAGCGCGGCCTCGGCGGCGTAGTCGTAGGCCAGGCGCAGGTGTCCGGTCTGGGCGGCGACGACGGCCTGGCAGCACGCGGACAGGGAGGAGTCGCGCACGGTCAGCGGCTCGTAGTAGGCGAAGTTGCGGGCGATCTGGTCCTCGTCGCAGTGGGCGTCGAACCAGCTGCCGCAGGTGTACATCGCCAGCACGAGGTCGGACTGCTTGATCACCTGTTTGCGGTAGAGGTCGAAGTAGGGGAAGTGCAGCATCAGCGGGTACTGGTCGGCGGCGGTGCGGGCGAAGTCCCAGCGCTGGTGCCGGGTGAAGCCCGTGTGCTGCTCGTGGACGCCCAGCTCCTCGTTGTACGGGATGTGCACGGACTCCGCCGCGTCCCGCCAGGCGGCGCTCTCCTCGTCGTCGACGCCGAGCCGGGCCGCGTCGTCGGGGTGGCGCTCGCACACGTCGGCGGCGGCCAGGAGGTTCGAGCGGGCCATGAGGTTGGTGTAGGTGTTGTCGTCGGTGATGGCGCTGTACTCGTCCGGGCCGGTGACGCCGTCGATGTGGAAGACCCCGTGGTGGTCGTGGTGACCCAGCGACCGCCACAGCCGGGCCGTCTCGACGAGGAGTTCGAGCGCGGTGTCGCGTTCGAAGTCGGTGTCGCCGGTGGCCGCCGTGTAACGCACCGCGGCGTGCGCGATGTCGGCGGCCACGTGGAAGGCGGCCGTCCCGGCCGGCCAGTAGGCGGAGCCCTCCGAGCCGTCGATGGTCCGCCACGGAAAAGCGGCGCCGCGCAGACCGAGCTGGGCGGCGCGGTCGCGGGCGGCGGGCAGGGTGTCCCGGCGCCAGCGCAGCGCCTCGGCCACGGCCCGGGGCTCGGTGTAGGTCAGCACGGGCAGCACGAACATCTCGGTGTCCCAGAACGCGTGCCCGTCGTAGCCGGAGCCGGTCAGCCCCTTGGCCGGAATGGCCCGCTGTTCGGCGCGGGCGCCGGCCTGGAGCACGTGGAACAGGGCGAAGCGCACGGCCTGCTGGATCTCCTCGTCACCGTGCACTTCGACGTCGGCCCGCGCCCAGAAGTCGTCGAGGTAGGCGCGCTGTTCGGCCACCAGGCCGTCCCAGCCGCTGTGTCCGGCGGCGGCCAGCGCCGCCTCGACCTGGTCGCTCATCGCGGGCCGGGAGCGTGCACCCGACCAGCCGTGGGCGACCGTCTTGCGCACCCGCAGCCGCTGTCCGGGTTCCAGCACGGCGGTGACGGTCAGCCGGGCGACGTCCGTGTTGCTCTCGCTGCTGGTGGTGGTCTCGCCCGGGGCGTCGATCTCGTGGTCGGCGGCCACGGCGACCCGCAGGCCGCTGCGCCGGGTGCGGTGGACCAGGCGCAGCCGGGAGCCGACGGCCATGTCCTCCTCGGGCTCCAGCGGCGACCTCAGCGCCTTGGACGTGCGGGGGTCGCCGTCGGGGTCGGGCAGGCTCTCGTTGGCGACCAGCTCGGACTGGATCACGACCCTGGTCCGGCTGTCGACGGGCTCGACCTCGTAGGAGACGGCGGCGATGGCCCGCTGGGTGAGGGAGACCAGCCGGGTGGAGCGCACCCGGACGGTCGTGCCGGCCGGGGAGGTCCACTCGCAGGTCCGCTCCAGGACCCCGCGTCGCAGGTCGAGGGTCCGCTCGTGCTTGTCCAGCCGGCCGTAGCGCAGGTCGAAGGGTTCGTCGTCGACCAGCAGGCGCAGCGGCTTGCCGTTGGTGACGTTGATGACGGTCTGGCCGGACTCGGGATAGCCGTAGCCCGCCTCGGCGTAGGGCAGCGGGTGGAGTTCGTACACGCCGTTGAGGTAGCTGCCGGGCAGGCCGTGCGGTTCGCCCTCGTCGAGGTTGCCGCGCCAGCCGATGTGTCCGTTGGACAGGGCGAAAACGGACTCGCTCTGGGCCAGGAGGTCGAGGTTGAGGGCCGTCTCGCGCACGGCCCACGGCTCGACGCTGTACGTCCGGTTGGTGATCACGCGTCACCTCCCGGTCCCAGCTCGGCGAGGTCCTTGACGACGCGGTCCGCGCCGTGGGCGTAGAGGGCGTCGGTCTGGCCCACGCGGTCGACGCCGACGACGTAGCCGAAGTGCCCGGAGCGGCCCGCGTCCATGCCGGCCAGGGCGTCCTCGAAGACGGCGGCCCGGGACGGTTCGACGCCCAGGTCGCGGGCGGCGGCGAGGAAGGTGTCGGGGCGCGGCTTGCCCGGCAGCCCGCGTTCGCGGGCGACCACGCCGTCGACCCGTACGTCGAAGAGGCGTTCGGCGTCGATGGAGCGGAGCACGTCCCGGGTGTTGGCGCTGGAGGAGACGATCGCGGTGGCGAGGCCGGCGGCGCGGACCGCGTCGATGTAGCGCAGCGTGCCCTCGTAGGTCTCCACGCCGTCGGTGCGGATCTTCTCCAGGACCAGCTCGTTCTTGCGGTTGCCGACGCCGTTGACCGTCCGCGCGTCCGGTGGGTCGTCGGGGTCGCCCTCGGGGAGTTCGATGCCGCGGGAGGCGAGGAAGGTGCGCACGCCGTCGGCGCGCGGGCGGCCGTCCACGTACTCGTCGTAGTCGGAGTCGGTGAAGGGCCTGAAGTCCGCGCCGTCCCGCTCGCGCAGGAAGGCGTCGAAGGTCTCCTTCCAGGCGGCGGCGTGCACCACCGCGGTCTTGGTGACGACCCCGTCGAGGTCGAAGAGGCAGGCCCGGATGGAGTCGGGGAGTCCCAGCTGCGTCGTCATACCCCACACAGTTCCCCGCCGGGGCGGGTCCGATCAGGTGACACACTCTGTGTGTGACGCTGACCTTCGACGACCTCCTCGCCCGTGCCCGCCGTCTGCCCCGCGGAGGACGGCGCGCGATCCTCGGTATCGCGGGCAGTCCCGGGGCCGGCAAGTCGACGCTGGCGGAGTGCCTGGTGCGGGAGTTGAACGGGACCGGCGAGCCGTGGGTCGCGCACGTCCCGATGGACGGCTTCCACCTCGCCGACGTCGAGCTGGACCGGCTGGGCCGCCGGGAGCGCAAGGGGGCGCCCGACACCTTCGACGCGGCCGGGTACGCGGCGCTGCTGGGCCGGCTGCGCGCGGAGCCGCACGGCAGCCGGGTGACGGACGGCGAGGACCCGGCGGACGGCGACACCGTGTACGCCCCCGGCTTCGAGCGGGTGCTGGAGCAGCCGATCGCGGGGGCGGTACCGGTGCCGCCGTCGGCCCGGCTGGTCGTGACCGAGGGCAACTACCTGCTGCTCGGCACCGGCGCCTGGGCCCGGGTGCGCTCCCACCTCGACGAGGTCTGGTTCTGCGAACTCGCGGAGGACGAACGGGTCCGGCGCCTGGTGGCCCGGCACGAGCGGTTCGGCAAGTCCCACGCGGACGCGGTCGCCTGGGTCCGGGGCAGCGACCGCCGCAACGCCGAGCTGGTCGCCGCCACCCGGGACCGCGCCGACCTCGTGGTGCCCGAGGGGGCGATGCCGGTCAACCGGTGATGAGGGTCAGCCGGTGATGTGGGTCAGCCAGTGAGGCCGGCCGGACCGCTGACGTCGGTCCCTACGACGGCGTCGGTCCCTACGCCGTCGGTCGGTCGGTCCGGTCACGCTCCGCCGTCCGTGCGCTGCGGCCGTCCGGCGTCCGGGAAGCCGTCGGCGCTCACGTGCGGCAGCACACCGCTCGCCACCCGGTAGCGCCCGCCCGGCACGTCGTCGGACCTGGTGATGTGCACGGCGAGCGGGCCGGCCCACTCGTAGCCGCGCCGCTCGGCGTGCCGGGCGAGGCTGTCGGTGAGCACCTGGCCCACTCGGCCGCCGTGGCGTGCCAGTTCGTCGTGCACGCTGCCGGCGAGGGCGACATCGTAGGCGTTGGGGGCCAGCACCCGCCCCGCGGGAGAGACCACCGCTTTGCTGTCGCATTCGGTGCGCAGGGCGTCGAGGAGTTCGACCGGGTCCTTGTCGAAGACCCGCGCCCACAGCGCTTCCATGCGGTTCTCCAGTGTTTTCTCCAGCGCGCTGATGGCGCCCATGTGTGTCACCTTCCGGGGTGCCCCCGGGGCCGGTCACCCGGCCGCCCGGGAGGGAGTGCGGTCGTGGGGCGGTCGCGCGCCGGTCAGTGCTCGTCGTAGTCGCCGGGCCGGACGTGCGCCTCCTCCAGGGCCTCGCGCATGGTCCGGCCGGTGCCGCCGGGCGCGCGGGGCGTCTCCTCGTCCTCGCGCCGGTCGAGGACGTCGTCGGTGGTGTCGGTCTTCGGCCGGTTCTCTTCCGGGACGGTCATGACACTGCCTCTCGTGCGTGTTGCGGTCGCTTTCGCAACGGCGGGTTCCCGGTCGGCGCCGGGCTATCCCCGCCGACCGCGGGGCGGGGCGGGCGGCGCGGAATCCGGCGTCGGAGGGCGGCCGGGCCGCCCCGGACACGGCCGGGCAGGTCACCGGGGGTGAGCTATGTTGACCTCCGTGGGAGACAAAGGAGGCGCACCCGTGCCATCGCCGCAGCAGGCCCGCGCACAGGCATCGGCGATCACCTCGGGACGTACGGCCGAGGAGACGGAGGTCTCCGCCACGTCCCGGCTCAGGACGCTGTTCGACCGTCCCCGTCTCTCCCCCGGACAGCGGCGCATCGCGCAGTACCTGATCGAGCACCTCCCCGAGGCGGCGTTCCTGTCGATCACCGACCTCGCCGACCGGGTGGGGGTCAGCCAGCCCTCCGTGACGCGGTTCGCCTCCGCGGTGGGCTTCAGCGGCTACCCGGCGCTGCGGGAGCGGCTCCAGTCCATCGCGCTGGGCGGCCGGGGCACCGGTCCGGCCGAGGAGAACCGGGGCAACGAACTGCAGGCGGCCGTGGACGCGGAGATCGAGAACCTGGAGAACCTGCGGCGTGACTTCGCCGACGCCGACCGGGTCATCGACGTGGGCCGCAAGCTGGCGGCGTCCACCCCGCTGACCGTCCTCGGCCTGCGCATCTCGGTCTCCCTCGCCGAGTACTTCGCCTACGCGGCCCGCCGGGTCCACCCGGACGTGCGGCTGGTGACCCGCGGCGGCAGCGTCGCCTACGACGCGCTGCTGCAGTCCCGCGAGGCCGGCGGCACCTGGGTGCTCGCGTTCTCCATGCCCCGGCACGCCCACGAGACGCTGAACGCCGTCCGGGTGGCGCGCGGCGCGGGACTGAAGGTGGCGCTCATCACCGACCTGGCGCTCGGACCCGTCGTCGACGAGGCCGACGTCACCTTCGCCACGGGCACGGGGTCGCGGCTGGTCTTCGACTCCTACGCGGCGCCCGGCGTGATGTGCGCGGCCCTCCTCCAGGCCATGACCGACGCCGATCCCGAGCGGACCCAGGCCCGGCTGGAGGGGTACGAGCAGGTGGCCGACCAGCACCAGTTCTTCCTGCGGGACTGAGCGGGCCCTCTTTCGCGAGCCGAAGCACGCATGAATGTTTTCATACGTCTTGCAAAGCGGATGGCATATATAAATACTGCTCCACGGATCGCACCCCCGGCCTCCGGAACGCGTCCGCACCCGCGTGAACACCACGGCCGCCGACTCCTACCCGCTCCGGCGCCCGGGGTGTTCCGTCGGGCGTCTCCCGCGTGAGCGCCCGCGGCGGTCCCGGTCGTCCCCTGGACCGGGGCCGCCCCCCTCCGTCGTCCCACCCCGTCGACGCCGCCGCACCGGAAGCGATGATCATGCCCCTGACGACCACGCGCACCAGCCCGGACTGGCCCTGCCAGGTGAAGGCCCCCGGCAGTTACGACTGGGAACGCTCGGCGGCCAAGTGGCTGCGCGAACTGGTGCCGGCCCGCTACGCCGGCTATCCGGCGCTGATCCGCCACCCCGTGCTCCTCGCCCGCCACGCGCAGATCCAGGTCCAGCACGAGATCCGGGTGGCGCGCACCGCCCTGCAGACGGCCCGCGCGGACCTGCCCCGGCTCGGGCTGCCCGAGTCTGTCATCGAGCACACCATCAAGCTGTACGCGGCGGAGGTCCTGCAACTGCAGCACATCGCGCGCAGCGTACGGGCGGTCACCGAGGCGCTGGTCGAGCGCGGCGGCGGGCGCTGATCCCGCCGTCCGCCGGTCCCGGACGCCCGGCGGGTGCGGTCAGGCCGCGAGAAGACGCCGCAGCGCCGCGCGCAGGGCGGCGACGAAGGAGTCCCGGCCGCTGTCGTCGAGCGCGTCCAGCGACAGGTAGGGGTTGAGGTCCTCCAGTTCGACCAGGAGCAGCTCGCCGCCGGGGGCGCGACAGGCGTCGACGCGCTGGATGCCGTGGTCGATACCGTTCCACTCGATGAACCGCCGGGCGAAGTCGAGGTCCCGCGCGGTGGCGTCGTACGGCACCAGCTCCCAGCGCCGGCCGGGGTCCGGCGCGAAGAGGGCGTACTGGAAGTCGTCGTCGACGAAGTAGAAGGACACCTCGTACGCGAAGTCGACGCGCGGCTGCACCAGGATGTCCCCGTCGGCTCCGTCGGCTCCGTCGGCCCCGGCGTCCTCGTCGGCCCCGGCGTCGAGCGCCTGCCGGAGGCGGTCGGCGGGCACGATCCGCAGGCCCGCCGAGTCCGCGCCGAGCCGGGGCTTGACGACGTACTCGTCCGCCGCCGGCAGCAGGTGCAGGTCCGCGAGGCTCCCCACGGTGGGGATGACCGGTTCCCCGGCGGCGCTCAGATCCAGCAGGTACTGCTTGCCGGCCATGTCCGCCCGGCCGGTGAGCTGGTTGTAGACCCGCGTACCGCGCTCGGTGGCGCGCTCGCGGAAGGCGTCGTAGGCGGCCCGGTGGCCCAGCACCGGACCGCTGTTGCGGACCACCACGGCGTCGAAGGCGTCGAGCAGCGCGGCGGCCTCCCCCGGGTGACACAGTGCCAGGTCGAACTCGTCGCGCAGCCGGGAGGTCAGGAAGATGTCCTCGTCGCAGTAGCGCCGGCCGCGCGCCGGGTAGGCCAGGTCGGTGACGTACAGAAGACGGGGACGGACGGACGGCATGCGGGCCTCCTCGGGGCTGACCGGCTGTGATCGTATGTGATCGGCAGCTCGGCAGCTCGGCTGGTCGCCCTCCGGAGTGCACTCAGTTCCCCCTCCAGGCTGCACCGAGTGCCACCAGGCCGGTGAACTGCTACGTTCCCCCTCATGAGCTCCAGCAGCGCGGCGCCCGGCCGCGAGGACGGCAACGGCGCGGCGGCTGCCGCGGACGCGGCGGGCGGGCGTCCGCCGATGCGCGAGGCACTGGTCGCGGCGGCGTTCCGGCTGTTTCTGGAGCGGGGCTACGAACAGACGACCATCGACGACATCGTGGCGCTCGCCGGTGTCGGACGGCGCTCCTTCTTCCGCTACTTCCCCTCCAAGGAAGACGTGGTCTTCCCCGACCACGAGCGCTGCCTGGCCGACATGACGGCCTTCCTGGCCGCCTCCCCCGAGGACGCCGACCCGGTGGCCCGGGTCTGCGACGCGGCCCGCCTGGTGCTGCGCATGTACGCCGAGAACCCGGACTTCTCGGTGCAGCGCTACCGGCTCACCAAGAAGGTTCCGGGGCTGCGGGCGTACGAGTTGTCGGTGGTGTGGCGCTACGAGCGCGCCCTCGCCGAGTATCTGCGCGGGCGCCTGGGCGGGCGGCCCGACGGGACTCTGGAGGCGGACGTGATCGCGGCGGCGGTGGTCGCGGCCCACAACAACGCCCTGCGGTCCTGGCTGCGTTCGCACGGGCGGAAGGACGCCGGCGCCGCGGTGGACCACGCGCTCCGCTACGCGCAGTCCGCCTTCGGCGGCGCGCCGGCACCGCCGTCCGCCGACGAGCAGGGGGACGTGGTCGTCGTCGTCGCACGGCGCGGCGCACCCCTGTGGCAGGTGGTGCGGGAGGTCGAGGCGGCGTTCGCCGACGACTGACCGGCCTCGTCCCACGAGCCGTGCCCTCGGAAAGCGAGGGTACCGAGTGCCTTTACGTGTGGCACGCAGTGCCATAGCCTGTGGCCGTGCACGGTGGCACGGTCACCCGCGCACCCGCGTGCCCGGGAGACCGCGCACGCGGTTCCGGCTCGAGTGCAGGGAGTTGACCAGCGTGTACCACCACTCAGGAAACGTCGCTCAGCAGACGGCCGGCTCCGCCACGGGCGTGCTCGATCCCAAGGGCCCGGAGACCGAGGCGATCCACTTCCAGCGCTGCACCTGGTGCGGCACCGCCATGTACCACCGGGTGCTGTGCCCCGTCTGTCGGGGCAGCGACCTGCGGACCGAGCGCAGCGAGGGCACGGGGACGGTGCGGCACGCCACGGTGGTGCACCGCAACACCCCCGCCGCGCGCAATGTGTCCCTGATCGAGATGGCCGAGGGCTTCGTGCTGCGCGGACGGGTCATGGGCCCGCTCATCGGCATCCACAGCGGCGACCGGGTGCGGCTGTCCACGGCCAAGGACCCGGTACGCGGCGAGCCGGTCTTCCAACTGGTCGACGAGCCGTACCGGGCCTGGACCTGAGCGGGCGTCAGCCGGGCCGGCGGTCCGCCTCGGACGTGGGCGTGATCCTGATGCCCACGGTGCCGGCCGTTCCGCGGCGCAGCCGGCTGCCGAGAAGGGTGAGCCGGCCGACGATTCCGTACTTGCGGGCGATCAGCCGGCGGTAGCGGCCGGTGGTGGCCGGGTCGCAGACCTCCGCCGTCGCCGGGATCTGGGCGCCGGTCGGCCGGCCGCGCAGGTCGCACGGACCGATCAGCACGTCCGCGCGGTTGCGGACCCGCTTGACCTTCCAGGAGTCGGCGGCCGTCCAGACGCCGAGCGCGTCCCCGTCCCGTACGACCCACACGGGGGTGGCGACCGGGGTGCCGTTCTTCCGGTAGGTGGTGACCAGCAGGTACTTGCCGGTGCCGAGCCGGGCCACTGAGACGTCGTCCATGGCGGGGAGTCTAGGCGTGCGCCGGGCACGGCAGCGGCCCGGCACCCGCACCGCACCGCACCGCACCCGCATCAACACCGCACCCGCACCCGTCTCAGTCCAGGGCCGCGGCCATCCTCCGTACCGCTTCCGTGATCACCTCGGCCGACGTAGCCAGATTGAGCCGCAGGTGCCCCGCGCCGCCGGTGCCGAACGGGATGCCGGAGCTGAGGGCCACCCGGCCGCGCCGCAGGAAGACGTCCGCCGGATCGTCCCCGAGGCCCAGCGTGCGGCAGTCGAGCCAGGCGAGGTAGGTCGCCTCACCGGACCGGTGGACCACCCCCGGCAGGTGCTCGGCCAGCAGCCGGGTGAGCAGCCGGCGGTTCTCCTCGATCCCGGCGAGCACGGCGTCCAGCCAAGCGGTGCCGTCGCGCAGGGCGGCCGTGTGGGCCAGGACGCCGACATGGCTCGGCCCGTGGCCGACCTCCTCGGGCATCCGCGCCAGGTCGGCGGCGGCACCGGGTCCGGCGAGGGCGAGCGCCGCCTTGAGACCGGCCAGGTTCCAGCCCTTGGACGCGGACATCAGCGCGAGGCCGCGCTCGGCCCCGGGCACGCTGAGGTACGGCACGAAGCGCGCGCCCGGGCCGGTGACGACCGGCGCGTGGATCTCGTCGGCGACGACCCGGACGCCGTACCGCTCGGCGAGGGCGGCGACGGCGGCCAGTTCCTCGGCGGTGTGCACGGTGCCGGTGGGGTTGTGCGGGCTGCACAGCAGGTAGGCGGCGCGCCCCGACCCGGCGACGGCCCGCCGGAACTCCTCCTCCAGCACACCGAGGTCGATGCGCAGATCGGCACCGAGGGGCGCTTCGACGACCCGCCGGTCCATGTGGGACACGAACGCGTGGAACGGCGGGTACACCGGCGGGTTGACGATCACCGGGTCACCGGGGACGGTGACCAGCTTGAGCATCTCGACGACGCCCAGCATCACGTCGGGCACGATCGCGGTGCGTTCGACGGCGAGGTCGTCCCAGCCCCAGCGCTTGCCCGCGAAGGTGGCCAGCGCCTCGGCGTAGGCGGTGCCGACGGGGTAGCCGGTGTCGCCGAGTTCCACGGCCTCGGTGACGGCGCGTACGACGGGTGCGGCGAGGGGGACGTCCATCTCGGCCACCCACAGCGGCAGCACGTCGGCCGGGTAGGTGCGCCACTTCATGCTGGTGCGGCGGCGCAGTTGCTCGAGCGTGAGGGCGCGAAGGGGGTTCGGCTCGCCGGACGGGTGCTCCTCGATGCTGGTCATGGGGCACAAGATAGGCGGCGGCGCTGCCGGCCGGAAGCGGGACGGGAGGGCGCCGGCGGGCGAGTGGGGCCGCCGGGCCGTGAACACCGGTGTGCCCGCCCCCGTATGGGAGGAGGGCCCTCGATGTCGGGCAGGGCCTCCGCGGCGTTGGCGCCGCGCGTCCGGGTTCGGGAGCACACGCATGAGGCACGCACGACGACGCATGGTCCGGCGAGTCGCACGGCTGGCGGCCGTCGGCGGGCTGCTGCTCGGGGGGACGATGGTCACCCGGGCCGTGGCGAGCGAGCCGCCCGACGCACCCGCGGTGCCGTACACCTCGGCGCGGGCGGCGTCCGGCACGGGCGCCGGCCTGGTGTCCCGGCTGGGCGCCGACCGTACGGCGGGCCACTGGGTCGGCTCCGACGGGCGGCCGGTCGTCGCGGTCACCGACGAGGGCACCGCCGCGCGGGTGCGGCGGGCCGGCGCCGAGGCGAAGGTCGTGCGGCACAGCATGGCCGAGCTGAAGTCGGCAACCGAGGCGCTGCGTTCCGCGCCGCGGGTGCCGGGCACGGCATGGGCCCTCGACTACCGGTCGAACGAGGTGGTGGTGCGGGGTGACAGCACGGTCTCCCGGGACGACTGGTCCAGGCTGACGGACGTCGCCTCGGGCATCGGCGGCTTCGTCCGCATGGAGCGCACCGAGGGCGCCTTCACCACCCGCCTGAACGGTGCCGAGCCGATCCTGTCCACGGCGGGGCGCTGCTCGGCGGGCTTCAACGTGACGGACGGGAGCGACGACTTCATCCTCACCGCGGGTCACTGCGGGCCGACGGGGTCGGTGTGGTTCGGGGACGAGGGGGGCGACCGTCAGGTCGGCAGGACGGTCGCCGGGAGTTTCCCCGGGGACGACTTCTCCCTGGTCGAGTACGCCGACGGCGAGGCCGGCGAGGGCGCCGAGGTGGTGGCCGTCGGCGGGGGCAAGGGGGTGCGGATCACGGGTGTGGGT
The DNA here is from genome assembly GCA_002155895.1 of Streptomyces rochei. Classification (GTDB taxonomy): domain Bacteria; phylum Actinomycetota; class Actinomycetes; order Streptomycetales; family Streptomycetaceae; genus Streptomyces; species Streptomyces rochei. The sequence goes on from MUMD01000102.1 coordinate 25,085, forward strand.
GAACCGGCCGTGGGTCAGCGCGTGTTCCGCAGCGGCAGCACCAGCGGGCTGCGCGACGGCCGGGTGACCGCGCTGGAGGCGACGGTCAACTATCCGGAGGGCACGGTCACCGGTCTGATCGAGACCGACGTCTGCGCGGAACCGGGCGACAGCGGGGGGCCGATGTTCTCCGAGGGCGTCGCGCTCGGCGTGACCTCGGGCGGCAACGGTGACTGCGACAAGGGCGGCACGACGTTCTTCCAGCCG
>MUMD01000103.1 GCA_002155895.1 Streptomyces rochei
GGGCGCCGACGGCGCCAAGCCGCACCTGCACGAGAACCGCGCCGAGATGTTCTTCCTGCTCGACGGCGCCGCCGACATCCTCTCCGGCGAGGACGTCCTCACCGCCGGCCCCGGTGACCTGGTCGTGGTCCCGCCGGGCAAGCCGCACGCCTTCGCCGCCGTGCCGGGCTCCGACGCCGACCTGCTGATCGTCCTCACCCCGGGCATCGAGCGCTTCGAGTACTTCCGCCACCTCCAGCGCATCCGCCTCGGCGAGGCCACCCCCCAGAGCCTCCTGGACGTCCAGGAGCGGTACGACAACCACTTCCTGAGCAGCCCCGCCTGGGACGCCCGCCGCGCCTGAGCCGACGGCGGGGGAAACCGTTTCACGGGCACGGGGCGCCGCCCCATAGGATTGGGCCAAACCGACTTGCCAAAGCCGATTTGCCCCAACCACACACTCACCCCAGAGGAACGCTGCATGCCTGGCATCACGCGCGAGGAGGTCGCCCACCTCGCCCGGCTGGCGCGTCTGGAGCTGAAGCCCGAAGAGCTCGAGCACTTCGCGGGACAGCTGGACGACATCATCGGCGCGGTCGCCCGCGTCAGTGAGGTCGCCGACCAAGACGTACCGCCGACCTCGCACCCGCTCCCGCTGACGAACGTCATGCGGCCGGACGAGGTCCGTCCGTCGCTCACGCCCGAGCAGGCGCTCTCCGGCGCCCCGGCCCAGGAGCAGCAGCGTTTCAAGGTGCCGCAGATCCTGGGGGAGGAGTAACCGCCATGAGCGACATCATCAAGCTCACCGCGGCCGAGATCGCCGAGAAGATCGCCTCCGGTGAGCTGACGGCCGTCGAGGTCACCGAGGCCCACCTGGCCCGCATCGAGGCCGTCGACGAGAAGGTGCACGCCTTCCTGCACGTCGACCGGGAGGGCGCCCTCGCCCAGGCCCGTGCCGTGGACGCCAAGCGCGAGCGCGGCGAGAAGCTCGGCCCGCTGGCCGGCGTCCCGCTCGCGCTCAAGGACATCTTCACCACCGAGGGCGTGCCCACGACCGTCGGCTCGAAGATCCTCGAGGGCTGGATCCCGCCGTACGACGCGACCGTCACCAAGCGCCTCAAGGACGCCGACGTCGTCATCCTCGGCAAGACCAACATGGACGAGTTCGCCATGGGGTCGTCGACGGAGAACAGCGCGTACGGCCCGACCGGCAACCCGTGGGACCTCACCAGGATCCCCGGCGGCTCCGGCGGTGGCTCCTCCGCGGCCCTCGCCGCCTTCCAGGCCCCGCTCGCCATCGGCACCGACACCGGCGGCTCCATCCGCCAGCCGGCGGCCGTCACCGGCACGGTCGGCGTCAAGCCGACGTACGGCGGCGTCTCCCGCTACGGCATGGTGGCCTTCTCCTCCTCCCTCGACCAGGGCGGCCCCTGTGCCCGCACGGTCCTGGACGCGGCCCTGCTGCACGAGGTGATCGCCGGGCACGACCCCATGGACTCCACGTCCATCGACGCGCCGGTCCCCGCGGTCGTCGAGGCGGCCCGCAACGGCAGCGTCGAGGGCATGCGCGTCGGCGTCGTCAAGCAGTTCCGCGGCGAGGGCTACCAGGCCGGTGTCGTCCAGCGTTTCGACGAGTCCGTCGAGCTGCTGAAGGAGCTGGGCGCCGAGATCGTCGAGCTGGACTGCCCGTCCTTCGACCTGGCGCTCTCCGCGTACTACCTGATCGCCCCCTCGGAGTGCTCCTCCAACCTCGCCCGCTTCGACGGCCTGCGCTACGGCCTCAGGACCGGCGACGACGGCACGCACTCCGCCGAGGAGGTCACCTCCCTGACCCGCGAGGCCGGCTTCGGCCCCGAGGTCAAGCGCCGCGTCATGCTCGGCACGTACGCCCTGTCGAGCGGCTACTACGACGCGTACTACGGCAGCGCCCAGAAGGTCCGCACCCTCATCAAGCAGGAGTTCGAGCGGGCCTTCGAGCAGGTCGACGTGATCGTCTCCCCGACGACCCCGACCACCGCCTTCCCGATCGGCGAGCGCGCCGACGACCCGATGGCGATGTACCTGGCCGACCTGTGCACCATCCCCACCAACCTGGCGGGCAACGCGGCCATGTCGCTGCCCTGCGGCCTCGCCCCCGAGGACAACCTGCCGGTGGGTCTGCAGATCATCGCCCCCGCCATGAAGGACGACCGGCTCTACAAGGTCGGCGCCGCCGTCGAGGCCGCCTTCGTGGAAAAGTGGGGCCACCCGCTGATCGAGGAGGCACCGTCGCTGTGAGCGCACTGTCCAAGGCCAAGGGCTTCAAGAAGTCCAAGTCCGGTCTGTACGTCTCGATGGCCACCTCGGCGTTCGGCGCCGTGGGTGTCTACAAGCAGATCAAGAAGGCGCGTGGCGACAACGACACGCTGCGGCTGCTCGACGCCGTCGTGACCGGTGCCGCCGTCGTCACCAACCTCGCCATCCTCTACCGCGAGCTGAAGCGCCTGGGCGACGACGACGTCCTGCTGGGCTGAGAGGGAAGTTACACCGTGACCACCACGACCGACCTGGTGTCGTACGAGGACGCGCTGGCGTCGTACGACCCCGTCATGGGCCTCGAGGTCCATGTCGAACTCGGCACCAAGACCAAGATGTTCTGCGGCTGTTCGACCGCGCTCGGCGCCGACCCGAACACCCAGACCTGCCCCGTCTGCCTCGGCATGCCCGGCGCGCTCCCGGTCGTCAACGCGACCGGCGTCGAGTCGGCGATCAAGATCGGTCTCGCGCTGAACTGCGAGATCGCCGAGTGGTGCCGCTTCGCCCGGAAGAACTACTTCTATCCGGACATGCCGAAGAACTTCCAGACCTCCCAGTACGACGAGCCGATCGCCTTCGACGGCTACCTCGACGTGCAGCTGGAGGACGGGGAGACCTTCCGCGTCCAGATCGAGCGCGCCCACATGGAGGAGGACACCGGCAAGTCGACGCACGTCGGTGGCGCGACGGGCCGTATCCACGGCGCCTCGCACTCCCTGCTCGACTACAACCGCGCCGGCATCCCGCTCATCGAGATCGTCACCAAGCCGATCGAGGGAGCGGGCGAGCGCGCCCCCGAGGTCGCCCGGGCCTACGTCCGCGAGCTGCGCGAGGTCATCCGCGCCCTCGGCGTCTCCGAGGCCCGCATGGAGATGGGCCAGATGCGCTGCGACGTCAACCTGTCGCTGCGCCCGAACGGCACCGAGAAGTTCGGCACCCGCAGCGAGACGAAGAACGTCAACTCGCTGCGCTCCGTCGAGCGCGCCGCCCGCTTCGAGATCCAGCGCCACGCGGCGGTGCTCTCGTCGGGCGGCACGATCATCCAGGAGACCCGCCACTTCCACGAGGACACGGGGTCCACGACCTCCGGCCGCGTGAAGGAGGAGGCGGAGGACTACCGGTACTTCCCGGAGCCCGACCTGGTGCCGGTCGCCCCGTCCCGCGAGTGGGTCGAGGAGATCCGGTCCGGCCTGCCCGAGCTGCCGCTGGTGCGTCGCAACCGGCTCCGCGAGGAGTGGGGGATCTCGGGCACCGACATGCAGGCGATCCTCAACGCCGGCGCGCTGGACCCGATCGTCGCCACCATCGACGCCGGTGCCGACGCGGCCTCCGCCCGCAAGTGGTGGATGGGCGAGCTGGCCCGCGCCGCCAACGAGTCCGGCAAGGCCCTGGACGAGCTGGCGATCACGCCGGAGCAGGTCGCCCGGGTCACCGAACTGGTGGCCAAGGGCGACCTCAACGACAAGCTGGCCCGCCAGGTCATCGAGGGCGTCCTCGCCGGTGAGGGGACGCCGGACGAGGTCGTCGACAAGCGCGGCCTGAAGGTCGTCTCCGACGAGGGCGCGCTCACCGCGGCCGTCGACGAGGCCATCGCCGGCAACCCGGGCGTCGCGGACAAGATCCGCGGCGGCAAGGTGGCCGCGGCCGGCGCCCTGGTCGGCGCCGTCATGAAGGCGACCCGTGGCCAGGCGGACGCGGCCCGCGTCAAGGAGCTGATCCTGGAGAAGCTGGGCGTCTCCGAGGGCTGAGCCCCCGAGCACTTCAGCGGCCCGGCACCGACGGCCCTGGGGACCCGTCACCACGACGAGTTCCCCAGGGCCGTTGTTGTGAATAAGCCCACTAAGTCGGCAAACGATCACTTTCGCCTGCAAGAGTGATTGCGCATTGCTCATGCGTTCTTTGCGGGCGGTTCACACCAAGGACGACTGTTCCCGGTCAAAGATCCACAAATAGACACCTGGGAGCACGTTCGTGGCAGCCCTCGCACGCTGGTGTGTTCGACGTCGTCTCGTCACCGTCCTGCTCTGGCTCCTCGCCTTCGGCGGGGTCGCCGCGGCCGCCGGCGTCGCGGGCTCGGCGTACTCCAACGACTACGGCGTGCCCGGCACCGACTCCGACCGTGCCTCCCGGCTGCTCGCCTCCGGCTTCCCCGGCCTCGGCGGCGACAGCGACACGATCGTCTGGCACACGCCGACCGACACCGTGCGCGCCAGCGGCGTCGAACAGGCCATGACCCGCACCCTGGACCGCATCGCGGACCTCCCCGGCGTGGCCGCGGTGACCAACCCCTACGACGACGCGGACGCGCCGCGGATCAGCGAGGACGCCCGCACCGCCTACGCCACCGTGACCTTCGAGGACGCCTCCCAGGACATCGACCCGGCGCAGGCGCGGGCCGTCGTCGACACCGCGAAGGCGGCCGGGACCGACGGGCTCCAGGTGGAGTTGGGAGGCGGCGCCGTCGCGCTGACCGAGACGCCGGAGGGCCACCTCGCCGAAGCCGTCGGCGTGGCCGTCGCCGCCGTCGTCCTCTTCCTCGCCTTCGGCTCCCTCGCCGCCTCCCTGCTGCCCATCGCCACCGCGCTGGTCTCCGTCGGCACCGCCTACGCCGGCATCACCCTGCTCGGCCACGCCATGACCGTCGCCGACTTCGCGCCCATGCTGGGCACCCTCATCGGCCTCGGCGTCGGCATCGACTACGCGCTGTTCATCGTCACCAGGCACCGGCGCGGCCTGAAGCGGGGGCTCACCGTCGCGGAGGCCGCCGAGAACGCCGTCGCCACCACCGGGCGAGCCGTCGTCTTCGCGGGTGCGACCGTGTGCATCGCCCTGCTGGGCATGCTGATCCTCCGGCTCAGCTTCCTCAACGGCGTGGCCATCGCCGCCTCGCTGACCGTGGTCCTCACCGTCGCGGCCTCCGTCACACTGCTGCCGGCGCTGCTGTCGTACATCGGCCCGCGCGCCCTGAGCCGGCGCGAGCGGCGCCGGCTCGCCGAGCACGGGCCCGAACCCGAGCTGCCCACCGGGTTCGCCGCCCGCTGGTCGGCGTTCGTGGAACGCCACCCCAAGCTGCTCGGCGCCCTCGCGCTCGTCGTCATCACCGTCCTCGCCCTGCCCGCCCTCGGACTGCGGCTGGGCACCTCCGACCAGGGCAACGACCCCCAGGGCAGCACCACCCGCCAGGCGTACGACCTCCTCGCCGAGGGCTTCGGACCCGGCGTGAACGGCCCGCTCACCCTGGTCACCGAGGTCGGGGGCGCCGAGGACCGGCTCGCCCTGGACAACCTCGACGCCTCCCTGCGCACCACCGAGGGCGTCGCCTCGGTGACACCGGTGTCCTACAACTCCGCCGGCGACACCGCTTACCTCACCGTCGTACCCGAGTCGTCCCCGCAGTCCCCGCAGACCAGCGAACTGGTCGAGCGGCTGCGCGCGGAGGTGCTGCCCCGCGCCGAGACCGGCACCGCGCTCGACGTGCACGTGGGCGGCGTGACGGCCGGCTACGACGACTTCGCCGACGTCATCGTCGGCAAGCTGCCCCTCTTCGTCGGCGTGGTCGTGGGCCTGGGCTGCCTGCTGCTCCTGCTCGCCTTCCGTTCGATCGGCATCCCGGTCAAGGCCGCCGCGATGAACGTCGCCGCCGTCGCCGCCTCCTTCGGCATCGTCGTGGCGATCTTCCAGTGGGGCTGGGGGAGCGAACTGCTCGGCCTGGGCAGTGCCGGCCCGATCGAGCCGTTCCTCCCCGTGATCATGGTGTCGGTGCTCTTCGGGCTCTCCATGGACTACCAGGTCTTCCTGGTCAGCCGGATGTACGAGGAATGGCTCGAGACCGGCGACAACCGCCGCGCCGTCCGGGTCGGCCTGGCCGAGACCAGCCGGGTGATCAACTCGGCCGCCGTCATCATGATCTCCGTCTTCCTCGCCTTCGTCCTCAGCGGCGACCGCGTCATCGCCATGTTCGGCATCGCGCTCGCCGCCGCCGTCGCCCTGGACGCCTTCGTCCTGCGCACCCTCCTGGTGCCCGCCCTGATGCACCTGCTCGGCGGCGCCAACTGGTGGCTTCCGCGCCGCCTGGACAAGCTCCTGCCGCGCATCAGCATCGAGCCGCCCGAGTGCCGGGCCGCCCATGAGAGGCTGGCCGCGGCGACGGACGCCGAAGTGGCGGACGTCCTTGCGGAGGAGGAACGACAGCAGGATGTACGCGATACCACTGGGTGACGACGGAGCCGAGCTGCGCCCCCTGGAGACCTGGCACGCCGAGGAGTTCCTGGCCCACCTCGACCGGGGCCGGGAGTTCATCACACAGCACATCCCCTTCGGCGCGAAGGCCACCGACGTCGCCTCGGCCCGGGAGATCCTCCAGTCCTACGCCGACCGGCACGCCGCCGACAGCGGTTTCCTGCACGGGCTGTGGCTGGACGGCAAGCTCGTCGGCGGACTGTTGTTCAGGGTCTTCGACGCCGCCGCCGGCGTCTGCGAGATCGGCTGCTGGCTGGAGCCCGCCGGGACGGGGAAGGGCCTGGTCACGCGCGGCGCCCGGGTCCTGATCGACTGGGCGTTCGACGAGCGCGGCATGCACCGCGTGGAGTGGCACGCGTCGTCCGCCAACACCCCGAGTGTCAACGCCGCCCGGCGACTCGGCATGATGCGTGAGGGCGTGCTGCGCGAAAGCTCCGTCCACCGCGGTGTCCGCCAGGACATCGAGGTGTGGGCGGTGCTGGCACCCGAGTGGCGTGCGGCACGCGAGGCACGCGCGCGTGCCGTTCAAAAGGATCATTAAGGGACCTCTCAGACAGCGTCCGTACGGTGCGAGGCATGGGAACGAAGACAGTGGACGAGACCGGCGTGAAGACCGACGACGAGAAGACCGTCAAGGCCGAGGAGGAGGCCGCGACGGATCAGACGGTCGGGGAGGCCGGGGAGGCCGAGGACGCCGCCGCGGACACGGACGACGACACGGCGTCGCAGGCGGCCGCCGGCGGCGCCGTCGAGAAGGAGGGCTCCACCGGAGTCGGCCAGGGCGCCGCGGCCGTGGTCTCCGCCGGGCTGGGCATCGTCTCGCTCACCGGCAGCTGGGTCGGCACCGTGGCCTCCGCGCGCGAGTCGCTGATCGGCCAGCTGGAGACCTCCTCGTCGTCGAACGTCGGCACGCTGATCGAGAAGGGCTACGGCGACGCCTGGCACGCCACCGCGCTGTGGGGCGGAGCGTTCGCCCTGGTCGCGCTGATCGTCGGCGTCGTGGTGCTGGCCCGGCCCGCGTTCGGCGCGCCCGGCCGCCCGCAGGCCCCCTGGATCAAGTCGGTCTCCTGGGCGGGCGTCGCCCTCGGCGTCATCGGCCTGCTGCTCGCGGTCCTGAAGTACACGGACATCCTGCTCGGTCTGCCGTCCACCGGCTGACCAGGGCTTTCGGAGGGGTCTTAGGGAATCCACGCGCCCCACGGCGCGTGCCCTGGGACCCCTTAGGCGTCTCTGAGCACCCTCACGTGCGTCTAAGGCCCCGCCCGGCGCCGAAGATGCGGAACTTACCCGATGTGGCGGACCCCCCTGGGCGGCGAAGGTTGAGGCATCGCAGGACAGCGAAGCGACAACCGGCCTCACCCCAGGAGATACCGTGTTCGAGTACGAGATCCAGCAGACCCGCGCCACCGAACTGATCCGCCGCGCCGACCAGGCCCGGCTGGCCCGCGAAGCGGTCCGCGCCCGTCGCGCCGCCCGCCGGGACGCCCGGCGCACGGCCGCGCCGGAGGAGAGCCATACGTCCCGCTTCCGCCGGCACCGGTTCGCCCGGGCCGCGTGAACGGGGGACACGGGGAGGACGGCCGCACGGCCGCCCTCCCCGTCGTCGTACCGTCCGCGGTCCACCTGGCGAAAACAGCTGCGCCGCCCCCGGACTCGCGTGCGATGCTCCCTCCCGTGGAGACCAGGTCCGTCAGTCCCGTGTTCGCCGGCGCGGCCGACGA
>MUMD01000104.1 GCA_002155895.1 Streptomyces rochei
CGCTTCCTTTGTACTCACCCTTTCGGGCTTTCCTCCGGGCGCTTCCCTTCGGTCTTGCGTTTCCGACTCTATCAGATCTTTCCGATCCGATTTCCTCGGTGCTTTCCAGGTCTCCGCTTTCGCGTTTCCCTTTCCGGCGGTTCCGACTCTATCAGATCCTTTCGGGCTCTGATTCCCCGTCAGAGGGGGTTGTCTTCCCGGCTGTTGGGCCGTTCCGACGTCCCAAACCTTAGCGGACTTTCCCGGCGTTTCCCAATCGGTGTCGAGTGGGGCGCCGAGTCCCTTCGGAATTGAATTCGGACATGCCGAAACAGTTCCCGGAGGGAGGTCGTGCTGGTGGTTGGGTGCCGCTGTCGCGGCGAAAGGTGCTGTCGCAGAACCGTTACGGCCCCGTGGCAACCCGAAGAACCTTACGGAACGCCCAGGGGGCTGTCAAGCACCCCCTGTCAAGATCTTTATTCGAGGTCGCTGAGGCGGCCGCCGGCGTCGGGCTGGGCGTGCTCGACCCTGCGCAACAGGCGGGTCAGTACCTCGCCGAGGGCCGACCGCTCGTCCGCCGAGAGGTCCTGGAGCAGGTCCTCCTCGAAGACCGTGGCGAGGCGCATGGCCTCCAGCCACTTCTCCCGTCCCTCGGCCGTCAGCTCGACGATGACGCGGACCCGGTTGGACTCGTCCCGGTCCCGGGTGACGAGGCCCTCTCCCACCATGCGGTCGATGCGGTGGGTCATGGCGGCCGGGGTGAGGCCGAGGCGCTTGGCGAGGTCACCGGGGCCCAGGCGGTAGGGGGCGCCGGAGAGGACGAGCGCCTTCAGCACTTCCCAGTCGGTGTTGCTGATGCCCAGCTCGGCGGTCTGCCGGCCGTACGCGACGTTCATGCGGCGGTTCAGCCGGGAGAGCGCCGAGACGATCTTCTCGACCTGGGGGTCGAGGTCCTGGAACTCGCGCTGGTAGGCGGCGATCTGTTCTTCGAGTGTCGGCTCGCCGGCGCCGGAGGTGTCGCCCATGGCCGCAGTATGGCATGGCACTGCTTTGCCTTGAAGTCCTTCGCTATGTACTCTTTACCTTCGAACTTTAGCTTCTAAGTCTTCAGCCTTAACGGCTGGGGCGATCGATCCGGAGAGGGTGAACGTGACCAGGGCGATGGGCGCAGCGATGCGCCGGATTCATGTGGGCAACGCACTCAGCGCGTTCGGGCTCGGCTTCACGGTCCCCTACCTGTACGTCTATGTGGCGCAGGTACGGGGACTGGGTTCTGTGACGGCGGGTCTCGTGCTCGCCGTCTTCGCCGTGGCCGCGCTGATCGTGCTGCCGTTCGCCGGGCGGGCCATCGTCCGGCGCGGCCCGCTGCCGGTTCTGCTGGTCGCCCTGGTCACCGCCGCGCTCGGAGCGCTGAGCCTCGGGCTGTCGGCCTCGGCGGCCACCGTGCTGCTGTCCGCCGCCGCGCTGGGCGCCGGGCAGGCCGTGATGCAGCCGGCGCTGGCGACGATGATCGTGGACTGCTCCACGGCCGAGACGCGGTCCCGGGCGTTCGCGATGCAGTTCTTCCTGCAGAACCTGGGGCTCGGTGTCGGCGGGCTCATCGGCGGTCATCTGGTCGACACCACGAAGGCGTCCTCGTTCACGCTGCTCTTCGCGATCGAGGCGGCGATGTTCCTGGTGCTGGTCGCGGTGATGGCGACGGTGCGGACGCCGCGGGCGCCGCACGTCGGGGAGGCGCCCGGGCAGTCCGCCGGAGGCAGCTGGAAGCAGCTGCTCGGCAACCGGGCCATGGTGCAGCTGTGCGTGCTGGGCTTCGTCCTCTTCTTCGCCTGCTACGGGCAGTTCGAGTCGGGGCTGAGCGCCTACGGTGTCGAGGCGGCGGGTATCTCCACCTCCGCGCTGGGGACCGCGCTGGCGGCGAACACGCTGATGATCGTGATCGCGCAGTTCGCGGTGCTGAAGTTCGTGGAGCGCCGGAAGCGGTCGCGCGTGATCGCGGCCGTGGGACTGATCTGGGCCGTGGCATGGGCCGTGGCCGGATACGCCGGGCTGGGGCACGGCAGCCAGGCGATGGCGACGGCCGCGTTCATCTCGACGTACGCCCTGTTCGGGCTGGGTGAGGCCATGCTGTCGCCGACGCTGGCGCCGCTGGTCGCCGACCTGGCGCCGACCGGTCTCGCCGGGCAGTACAACTCCGCCTTCGCCCTGGTGAAGCAGCTCGCGCTGGCCATCGGCCCGGCGGTGGGCGGGCCGCTCGGGGCCTCGCTGCACGCGCCGTACATCGTGGTGTTCACGCTCTTCTCGCTGGGGATCACGGTGCTGGCGGTGCGGCTGGGGCGGCAGCTCACGGACGTACAGAACCAGCCGTCGCTCGCGCGCAGCCGGGTGGTCACCCAGGGCGGGACGCCCGCCGACGCGGTGGCGGCGGCGGAGGCGTGACCCGGGCCGGAGCGTGAGGTCGTGGTCGTGAGGCCGTGGCGGGCAGGTGCCCCGTCACGGCCTCACGGCTTGGGCAGGAGGAATTCGCACCAGACCGCCTTGCCGCCGCCGGGTGTGCGCCGGGAGCCCCAGTTGGAGGCGATCGTCGCGACGATGGCGATGCCCCGGCCCGACTCGTCGCCCGGTTCCGCGCGGCGGCGTCTGGGCAGGTGGTCGTCGCCGTCGGTGACCTCGATGATCAGGCGGCGGTCGGTGCGGCGCAGCCGCAGCCGCATGGGGGGCGTGCCGTGCTGGAGGGAGTTGGCGACCAGTTCGCTGGTGGCGAGGACGCCCAGGTCGTGCAGGTCGGTGGGGAAGCGCCAGCTGGTGAGGACGCCCGAGGCGAAGGCACGCGCGCGGGGGGCCGCTTCGACGCCGCCGAGCAGCTCCAGGGCGGCGTTGCGGAAGCGCTCGGCCTCGGCGCCCTTGCGGGCGGGGTGCTGGAGGACGAGGACGGCGACGTCGTCGTCGTGGTCCGGGGTGACGCCGGCCGAGCGGACCAGGCGGTCGCAGATCACCTGGGGGCTGCCGGTGGCGCCGGACAGGGCGCGTTCCAGGGCGGCGATGCCCTCGTCCAGGTCCTCGTCGCGGCGTTCCACCAGGCCGTCGGTGTAGAGGACGGCGGTGGAACCGGGGGCCAGGGCGATCGAGCCGGAGGTGTGGATCCAGCCGCCGGTGCCGAGCGGGGGGCCGGTGGGTTCGTCGGCGCGCTGGACGATGCCCTCGTGGTCGCGGACCAGGATGGGCAGATGGCCCGCGGACGCGTAGACCAGCCGGCCCTCGTTGGGGTCGTGGATGGCGTAGACGCAGGTGGCGATCTGGTTGGCGTCGATTTCGGTGGCGAGGCCGTCGAGGAGCTGGAGCACCTCGTGCGGGGGCAGGTCGAGACGGGCGTAGGCCCTGACCGCCGTACGGAGCTGGCCCATGACGGCCGCCGCGCGGACGCCGCGTCCCATGACGTCGCCGATGACGAGGGCGGTGCGGCCGCCGCCGAGGGTGATCACGTCGTACCAGTCGCCGCCGACCGCGGCCTCGGTGCCGCCCGGGTGGTAGGTGGCGGCGACGCGCAGGTCGTCGGGCTCCTCCAGCTCCTGCGGGAGCAGGGAGCGCTGGAGGGTGACGGCGGTCTCCCGCTGGCGGCGTTCGCTGGCGCGCAGGCGGGCGGCGGCCTCGGCGTGGTCGGTGACGTCGGTGGCGAAGACGAGGACACCGCGGTCGCCGTCGCCGTCGTGGGGCTCGGTGACCGGGGTGCAGGTGAAGGTGTAGGAGCGGCCGTCGGGGGCCTTGCGGGACTTCAGGGTGCGGGGTCTGCCGCTGCGCTGGACCTGGTCGAGGAGGGGGAAGAGGCCGAGTTCGGCGAGTTCCGGGAGGGCCTCGCGGGCCCGTTCGCCCAGGGGGCGGGGGCCGAAGGCGCCGGCGTAGGCGTCGTTGACGTAGGCGAGACGGTGGTCGGGGCCGTGGACCAGGGCCACGAGCGCCGGGACGCGGTCGAGGACGTCGCGTACGGGCAGGTCGTCGACGGCGGGGACGGGCGGGGCCTCGTCGGTCAGCTGTTCGGCGCGGGCGGCGGGTACGGAGCCGTCCGGCCGGCGGTCCGGGGTGAGCGGCGGGTCGGTCCGCGCTGCGGCGCGGCGCTGCGTTCCGGGGAGCCGGGCGCTCCAGCGCGTGAAGTTCACGAATCCTTGCCTCGTGTCCTTGCCTCGTGTAGTTGTCGGCGGCCCGAGGACCGGAGGGACCGGGACCGGCCGGAGTCCCGGGGCCGCACCGCGCGAACGGCGGCGCGCCCGCGGTGGTGGACCAGTCTGGCAGGGTGCGGACGGGCCGGCATCCGTCAGACGCCGGACCTGCCGGGGGAGTTCCTGAGTCCGGTCAGGACTACCCCTTCGGGTTCTTCGGAGGTTCCTGAGGAGGCTTTCCACCGGCCGCGAGTTCGAACTCCGCTCGCGGATGTTCGAGTGAGCCCAGCGAGACGATCTCCCGCTTGAAGAGGCCGGCGAGGGCCCATTCGGCCAGCACGCGCGCCTTGCGGTTGACGGTGGGGACGCGGCTGAGGTGGTAGGCGCGGTGCATGAACCAGGCGGGGTAGCCCTTCAGCCGACGCCCGTAGACGTGGGCGACGCCCTTGTGGAAGCCGAGGGAGGCGACGGAACCGGCGTATTTGTGCTCGTACGTCTCCAGGGGCTCGCCGCGCAGGGCGTGGGTGACGTTGTCGCCGAGGACCCTGGCCTGGCGGACGGCATGCTGGGCGTTGGGGGCGCACTCCGCGCCGGGCGCGGCGGCGGTGACGTCGGGGACGGCGGCGGCGTCCCCCGCGGCCCACGCGTGCGGGGCGCCGTCGACGGACAGCTGGGCGGTGCACCTGAGCCGTCCACGCTCGGTGCGGGGCAGGTCGGTGGCGGCGAGGACCGGGTGGGGTTTGACCCCGGCCGTCCACACGACCGTACGGGTGGGGAAACGGGAGCCGTCGCTGAGGACGGCGACGCGGTCCGCGCAGGACTCCAGGCGGGTGTGCAGGCGTACGTCGATGTTGCGGCGGCGCAGCTCGGTGACCGTGTAGCGGCCCAGTTCCTCGCCGACCTCGGGGAGGATGCGCCCGGATGCCTCGACGAGGATCCACTTCATGTCGTCGGGAGTGACGTTGTGGTAGTACCGCGCGGCGTAGCGGGCCATGTCCTCCAGCTCGCCGAGCGCCTCGACGCCCGCGTAGCCGCCGCCGACGAAGACGAAGGTGAGGGCGGCGTCGCGCAGGGCGGGATCGCGGGTGGAGGAGGCGATGTCCATCTGTTCGAGGACGTGGTTGCGCAGGCCGATGGCCTCCTCGACGGTCTTGAAGCCGACGCCGTGGTCGGCGAGGCCGGGGACGGGCAGGGTGCGCGAGACCGAGCCGGGCGCGAGGACGAGTTCGTCGTACGTCAGTCCGCGGGCGCCCGCGCCCTCCTCGGTGGCGAGGGTGGTGACGGTGGCGGTGCGCGCCGCGTGGTCGATGGAGCGGACCTCGCCGATGACGACGTCGCACTGGTCGAGGACGCGGCGCAGCGGCACGACGACGTGCCGCGGGGAGATGGAGCCGGCCGCGGCTTCCGGGAGGAACGGCTGGTACGTCATGTAGGGGTCGGGGGTGACGACGGTGATCTCCGCGTCGCCGCGCCGCAGTTCGCCTCTGAGGTTCCGCTGGAGGCGCAGGGCCGTGTACATCCCGACGTAGCCGCCGCCGACAACGAGAATGCGCGCACGTTCCTTCACCATCCCATGACGCACCCGCCGCTTGCGTTTGTCCACAGGCTCGGCGATTTGTGTGACCGCGAAGGGCGGCGGCGGGCGGTGCGCCCGGGCGCCGCGGCGCGGGGTGGACCCGCAGGTCAGTGGGGGTGGCGGCGGAGCCGGAGGGCGGCACATTCCGGGCGTATACGATCCGTACTCCGATCGAGGGGCGCAGTGTGCGGAACCTGCCCCTTCTGAATTGACCCCCTCTCAACTATGTTCTTCCCCACGGAGCGTAGGGGGATGTGCTCACCGGGTCCGCGACAGGCGGGCCGGGACCGGGTCTGTTCCGCGCACTCCGGCTTTCGATGGCGGGGAGAGTCTCCGGGGGGAGACGTCATTACCGGGGGATTGTCTATGCATGTTCAGGGCTCTCATTGGTCGTCCGCGTCCACCGTCGCGCCCGGTGGCGCGATGAGTGCGGCACCGGGCGGCGCACGCGGGGACGGAGCGCGGACCGCGCCGCTGCGCGTGGACGCCCAGCGCAATCTGGAGCACGTGCTGCGCGCGGCGCGCGAGGTCTTCGGCGAGCTGGGGTACGGCGCGCCGATGGAGGACGTGGCCCGGCGCGCGCGGGTCGGTGTCGGCACCGTGTACCGGCGCTTCCCCAGCAAGGACGTGCTGGTGCGGCGAATAGCCGAGGAGGAGACGGCCCGGCTCACCGATCAGGCCAGGGCCGCGCTCGGTCAGGAGGACGAGCCGTGGTCGGCGCTGTCGCGCTTCCTGCGGACGTCGGTGGCCTCGGGCGCCGGCCGGCTGCTGCCGCCGCAGGTGCTGCGCGTCGGGGTGTCCGACGGCGGTGACGACGAGGCCGTGGGCGGCGAGACGGTCGCGGGCGAAGCGAGGGTGCCGCAGCAGCGGGTCCAGCCGGGCGTCGGCGAGCTGCGGCTGGTGTCCGAGGCCACCGGTCCCGCGGGCGCCGGGTCCGTCGGCGCGCCGGTGTCCGTGACGGACGACGACGGCGTCGCGGCGCTGCTGGAGGTCGTGGGCCGACTCGTCGAGCGGGCGCGGGCGGCGGGTGAGCTGCGGCCGGACGTCTCGGTGTCGGACGTGCTGCTGGTGATCGCGACGGCGGCGCCCTCGCTGCCGGACGCGGCGCATCAGGCGGCGGCCTCGGCCCGGCTGCTGGACATCCTGCTGGAAGGACTGCGGTCCCGCCCGGCCACGTGAGGGGGCCTGCGGGCGGTCGGGCGGTGCGCGCGGGCTTTCCGCGTGACCCGCTCGGCTCGGGGCGACGCCTTCTCCTTCCCCGAACGGCTGAGCGTTATTGCCGGGAGCCGGGAAGTCCGCACAGACGAGTGATGGTGCGCACGCTGCTGTCCTCACCAAAAGCCCCTGTGGCACGCTGACCCGGTGTTCGAGACTGGGCGGGCAGGTGGCGGGGGCTATCCGCGATGAGCGTTGACGAGCGGGACGGATCACTCGGCGAGGACGGCACGGGCCGCGGTGATCCACCGCAGGTGCCGGGCCAGGGCGGCCCCGGTGACCGCGCCGTCCCCGCCGAGGGCGCCGTCCCCCTACAGCGCGGGCTGCACGAGGACAGCGCCCTGCCGCCACGGCTCGACGCGGACGACGGGGGAATCCTTCCTCCACCGCGTGAGCTGCCGGAGTCCGACGCGGAGCTGATCGGGCGGATGCGCTCGGGCGACGACTCGGCCTACGAGGAGCTGTACCGGCGCCACGCGGACGCGGTGCGCCGGTACGCGCGTACCTGCTGCCGCGACGCCCACACCGCGGACGACCTCACGGCCGAGGTCTTCGCCCGCATGCTCCAGGCGGTGCGCGGCGGCTCGGGCCCGGAGCACGCCGTACGCGCCTACCTGCTCACCGCCGTCCGCCGGGTCGCCGCCGGCTGGACCCGGTCGGCCGGGCGGGAGCAGCTGGTCGACGACTTCGCGGTGTTCGCCGCGCAGGCCGCGCAGACCGCCAAGGTGCCGGACGACGACACGCTGGAGCTGGGCGCCGACGTCCGGGCGATGCACGACGCCGAGCGGTCCATGGCCATGCGGGCCTTCCGGTCGCTGCCGGAGCGGTGGCAGGCCGTGCTGTGGCACACCGAGGTCGAGGACGAGTCGCCGAGCGAGGTGGCCGTGCTCTTCGGGCTGGACGCCAACGGCACCCGGGTGCTCGCCAGCCGTGCCCGGGAGGGCCTGAAGCAGGCGTACCTCCAGGCCCACGTGAGCGAGACGCTCGCCTCCGACGAGGAGTGCGCCCGCTACGCCGACCAGCTCGGCACCTACGCGCGCGGCCGTCTGCGCATCCGGGCCGAACGAGGGCTGCGCAAGCACCTCGAGGAGTGCGCCCGGTGCCGGCTGGCGGCCAGTCAGATCCAGGAAGTCGCGAGCGGCATCCCGGCCGTGGTGCCCGTCGCCGTCATCGGCTGGTTCGGCGCCGCCGGTTACGCCAAGGCAGCGGGGCTCATCGCCGGTGGCGCGGGCGCGGGCGCGGGTGCCGCGGGCGCGGCGGCCGCGTCGGGTTCGGGAGCGGGGGGCGGTGCCGCCGCCTCCGAGGGGCTGGGCGCACCGGTGAAGGCCGGCATAGCGGCCGGTGTGGTGGCGGTGGCCGCCGCGGCGGC
>MUMD01000105.1 GCA_002155895.1 Streptomyces rochei
CGCGAGGCAGACGGGAGTGGGACGACAGGGCCTGGACCGGCCCCCGGGCCCGTTCGAAGGCCCGGTCACGCGCCTGCGTCCCGGGACGCGGCGCGGGCGCGCCGCTCGCTCGCGTATCCGGCCGCGACGGCGCTCGCGGCGGCGGTCAGGGCGAGCGCGGCGACGCCCGGGTTGACGTAACCGGGGATGTCGGCGGAGTCGTAGGACCCGCCGTCGGCGGTCTCACAGCTGAAGCGCAGGGGCAGGTAGGAGACGGAGTAGTCGACGACCCGCCCGGCCAGCTCCGGGGACACGCCGGCCCGGCACGGCCGCAGCGGCGAGGAGTCCGTGCCGCCGTCCTCCGCCTCCAGGACCGTGAGACCCGTGATCAGCAGACCCCAGACGTAGAGCAGGCCGGCGGCCCAGCCCGCGACGACGGCGAGGACGCGGAAGGGCGCGCCCGGCTCGCGCGGTGCGCGCCCGACCTCCTGAACCGTCCGCACCGGCGGGTACGTCCCGGTCCCCCGCCGCAGGAGGACGGCCGTCGCCACCGCGACGAGGACGAGCAACAGAAGAGCCGACACGGGCCGAGTCCATCAGTCCGGCGCGCGCTCGGCTGTGGCGGAAGCCACAATTCCGGGCGTGGGGGTGTCGCAACGGAAACCCTCCGCCGCGAGTCGCCGCGGGGGCCATGGTTACTCTCGACTCCGTACGTGCCGTACACCTGACCGTTACTGAAGAGAGCACCGCCGTGACCCACCCCTTCCTGGACCTCGCCCCGCTGAGCGCCGGCCGTTTCGCCGCGATCGAGGACCGGGTGGCGCGCCTGCTCGGCACCCGGCAGGACGTCGTGATCATGCAGGGCGAGGCGCTGCTCCCGCTGGAGGGCGCGATCCGCGCCGCCGCCGGTCCGGGCACGGTGGCGCTGAACGTGATCACGGGGCCGTACGGGCAGACCTTCGGGAACTGGCTGCGGGACTGCGGCGCGACCGTGCACGACCTCGCCGTGCCGTTCCACACGGCGGTGACGGCCGAGCAGATCCGCGGGGCGCTCGCCGAGCACCCGGAGATCGACTTCGTCTCCCTGGTGCACGCGGAGGCGGCGACCGGGAACACCAACCCGGTCGCGGAGATCGGCGAGGTGGTGCGGGCGCACGGCGCGCTGTTCTACCTGGACGCCGTGGCCTCCGTGGGCGCCGAGCCGGTGCTGCCGGACGCGTGGGGCGTGGACCTGTGCGTCATCGGCGCGCAGAAGGCGATGGGCGGCCCGGCCGGCGTGTCGGCGGTGTCGGTGAGCGAGCGGGCGTGGGCGCGGATGGCCGCGAACCCGAACGCGCCGCGGCGGTCCTACCTGTCGCTGCTGGACTGGAAGGAGCGCTGGATCGACGGCGGGCGCACGGCGCTGCTGCACGCGCCGGCGCAGTTGGAGATGCTCGCGCTGGAGGCGTGCGTGGAGCGCATCGAGGCGGAGGGCCTCCAGACGGTGATGGCGCGGCACGCGTCGGCCGCGGCGGCCACCCGGGCCGGTGTGCTCGCGCTGGGCGGGCTGGAGCCGTACGTGGACGAGGCGAAGGACGCGGCACCGGTGGCGACCACGCTGCGCACGCCGCCGGACGTGGACGCGTCCGCGCTGGTCGCCCGGGCGCTGGAGCCCGACCCGGCGCTGCCGCTGGCCGCCGGCGGCGGCGCGCTGGCCGGGGAGATGATCCGGGTCAACCACTACGGGCCGGACGCCACGCCCGGGGCCGTTCAGGGGTCTTTGGCGGCACTGGGTGCCGCACTGGCCGAGAAGGGCCTGAAGGTCGACCTGGAGGCCGCCCGGCGGGCCGCCGAGGAAGCCTGGGACCGGCCCACCGGCCCCGGCCTTTCGCCGACGGACACGGGAGCGTGAATTCGAGGTAATTCCCGGACCTCACACAAACAGAATTAAGTAATTACACTCAGCACAGCTTCCCGTATTCTTCTGCCCGCTTTTCCGGGACCTAAACACAAAGATTCCGCGAAGCTCAAGCTACGCATTTCGGGCACGTCTCGCGCGAGTTACGTGATTGTGACCCGATCCACATGCTGCCCGCTTTGCGGCTTACGTCCGGTAGAAATCGGCACATAACGCCGCCCCCTCGCGCGGCGGCACGCGCCCGCGTGATAACACACGGAGCGTCCATACGTAACCCCGTCCGGCGATGCAATTTTGAATTTCGCTGGGTAAATTCAATTTGCATGACTGCCGCGCAAGCAGACCTGCAAATCGACCGTCCGAGAGTGGCCGACGGGGCCGCCCTGTGGCGGATAGCGAGGGATTCGAAGGTCCTCGACCTGAACTCGTCCTACAGCTATCTGCTCTGGTGCCGCGACTTCGCCGCCACGTCGGCCGTCGCCCGCGACGAGCGCGGTGAGCCGGTCGGCTTCGTCACGGGGTACGTGCGGCCGGACCGGCCGGACACCCTGCTCGTGTGGCAGGTCGCGGTGGACGAGGCGTACCGAGGACGCCGGCTCGCCGCGGCCCTGCTCGACGGACTGGCCGCCCGCACCGTCGCGGAGCGCGGACTGACCACCCTGGAAACCACGATATCCCCGGACAACACCGCTTCCCAGCGGCTGTTCACCTCGTTCGCCGAGCGCCACGGCGCCCGGCTGGAGCGTGAGGTGCTGTTCGACACCGGCCTGTTCCCGGACGGGCCGCACGAGCCCGAGGTCCTGTACCGCATCGGCCCCCTGCCGGCCGGCGCCCGCTGACCGACCGGTTCGCCGGGCAGCCCGGCACCCCGTGCCAGTCCGGCTCCAGAAGACTTTCCGGCCGGGACCGCACCGGTCCCCCGGTTCCGTACGACCTTCCTCTCCCACCCTCACCCAACGAGGAGCGATTCGTCGTGACCATCACCCAGCCCGACCTCAGCGTCTTCGAGACCGTCGAGTCCGAGGTGCGCAGCTACTGCCGCGGCTGGCCCACCGTCTTCGACCGTGCGCACGGCAGCCGCATGTACGACGAGGACGGCCACGAGTACCTCGACTTCTTCGCCGGAGCGGGCTCGCTCAACTACGGGCACAACAACCCGGTGCTGAAACGCGCCCTGATCGACTACCTGGAGCGGGACGGCGTCACGCACGGTCTCGACATGTCGACCACCGCGAAGCGCCGCTTCCTGGAGACCTTCCAGAACCTGGTGCTCCGGCCGCGCGACCTGCCCTACAAGGTCATGTTCCCGGGCCCGACGGGCACCAACGCCGTCGAGTCCGCGCTCAAGCTGGCGCGGAAGGTGAAGGGGCGCGAGTCGATCGTGTCGTTCACCAACGCCTTCCACGGCATGTCGCTGGGCTCGCTGGCGGTGACCGGCAACGCCTTCAAGCGGGCCGGCGCCGGCATCCCGCTGGTGCACGGCACGCCGATGCCGTTCGACAACTACTTCGACGGCACCGTCGAGGACTTCATCTGGTTCGAGCGGCTGCTCGAGGACCAGGGCTCCGGTCTCAACAAGCCGGCCGCCGTGATCGTCGAGACCGTGCAGGGCGAGGGCGGCATCAACGTCGCCCGCGCCGAGTGGCTGCGTGCCCTGGCCGACCTGTGCGAGCGCCAGGACATGCTGCTCATCGTCGACGACATCCAGATGGGCTGCGGCCGTACCGGCGCCTTCTTCTCCTTCGAGGAGGCGGGCATCACGCCGGACATCGTCACCGTCTCCAAGTCGATCAGCGGCTACGGCCTGCCGATGGCGCTGACCCTGTTCAAGCCGGAGCTGGACGTCTGGGAGCCGGGCGAGCACAACGGCACCTTCCGCGGCAACAACCCGGCCTTCGTCACGGCGACCGCCACGCTGGAGACCTACTGGGCCGACGGGTCGGCGATGGAGAAGCAGACCCGCACCCGCGGTGAGCAGGTCGAGCAGCACATGATCGCCATCACCGAGGAGAACCTCGCCGACGTCAAGGAGTACCGCGGCCGCGGTCTGGTCTGGGGGCTGGAGTTCCACGACAAGGGCCGCGCGGGCCGCGTCGCCAAGCGCGCCTTCGAGCTGGGGCTGCTCATCGAGACGTCCGGGCCCGAGAGCGAGGTCGTCAAGCTGCTGCCGGCGCTCACCATCACGCCCGACGAGCTGGACGAGGGCATGAAGACCCTCGCCCGCGCCGTGCGCGAGACCGCCTGACGCCCCACCGCCCGCACCCCACCGCTTCCGGCGCCCTCGGCCCGCGCGACCGTGGTCCGACGGCGCCGGAGACCTTGCACACCCTTCACCTAGGAGGCATCGCAACACCGTGATCGTCCGTTCGTTCAAGGAGATCGAAGGCACCGACCGGCACGTGAAATCGGCGTCCGGCACCTGGGAGAGCAAGCGCATCGTCCTCGCCAAGGAGAAGGTCGGCTTCTCCCTCCACGAGACGATCCTGTACGCGGGTACGGAGACGTCGATGTGGTACGCGAACCACATCGAGGCGGTCGTCTGCACCAAGGGCGACGCCGAGCTGACCGACCGCGAGACGGGGAAGACGTACCACATCACGCCGGGGACCATGTACCTCCTGAACGGCCACGAGCGGCACACGCTCAAGGTCAAGGAGGACTTCCACTGCATCTGTGTCTTCAACCCGCCCGTGACCGGACGGGAGGACCACGACGAGAACGGCGTCTACCCGCTGCTCACCGAGGAGGTGTGAGTCACCGTGACCACCACGACCACGAACGTCACCGATCTCTATCCCACCCGCGGCGCCACCGAGGTGGCGACCCCTCGGCAGGACCCGGTCGTCTGGGGCTCCCCGGACACGCCCGGTCCCGTCTCGGCCGGTGACCTGCAGGCCCTGGACCGCGACGGCTTCCTCGCCATCGACCAGCTCATCGGGCCGGACGAGGTCGAGGTCTACCGCCGCGAGCTGGAGCGGCTCACCACCGACCCGGCCATCCGCGCGGACGAGCGCTCCATCGTGGAGCCGCAGTCCAAGGAGATCCGGTCGGTCTTCGAGGTGCACAAGATCAGCGAGGTCTTCGCGGAGCTGGTGCGCGACGAGCGCGTGGTCGGGCGGGCCCGGCAGATCCTCGGCTCGGACGTCTACGTCCACCAGTCGCGGATCAACGTGAAGCCGGGCTTCGGTGCGAGCGGCTTCTACTGGCACTCGGACTTCGAGACCTGGCACGCCGAGGACGGCCTGCCCCACATGCGCACCATCTCGGTCTCGATCGCGCTCACCGAGAACTACGACACCAACGGCGGTCTGATGATCATGCCGGGGTCGCACAAGACGTTCCTCGGGTGCGCGGGGGCCACGCCGAAGGACAACTACAAGAAGTCCCTGCAGATGCAGGACGCGGGGACGCCGTCCGACGAGGCGCTGACGAAGATGGCCTCCGAGTACGGCATCAAGCTGTTCACCGGCAAGGCCGGCTCGGCGACCTGGTTCGACTGCAACTGCATGCACGGTTCCGGCGACAACATCACGCCGTTCCCGCGCAGCAACGTGTTCATCGTGTTCAACAGCGTGGAGAACACGGCGGTCGAGCCCTTCGCGGCACCGATCCGGCGGCCGGAGTTCATCGGAGCGCGGGACTTCACGCCGGTGAGGTGAACCGCGTCTGAGACTCGGGCAGGGGCCTTTTCGTGTGGGACGGGAGGCCCCTGCCCGATATTTTCGCCCCCCTGCCTCAGCCCGCCAGCACGTCCAGCAGCCGGTCCACGTCCGCCGCCGTGTTGTACACGTGGAAGGCGGCCCGCAGGTTGCCGGCCCGGTCGGAGACCTGGACACCGGCCCGGCTCAGCTCCTCCTGGCGGTGCCCGAGTCCGGGCACGGACACGATCGCGGAGCCCGGCGCGGGCACCGGCTCGTGGCCCAGGGAGGCGAGTCCCGCGCGGAACCGGTCGGCGAGCGCGGTGTCGTGGGCGTGCACCGCCTCCACGCCCAGTTCCTCGATCAGGGCGAGGGAGTGCCGGGCGCCCGTGTAGGAGAACAGGGCGGGACTCTCGTCGAAGCGCCGCGCGGAGTGGGCGAGTTCCTCGACCCTGCCGTAGCAGCTGTCCCACGGGCGCTCCCCCGACGCCCACCCGGCGAACAGCGGCGTCAGCCCGGCCGACTCCCCCAGATCCTCCGGTACGACGAGGAACGCGACGCCGCGCGGGCAGAGCACCCACTTGTAGGCGACGGCCACGACGAAGTCGAAGTCGTCCGCGGCCGACGGCAGCCACCCGTTCGACTGCGAGACGTCGATCAGCGTCCGCGCCCCGTGCGTCCGGGCGGCCTCCCGCACCGCCGCCAGGTCCGCGATCCGGCCGTCGGCGGACTGGACGGAGCTGACCGCGACGAGCGCGGTGTCCGGGCCCACCGACTCGGCGATCCGCTCCAGCGGCACGCCGCGCACCTTCAGGTCGTCCCGCAGGTGCAGCGGGTTCACCAGGGAGCTGAAGTCGGCCTCGGCGGTGAGCACTTCGGCGCCGGCGGGCAGCGAGGAGGCGACCAGCCCGCTGAACGTGGCGACCGACGCGCCGGTCGCGACCCGGGTGGCGGGCACCCCCATCAGGCGGGCGTAGGCGGACCTGGACGCCTCCACGTCGGCGAACATGTCGGACGGCAGCCCGGCCGCCGCGGACGCCGCCGCGTCGCGCATGGCCACGAGGGTCCGGGCGGGGAGCAGACCGGTGCCGGCCGTGTTGAGGTACGTGGTCTTCGGGGCGAACTCGGTGCGGACGAGGTTCTCGAAGCTCTCCATGGGACCACTGTGCGGCCCCGGGACCTCCCCGTCCATTGCGTATTTCTACGCGGTACCTCAAAGGGTCGCTTATGCGAGCGCCCCGGCCCGTCGCTCCCCCGGCCGTTTCACCGGCCCGGAACCGCGCACCCGTCCGGGCCGCACGCCTCGGCGCCCCCGTCGTCGATCAGCTTCAGGGGCGAGCGTTCGCCCCACGCCTGGGTCAGCGCCTGCGCGAAGACCTCGGCGGGCTGGGCACCGGAGACGCCGTACTTCCGGTCGAGCACGAAGAACGGCACCCCGGTGGCGCCGAGCTGCGCGGCCTCGCGTTCGTCGGCGCGGACCTCGTCGGCGTAGGCGGTGGGGTCGGCGAGCACCGCGCGGGCGGCGTCCGCCTCCAGACCGGCGGCGACGGCCAGGCCCACCAGGCGCTCGTCGTCGGCGAAGACGGAGCGTTCCTCGGCGAAGTTGGCCCGGTACAGCGCGTCCAGCAGGGCCTCCTGCCGGCCCGCGTCCTTGGCGAGGTGGAGCAGGCGGTGCATGTCGAAGGTGCTGCCGTGGTCGCGGCCCCGGGTGCGGTAGTCCAGGCCCTCGGCGGCGGCCTGCGCGCCGAGGTTGTCCTCACCCGCCTGTGCCTGCGCCTCGCTCATCCCGTACTTCGCGGTGAGCATCGTCAGTACGGGCTGGACGTCGTCCTTGGCCCGCCCGGGGTCCAGCTCGAAGGACCGGTGGACGACCTCGACGCCGTCCCGGTGGGGGAAGGCCGCGAGCGCCTTCTCGAAGCGGGCCTTGCCCACGTAGCACCACGGGCAGGCGATGTCGCTCCAGATCTCGACGCGCATGTCTCGGCTCTTCTCCAGGTCGTACGGGTGCGGAGGCCCTCTCCGCTCGTACGTGAACGTTCAACCAGCGGGCCTCATTCCCGCCTCACTCCCCCGGCACCCGGAAACGCAGGAACAGGTGGTGGTCGCCCTCGGCCGGCGGGTGCTCCGGGTCGGGGACCCAGCCCTGCCGGGCGTAGAACGCCTGGGCGCGCCGGTTGTCGACGTGCACGTCCAGGACGGCGGCCCGCCTGGCGTCGGCCCGCCACTGCTCGACGCAGGCCGTGTGCAGCGCGGTGCCGACGCCGGAGCGCCAGTGACCGGGGTCGACGTGGAACTGGAACAGCTTGACCGTGTCCCGCGCGCCGCCCTCCGGCACCCGGAAGGAGGCGATGCCGATCAGGCTCCCCCGCTCCACGACGGCGAGCACCTGACCGTCCGGCCGTTCGACAGCGGTGCGCCAGGCCGCGGGCCAGTCGGTGCCGTCGTCGGGGAGCCCGTCGGGGTAGTAGGTCGCCCGGGCCCGCGCGTGCAGGGCGGCGACGGCCTCAGCCTCGGCCGGCAGGACGGTGCGGATCACCCGGCACCCGGTCACACGTTCGTCGATCATGCTCCCCAGGACGCTGGAGCGAGACGTTCCGGTTCCGTCAGCTGCCGTCGCGCAGGTCGGCGGGCCACGTCGGCCGGAACTCCAGCCGGTCGAACGCCGCCGTGCACCCCTCCCCCGTCGGCGCCTGGACGAGGAAGCCGACCAGCGCGGCCCCGCTCTCCTCCTCCTCGCCCAGGGTGAACAGGCGGACGAAGGTCCAGCGTTCCCCGTCGAGGGAGGCGTGGAAGGCGAACGCCCGCCCCGTGCGGCTGACCCGCAGCCACACCGAGTCCCCGTCCACCGTGAAGGAGTTGCAGTCGTCGGAGTGTCCCCGGGTGACCACGGTGCAGACGGTGGCCGCGTCCGGGGAGTACTCCAGGCACAGCTTGGCCCAGGCCCGCTCACCGACGTGGACGTAGAGGACCCCGGCGTCGAAGGCCGCGCCGAACCCGACGCGGACCCGGGCGATCAGCTGGAAGTCCCCCTCGGGCGCGCCCAGCAGCCGGGGCGCGTCGGAGGCGGGTTCCAGCGTCTCACCGGTGGGCGGCACGAACCGGTCCTGCCGGGGCCCGGCGGTCCCGGTGAGCACACCGTCCGCGTAGGACCAGTCGCCGTCGGGTCCGTAGGGGCGGAGGGAGAAGGGCAGTTCGGGCAGTTCGAGCAGCATGGACCGATCCTCTCAGGCCGGGGGAGGGCACACCCGAGGGGCGCGGGGCCGTACCGCTGTGCGCGGCCGGCCCCGCGGAGCGCTACCGCTCCAGCACCCCGTTGAACCGACGGGGCAGCCCCAGCGGGTTCTCGTCCCGCAGTTCGAGCGGCAGCAGCGCCTCCGGCACCCCCTGGTAGGCGACCGGCCGCAGCCAGCGCTCGATCGCCGTCCCGCCCACCGAGGTGGAGGTCGAGGTCGTGGCGGGGTACGGCCCCCCGTGGTGCTGGGCCGCCGCCACCGCGACACCCGTGGGCCAGCCGTTGACCAGCACCCGGCCCGCCAGCGGCGTCACCTCGGCGAGAAGGGCCGCTCCGGCGCCCTCCCCCGCCGCCTCCTCGGCGGAGAGCTGCACCGTCGCCGTGAGGTTCCCCGGCAACCGCGACAGCACCCCCCGCACCTCGGCCTCGTCCCGGTAGCGGGCCACCACGGTGACCGGCCCGAAGCACTCCTCCAGGAGCAGGTCGTGCTCGCCCTCGGCCGCCAGCCGCGCCGCCGGCACGGTCAGGAACCCGGCGCTGACGGTGTGCTCGCCGCCCGCGCCCGGCGTCACCGGGCAGTCCACGTCGGGCAGCGCCGCGCGCTCGGCGACCCCGGCGACGAAGTTGTCCCGCATGCGGTGGTCGAGCAGCACCCCGGCGTCGGTGGCGCCCACCGCGTCCGCGAGCGACTTGACCAGGCCGTCACCGGCGTCACCGGCCGGCACCAGGACCAGTCCGGGCTTCACGCAGAACTGCCCGACGCCCAGCGTCATCGAGCCGGCCAGGCCCGCGCCGATCGCCTCCGCGCGCTCGGTGGCCGCCGCCTCGGTGACCACGACCGGGTTCAGCGAACCGAGTTCGCCGTGGAAGGGGATCGGGACCGGCCGCGCCGCCGCCGCGTCGTACAGCGCCCGGCCGCCGCGGATGGACCCGGTGAAGCCCGCCGCCGCGACCAGCGGGTGCTTGATCAGCTCGACGCCCGCCTCGAAGCCGTGCACCAGGCCGACGACGCCCTCCGGGAGGTCGTGCCGGGCGGCGGCGCGGCGCAGCACCTCGGCGACCCGCTCCGACAGGGCCGGGTGGTCCGGGTGCGCCTTGACCACGACCGGGCAGCCGGCCGCGAGGGCGCTCGCGGTGTCGCCGCCGGGGACGGAGAAGGCGAAGGGGAAGTTGGAGGCGGAGTAGACGGCGACGACGCCGAGCGGCACCTTGTAGCGGCGCAGATCCGGGATCGGCGGGGTCGCGGTGTCGTCGGGGTGGTTGACGACGACGCCGAGGAACTCGCCCTCGTCGACGATGTCGGCGAAGGCCCGGAGCTGGTAGCAGGTGCGGGCCAGTTCGCCGGTGAGGCGGACCGGGCCGAGCGCGGTCTCGGCGTCGGCCACCTCGACGAGGTCGCTCTCGGCCGCCTTCAGCTCGTCGGCGGCGGTGCGCAGGAAGGCCGCGCGGACCGCGCGGTCGGCGAGGGAGTCCCGCGCCGCGTGCGCGGCCCGGACCGCGGCGTCCACTTCCTGGGCCGTGGCCTCCACCGCGACCTGTTCACGCTGCTTCCCGGTACGGGGGTCGACACTCCAGACTGGTGCTGCTGCCACCGCGGGTCCCTCCACGTGCTCTACCTGGAACTCGTTCGATATACTGAACGCTGTCTCTACTGATGAATGTGCTGGAGACTATATCTTCAGCTTCTCGTCGAACGAAGGGGTCAAGGGCGATGTCGGCTGGCGAGACGGGGGGCGGAGCGCAGGTCAAGTCCGCCGTGCGGACGGTTGAACTGCTCGAGTACTTCGCCGGGCGCCCCGGCATGCATTCCCTCGCGTCGGTCCAGGAGGCCGTCGGCTATCCCAAGTCCAGCCTCTACATGCTGCTGCGCACGCTGGTCGAGCTGGGCTGGGTGGAGACCGACGCGACCGGCACGCGGTACGGCATCGGGGTCCGGGCGCTGCTGGTCGGCACGTCGTACATCGACGGCGACGAGGTGGTCGCGGCGGCCCGGCCGACGCTGGACCGGCTCTCCGACGACACCACGGAGACCATCCACCTGGCGCGGCTGGACGGCACCAACGTCGTGTACCTGGCCACCCGGCAGTCGCAGCACTACCTGCGGCCCTTCACCCGGGTCGGCCGCCGGCTGCCCGCGCACTCGACGTCGCTGGGCAAGGCGCTGCTGAGCACGTACACCGACGAGCAGGTGCGCAAGATGCTCCCGGAGACGCTGCCCGCGCTGACCGAGCACACCATCACCGACCGGGAGAAGCTGATCGAGGAGCTGCGCCAGGTACGGGAGCAGGGCTTCGCCGTGGACCGCGAGGAGAACACGCTGGGGCTGCGCTGCTTCGGCGTGGCCGTGCCCTACCGCACGCCGGCGCGGGACGCGATCAGCTGCTCGGTGCCGGTGGCGCGGCTGACGCCCGCGCACGAACAGATGGTGAAGGACGCGCTGTTCGACGCGCGGGACCGGCTGACGCTGGCCACGCGTAGGCTCTGATCATGCACATCGCACTGCGCGAGGTACACGACAGCGATCTGCCCGTCTTCTTCCGGCAGATGAACGATCCGGAGTCCCTGCGCATGGCGGCCTTCACGCCGCCGGACCCGGCCGACTGGGACGCGTTCAGCACCCACTGGCACACCATACGGACCTCGCGCGACGTCGTGCGGACCATCCTCGGCGACGGTGACGTGATCGGCAGCGCGGCGGTGTACGGCGAACCGGGCGAGCGCGAGGTGACGTACTGGGTCGACCGCGCGTACTGGGGACGCGGGGTGGCCACCGCGGCGCTGCGGGCCCTGCTCGCCGAGGTGCGCGACCGTCCGCTGTACGCGCGTGCGGCGGCGGACAACGCCGGTTCGCGCCGGGTGCTGGAGAAGTGCGGCTTCGAGACGAGCGCCCGGGCCCGGGGGTTCGCCCCGGCCCGCGGCGAGGAGATCGACGAGGTGGTCCTGCACCTGGCGGAATGACCCGCGGCGACGATCCGTCTCCGCCGCGCGGCGGAGACGGATCGCCCGGGCGCAGGACGCGCCCGGGGGCGCGGGGCGGGAGCGTGGAGCCATGACGCAGACGCTCACCGCCACGCCCGCCTCGGTTCCCGGCGGCACCCGGACACTCCGGCTGCTGCGCGCGACCGCCATCGCCGCCTGCCTGCCCTACCTAGGGCTCAAGGTCGCCTGGATCGCCGGGAGCCGGGTGGGGATTCCCGAGGGCAGCGCGCTGCTGGAGCACCGGGTGACCATGGCGGTGGGCAATGGGCTCACCGTCCTGCTGGACAGCTGTGTGATCGTGCTGACCCTGCTGCTGACGCGCCCTTGGGGACTGCGGGTGCCGGCGTGGGCGATGGCCCTCCCGGTCTGGGTGGCCACGGGGCTGCTCGCGCCGATCATGGCCGGCTTCCCGCTCCAGCTCCTGACGCGGGCGCTGGGCGGCGACACCGCGACGCCGTCCGGCGCGGGAGGCGAACCCTTCCTGGAGTCCTGGGTGTTCGGGGTCGTCTACACCGGCTTCATCGTGCAGGGACTGGCCCTGGGGGCACTGTTCGCGCGGTACGCGCGCAAGCGCTGGGGCCGGCTGTGGCGCGGCCGGGTGCGGGACCTGCCGGCGGGTGTCGTCCGGGCGCCGTACCGTGCGGTCGCCGTGGTCGGCGCGGTCCTCGCGTCGTTCCCGCTCGCGGTCCGGCTGTACTGGCTGTGCGGTGGCTCGGCGGGGCTCCGGGACGGGGAACGCACCGCGGACGTCCAGGTGCTGGAGGGCATGCACGTCGCGTTCCTGGCGGCGGCCGCCGCCGGCACCCTGCTGCTCGCCTTCCGGGGCGGCCGGGCGCTCCCCGTCCCGGCGCCCCTCGCCGCGAACTGGATCTGCTCCGCTGCCACGGCCTGCTGGGGCGGCTGGATGCTGCTCGCCCTGCTGCTGCCGGCCGACGATCCCGCCGACCGCCCGACAACCCTGCTGACGCTCACCTACGCTGGCCAGATGACCGTCGGCCTCCTCCTCGCCTCCGTCGGCGCCCACTTCCTGGCCCGGCGGTCGGCCGCGGTCCGCACCCTGCCGTGAGCGCCCTCGCCCGGTTCCTGTTCGGCCGGCGGGCCCGGCTGCGGTGGATCCACCTGATCCTCGGCGGCGCGCTCGCCATGCCGTACGTCCTCGTCGGCTCGGTCGTCGTCGGCCCGTTCACCGGTGTCGACGACGTCTTCGGGTCGCTCACCCTCCAACTGGCCTCGTTCGCCGTCGGGTTGCCGCTCGCCGCGATCACCTCGCTGTTCCCGCTCACCCGTCCCCTGGAGGCCGGGGTGGTGCGGTCGCTGTGCGGGGTCGAGGCCGACCGGCTGGCGTACGGGCCCGCCCGGTCGAAGGGCGAGAAGGGGCGCACCGCGGCCTGGTTCACGCTGCACCTGGGCGTCGGCGGGATCGTCGCGGGGATGTCGCTGGCGGTGCCGCCGTTCGCGGCGTTCCTGATCGTGCTGCCCTTCGTGCCGGCGTTGCGGGACGGGCGCCCGGGTCTGCCGGGCCCCCTCGACGGCGCCTGGGGCCTCGCGCTCGCGCCCCTCGCGGGTGCCGTGACGCTGGTCGCGCTCGCCGGGTGCGCCGCCGGGTGCGGCGCGCTGCTGGCCCGCTGGGCGCCCGCGCTGCTCGGGCCGTCCGCCGAGGACCGGGTGGCGGCGGCCGAGGCACGCGCCGCCGACCTCGCCGTCCGCAACCGGCTCGCGCGCGAACTGCACGACTCCGTCGGCCACGCCCTGAGCGCGGTCACCCTCCAGGCGAGCGCGGCCCGCCGGGTGCTGGACTCCGATCCGCGGTTCGTGCGCGAGGCGCTCGCCGCGATCGAGGAGACCACGCGGCGCACGGTCGGGGAACTCGACGCCGTACTGGGCGTCCTGCGCGACGGCGACGCGCCCGGCACGGCACCCGCCCCCACCCTCGCCGACGACCTCGACGGCCTGCTGGACCGCACCCGCGCGGGCGGGCTGCGGGTCTCGGCCACCGTCGCGGCGGACCCGCGGACACTGCCGCCGGCGGTGTCCCGGGAGGCGTACCGGATCGTGCAGGAAGGGCTGAGCAACGCGCTGCGGCACGCGGGCGGACGGGTCACCGTGGCGGTGGGCGTCGACGTGCTCGACGGTCACCTGCGGATCACCCTGGAGAATCCCCTGGCCGGCACCGGCCCGACGGGCACCGTCGCTCCGCGCCCCGGCGGGGGCCACGGCCTGCGGGGCATCGCCGACCGGGCCCGCGTGCTGGGCGGGTCGGCGCGGGCGGGCCCCGTCGGACGGATCTGGCGGCTGGAGGTACGGCTGCCGCTCGGCAGGACCCCGTGACGCGCTCCGGCGGGGCCGGGCACCCACCGCCGCGACGCACGCGCGGCCCCCACCACCACGCCGGACGCACCCCGCCACCGGCCTCACCACCACGCCGGGCGCATCCCGCCACCGGCCCCGGATCACGCCGGGGGCCGGACCGTGCCGCGCGCCTCCGGACGCAGGCACACCGCGCGGCACCCCGGGGCCGCGGGCGCACACCCGCGCACGCGGGACCTCAGCAGCCGCCGCACCCGCCACACCTCCCGCACCCACCGCACCCCGCCACCGACCGCGCCGACCGCACCAGCCCGAAGGAGCCCGTGTGTCCCGCCCGCCGATCCGGATCGTCCTCGCCGACGACGAGCGCATGGTCCGTACCGCCCTGCGCGCCATCCTCTCCGCCGAGCCGGACCTGGAGGTGGTCGGCGAGGCCGCCACCGGGGCCGAGGCCGTCTCCGTCGTGCGGGAGACCCTGCCGGACGTGGTCCTGATGGACGTCCGCATGCCGGGGACCGACGGCATCCGCGCCACCGAACGGATCCTGGCCACCCTCGACCGGCCGCCCCGCGTCGTGGTCGTCACCACCTTCGAGAACGACGCCCACGTCTACGACGCCCTGCGCGCCGGGGCCGCCGGTTTCCTGCTCAAGCGCGCCGACGCCGACACCCTGGTGCGGGCGGTACGGCTGGTCGCGCACAGCGACACCCTGCTGTTCCCGTCGGCGGTGCGCGCGCTGGCGGCCGAGCACGCGCGCGCCCACCCCGCCCCTCCGCCCTGGGTGGCACGGCTGACCGGTCGCGAGGGCGAGGTGCTGCGGCTGATGGCGACCGGGCTGACCAACGCCGAGATCGCCGGACGCATGGGCGTGGGACCGGCCACGGTGAAGACCCATGTGGCGTCGGTGCTGGCGAAGACCGGCAGCCGCGACCGCACCCAGGCGGTCGTCCGGGCCCACGAGGCCGGCTTCATGAACGGAGGATGAGAAAACGGGCGCGGGGGAACGATTCGCCCCGGCCCGCTCGTCCTGCAAGCGGGATGAACAAGACGATCAGGCGTGCGTCGGTCTTCACGCTGCTCCTGGTGTTCGCTCTGCTGGTCAGGGCGACCTGGGTGCAGTTCTACAAGGCCGAGGCACTCGCGGACGACAAGGACAACCGGCGCAACGCGATCGAGACGTACGCGGAGCCGCTGGGGAACATCATCGTGGCCGGCCGGTCGATCACCGGCTCGGCACCCACGGAGGGGGGTGACCTCGCCCACAAGCGGACGTACGAGAACGGCGAGCTGTACGCCGCCGTGACGGGCTACGCCTCGCAGGCGTACGCGCCGACGCAGCTGGAGGGCATCTACCAGGACGTCCTCAACGGCACCGACCCGCGGCTGAAGACGGTGATGGACACGATCACCGGCACCCGCGCCGAGCCGGGCAACGTGGTCACGACGATCGACCCGGACGTGCAGAAGGCCGGGTTCGAGGCGCTGGGCGACACCAAGGGGGCCGCCGTCGCGATCGACCCGAGGACCGGCGAGATCCTGGCGGTCGTGTCGACCCCGTCGTACGACCCGACGTCGCTGACCGACGCCAACACCGCCGGCGAGGCGTGGGAGAAGCTGACCGGCGACCCGGACAAGCCGCTGACCAACCGCGCGCTGCGCCAGCCGCTGCCGCCGGGCTCGACGTTCAAGCTGGTCGTGGCGGCCGCCGCGCTGGAGGACGGGCTGTACGGGTCGGTGGACGAGCGGACCGACAGCCCGGACCCGTACACGCTGCCGGGCACCGTGACGGACCTGACCAACGAGAACCCGAACGCGCCCTGCGAGAACGCCACGATCCGCACCGCGCTCCAGTACTCGTGCAACAACGTCTTCGCCAAGATGGCCGTCGACCTCGGCCAGGACAAGGTGCGGGCGATGGCCGAGAGGTTCGGCTTCAACGACGAGACGCAGGACGTGCCGGTACGCGCCTACACGAGCGTGTACCCGAAGGACATGAACGAGTCGTCGACGGCGCTGACGGGCATCGGCCAGTTCGACGTGACCGCGACCCCGCTGCAGATGGCGATGGTGTCGGCGGCGCTGGCCAACGGCGGTGAGCTGGTCTCGCCGCACATGGTGTCGCGGATCACCGACAGCGGCGGCGACGTCCTGGAGGACCACACCGACGCCGACGCGAAGCGGATCGTCTCCTCCGGCACGGCCGAGCAGCTGCAGTCGGCGATGCAGACCGTCGTCGAGAAGGGCACGGGGTCGAACGCGCAGATCCCCGGCGCGACCGTGGGCGGCAAGACCGGCACGGCCCAGCACGGGGAGAAGAACAGCAAGACCCCGTACGCCTGGTTCACTTCCTACGCCAAGTCCGCCTCGTCGGACCGCGAGGTCGCCGTGGCGGTCATCATCGAGCAGTCCGACGCGGCCCGCTCGGAGGTCAGCGGCAACGGTCTGGCGGCCCCGGTGGCCAAGGCGATGATGGAGGCGGCGATCGAGGACTGATCCAACGGGCGGGGTTCCCGGGCCGGTTCGGCTTGTCACACAGCGTTCGACGCACCGTACGAGTGGTGCGTCGAACGCTGCTACAGTTCCGGATTCCGGCCCGGCGCACGGCTGTTCGACGCCGGGGAAGCCGCTGCGAGGAGAGTCCGCCCGTGGGGACAGTCGTCGACGACGCCGCCTCCGTGGAGTTCCACGCGTTCTTCGAGCGCCACTACGCCGAACTCTCCCGGCTCGCCCACCTGTTGACGGGCGAACCGGACGCCGCCGACGACATCGCGGCGGACGCCCTGCTGGCCCTGTGGCACCGCTGGGACCGGGTCCGCGCGGCCGACCGTCCGGTGGCGTACGCGCGCGGAGTGGTCGCCAACCTCGCCCGCACCCGCATCCGCACCGCGGTGCGCGAGCGCAGACGGGTCGCCCTGTTCTGGTCGCAGCGCGAGGAGAGGACCGAGAACCCGGACGTCGCCGGCGTGGTGGACGTGCAGGAGGCGCTGCGCCGGCTGCCGTTCCGCAAGCGGGCGTGCGTGGTGCTGCGGCACGCGTTCGACCTCTCGGAGAAGGACACGGCGCTCGCCCTGGGCGTCTCGGTGGGTACGGTGAAGAGCCAGACGTCGAAGGGCATGGCCGAACTGCAGCGGCTGCTGGGCACGCGGGCGGCCGTCGGGCAGGTGCACGCGGCGATGGCGCGCAGCGGTGAGGCCGCGGGAAGGAAGCGATGACCGGCCGGCGGGACGTCGACGAGGAGCTGCGGGCCCGGCTGCGCGAGGCGGCCGGCGCGCACCGGCCGGACCGGGCGCGCATCCTGGCCCGGGTCGAGCGCGGCATGGCGGGCGGGGCCGCGCCGGCCCACCACCGGGCGACGCGCCCGCCGCTGCTGGGCTGGGCCCGGGTGACCGGGGCGACGGCCGCCGTGGCGGGGGTCCTCGCCGTCGGCGGCTACGCGGTCGCCTCCGCCGTGAAGGACGACGCTCCCCCGCAGCGCTCGGTGGCCGCCTCGCCGACACCCGCGGCCACGCCGTCGCCGCAAGAGACCGCCGACCGGATGCCCGCCCCGCCGGCGCCCGAGGCGACCGGGAGCCCCGCGCCCGGGTCGAAGGCCCCGGACGCCCCCGCCTCCTCCCGGCCGCCGGCCGCGACCTCGACGGCGACCGGGAGCGCCCGTCCGCCCGCGTCGGCCGTGCAGGACGGCCCGCTGTGGTCGGACGGTTCGGTGGACCCGCACAGCAACGACTTCTGGGCGCAGAGCAATGTCACCCTCAAGACCGCGGAGCCGCTGACCGCGCTCACCGTCGAGCTGCGGGTGGCCCAGACCGGCGGGGTCACCTCGACCGGTGCCTGGCGGTCCCTGCCGGAGGACGACTTCGCCTTCACGGTCGGCGAGCGGGACGGTTTCCTGGTGTACCGGTGGACCCTGAAGGAGGGCCGCACGGTCCCGGCGGGCGAGTGGATGTTCGCGGGCCAGTACGACCACGACCGCGGCGGGCGGGACGCGCAGGGCGACCGCTACTCCGCGACGGCCACCGCCACGTCCGGACAGCTGTCGGTGCGGGGCGACTTCGCTCCCCGCGACGGCGGTTCCTGAAAGAACCCGCGGTCACGGCAACCCTTTCTCCTCGGGTGGCGACCAGGTAGCGCAACGTTCCTCTCCCCACGCAAGGAAATGGGCATGACTGCACGAGCTGAACAGCGCGTCCGACACCGCCGCCGGGTCACGAAGCGGCGGGCGGTGATCGCCGGAACCGCTGCCTTCGGCCTCACCGGTGCGGCGATCGTCACGACGACGATGCTGTCCACCGCGGGTGCCGCGTCGTCCTGGCCCGAGGACACCGGCAGCAAGCCCGTCTCGTCGACGATTGCGGTGAAGGGGACCTACGACGGCGGCATGAAGAAGTTCTACGGCACCGGCGCCCTGGGCGGCGACGGCCAGGACGAGGGCCAGGACCCGGTCTTCGAGCTGGCGGACGGCGCGACGCTGAAGAACGTGATCATCGGCACGCCCGCCGCCGACGGCGTCCACTGCAAGGGATCCTGCACGCTGCAGAACGTGTGGTGGCTGGACGTCGGCGAGGACGCCGCCAGCTTCAAGGGCACCTCGGCCTCCGCCGTCTACAAGGTGTACGGCGGCGGCGCGCGGAACGCCGACGACAAGGTGCTCCAGTTCAACGGCGCGGGCAAGCTCGTCGTCTCGAAGTTCCAGGTGGAGAACTTCGGCAAGCTGGTGCGCTCCTGCGGCAACTGCAAGACGCAGTACAAGCGCACCATCGTCATCGACGACGTGGACATCACCGCGCCCGGCAAGTCGATCGTGGGCGTCAACCAGAACTACGGCGACACGGCGACCCTGCGCAACATCCGCGTCCACGGCGACGCCAAGAAGAAGATCGAGACCTGCGCCCGCTACCAGGGCAACAGCAGCGGCAAGGAGCCCAAGAAGCTCTCCCCGGTCGGCCCGTACGGCAAGACCTGCGACTTCACCGCCTCGGACATCACCTACAAGTAGCCCGACGCCGGCAGCCCGTCCGAGCCCTCAGGACCACCGGCCCGCCCCCCGGGCCGGTGCGTGCCGTCCGAGCCCCCACTCGGCCGGCCCACCGAACGCCCCCGCCGGTGACGACCGGCGGGGGCGTTCCCCTGCGCGGAACCGAAACTTTCGGGCCCTGCCGTCCCGTTGACGCCCCGCTTCCCGCTGGTGACACTCCGAGAGCACGCCATCCAACAGAATCCCCCAGACTCCCACAGGAAGTGTCATGCGTCGTCCCACCGTCCGCCGCGCGCTCCTGGTCCCCTTCCTCGCCCTCCTCCTCGCCCTGCTCGCCGCCCCGCCGGGCGCCGCACACCCGGGAGCACCGCCCGTGCCGAAGACCCCGTACGCCGGTTACCTCTTCGCCTACTTCACCGGCGAGGGCACCGCCGACGGCGAACAGATCCGCTACGCCCTCAGCCGGGGCAACGACGCCCTGCGCTGGCGCGAGCTGAACGGGGGCGAGCCGGTCCTGACGTCCACGACCGGCGAGCGGGGCCTGCGCGACCCGTTCGTGATCCGCTCCCCCGAGGGCGACCGGTTCTTCATGATCGCCACCGATCTGCGCATGTACCGGAACAGCAGCGGCAGCTGGGACGAGGTCCAGCGGCACGGCAGCAAGTCGATCATGGTGTGGGAGTCCACCGACCTGGTCCACTGGACCGACCAGCGCCTGGTGGAGGTCGCCCCGGACAACGCGGGCAACACCTGGGCGCCCGAGGCCTACTGGGACGACGAGCTGGACGCGTACGTGGTCTTCTGGGCGTCGAAGCTCTACGCCGACGACGACCCGGGCCACACCGGCTCGACGTACAACAGGATGCTGTACGCGACCACCGAGGACTTCCGCTCCTTCAGCGAGCCGAAGGTGTGGAACGATCCGGGCTACTCGGTCATCGACTCCACGGTCGTCGAGCACGAGGGCACGTACTACCGCTACACCAAGGACGAGCGCGACCCGTCCTCCGGCTCGCCCTGCTCGAAGTTCGTCACCGGCGAGAAGTCGACTTCGCTGACCGACACCTCCTACGACTTCGTCTCGGACTGCATCGGCCGGGGCGCGATGGAGCGCGGCGAGGGGCCGACGGTCTTCAAGTCCAACACCGAGGAGAAGTGGTACCTGTTCGTCGACGAGTACGGCGGCCGGGGCTACCTCCCCTTCGAGACCACCGACCTCGCCTCGGGCGAGTGGACGCCGTCGACGGACTACCAGCTGCCCGCCAGCCCCCGGCACGGCACGGTGATCCCGGTGACGCAGGCGGAGTACGACCGGCTGCTGGCCGCGTACCCCGAGAGCCCCGCCTCGGTCGTGGACGCCACGGCACGCGGGCAGAAGGGCTGGGCCGTCGTCAGCGAGGAGACGAGCAAGGTCGTCCTGCCGATGGAACCGCGCGCGAACCTGCGCGCCCTCGCGCCGAGGCTGTACGTCGGCGAGGGCGCGACGGTCAGCCCGAGGTCCGGTACGCGCCGCGACTTCCGCAGGCCGCAGACGTACACGGTGACGGCCGCCGACAGTACGCGGCGCGTCTGGACCGTCGAGGCGGTGCCCACCCGCAGCCCGGTCCTGCCCGGCCTGTACGCGGACCCGGACGTGCGGTACATGGACGGCCGGTACTGGATCTACCCGACGACGGACGGCTTCCCCGGCTGGAGCGGCACGCGGTTCAAGGCGTTCTCCTCCCGGGACCTGGTCCACTGGACGGACCACGGCGTCGTCCTCGACCTCGGGCCGGACGTGGCCTGGGCCGACAGGAACGCCTGGGCCCCGGCGATCGCCGAGCGGGACGGGAAGTACTACTTCTACTTCTGCGCGGAGCAGCAGATCGGCGTCGCGGTGGCCGACTCGCCGGCCGGCCCGTTCAAGGACGCACTGGGTGGACCGCTGGTGGGCAAGGGCCGGTTCAGCGGTCAGATGATCGACCCGTCCGTCTTCACGGACGACGACGGGCGGTCGTACCTGTACTGGGGCAACGGGCACGGCTACGTCGTCCCGCTCAACGACGACATGGTGTCCTTCGACGCCTCCCGGGTGAAGGACATCACCCCGGAGAACTTCCGCGAGGGCTCCTTCGTGGTGAAGCGCGACGGGACCTACTACTTCATGTGGTCCGAGGACGACACCCGCAGCGAGGACTACCACGTGGCCTACGCGACCGGCCCGACCCCGCTCGGCCCGTGGACGAAGCGGGGCACGATCCTGTCCAAGCGCCCGGTGTACGGCATCCTCGGCACCGGCCACCACTCCGTGGTCAACGCCCCCGGCACCGACGACTGGTACGTCGTCTACCACCGCTTCGCCCTGAACGGCCCCGGCGGACCGGGCGGGGACGGCACGCACCGGGAGACCACGATCGACCGGCTGCGCTTCGCTGCGGACGGCACGATCGAACCGGTGGTGCCGACCCTCGGGTCGGTCAGTCCGGTGCGGCGGTGACCGACTCCAGCCAGGCGAAGACCTCGTCCTGCATGCGCCGCGGGAAGGCGTGCCCGGTGTCCGGCCAGATCTCGGTGCGCAGCCGGCCGGCGGCGCCGAGCGAGTCCCAGACGGCGCGCAGCCGGGCGTAGGCGGTGCGCACGCCCTCGGCGGTGAACAGCGGGTCCCGTCCACCGCCGAGGAACAGCATCGGTTTCGGCGCGGCGATGCTCGCCACGTCGGGCAGGTCGAGGTGGCGGGCGAGCCCCGGGTGCAGCATGTGGAAGGCGGACTGGCCGCGCAGGGTGTTGTTGCCGGGCACCAGCATCCCCTTGAGGCCGATCATCCAGCACACGCTCACCGCGGCGGCGACGTCGTCGCTGAGGGCGGCGGCCTGCCAGGCGCGGTAGCCGCCCATGGAGAAGCCGGCCGCCGCGACCCGGCGGGCGTCCACCCGGTCGAGGCCGGCCAGGAAACCGGCGGCGCGCTGGTCCTCGCGGGCCAGCAGCCCGGCCAGGGAGCTGCCGAGGTGGAAGAGGGTGCTCGCGAGGGCCTGCTGCCGCTCGTAGGTGAGCGGTTCGCGCTCGCCCCAGCCCAGGGCGTCCGCGCAGAACACCACGTAGCCGCGCCGGGCCAGTTCGTCGCCGGGGAAGACCCCGTCGAAGTGCCGGTCCGCCCAGTCCCGGGCCGCGGCGAGCCGGGTGTCGTCGTACCAGGGGCGGACCGCCTTCTCCTTGCCGATGTCGAAACGGGAGCCGTGGTCGTGCAGGAGCAGTACGGCCGGGAAGGGCCCGGCGCCGTGCGGGGTGAGCAGGGCGCCGCGGACCCGTCCGTAGCGGGTGAGGGAGAGGGTGACCAGCTCCCGCGTGTATCCGTCGCCGTCCTGGCGGGCGGTGAACTCGGGGGCGTACGGGGTGTCGTCCTGCCGGTCGACGAGGAGGTGCGCCTCCACGGTGGCGCGGGCGGTGCGCCGCCAGGCGTCGAAGTCCCCGACCGGTGAGGTGCCCCAGGCGAGCGGGAAGGTCAGCTCGTCCTTGAGCGCCGGGTGGAAACGGGGCAGGACACCGGGCGGGGTGCCGGGCGGGTCACCGGCGGCGGGCATACGGCCGCCAGTCGCCGAGGTACGCCTCCCGGGTGTGGGCGGCGGCCTCGGCGCGGGTGAGCTGCGGCCGGTTCTCGGGGACGGTGACCGCCGCGCCGGGGCCGGTGTTGCGGTACTCCCGGAACCGCTGGTCCTGCCACGGGTGGGCGTCCCGCATGTCGGCGTACGGCGCCACCGCGTCGATGCCCGCGCCGAGGTGGGTCTCGCGCACGGTGAGCATGGGGCGGGCGGTGGTGTCGGAGCTGGGCACCCAGGGGCGGGCCAGTTTGTAGTAGCCGTCGGGGGCCTCGCTGGTGACGCGACCCCGTGTCACCAGGTAGCCGCGCGGGTTGGCGCCCGCGGTGGAGGGCGCGAAGACGAAGCCGTACGGGGCGCCGGACAGGTCGGCGCGGACCAGGGTGCGGAAGTGGCAGTCCTCGTACACGGCGGTGGCCCGGCCGAAGACGAAGTCGACGTCGCCCTCGACGTAGCAGTGGGCGAAGTACTGGCGGGCGAAGTGAGCGAGGTCGCGGGTGTCGGCGTAGAGGGTGTCCTGGTGGCCGAGGAAGCGGCAGTGGTGGAAGGCGGTGCAGTCGCCCATGGCCTTGACGGCGACGGCCTGGGTGCCGCTCCAGCCCGGGTGGTCGGCGCGCAGCCAGTCGTTGGCGAAGGTGATCCAGCGGGCGGTGAAGCCGTCGGCCCGCACGGTGGTGGTGGCCGACCCGCTGGTGCCGTAGGTGCCGGAGCCGTCCGGTTTGGGGGTGCCGGCCGCGTTGTCGTACACGATGACGACGTCGCGCGGGTCGTGGGAGGCGCCGATCCAGGTGGCGTCGGTGCGGTCGGCGTCCACGGACACCGTCTCGCGGTAGGTGCCGGGCGCGAGGACCAGGGTCCAGCCGCTGCCCTCGGCGGCGGTCACGGCGGCCTGGACGGAGGTGAAGTCGCCCCGGCCGTGGGGGTCCACGTACAGGGTCTTCGGGGTGCGGCGGTCGTCGGGCGAGCCGTACCGGCCGAAGGGGCGCGGGCGACGGGCGCCGCCGGCGAGGGCGGGGCCGGCCGCGAGGCCGAGGGCGGCGCCCGCGCCGGCGGTCGTCAGGAGGAAGCCTCGGCGGGACAGGGCGGGTCGGTGCATGCGGGTGCTCTCCTTCGAGGGACGCGGGCCGGGTGGGCCGGGGCGGTGCGGGCGCCCCGGCCCGGTTCAGGGGGGCGTCAGCGCAGGCGGCCGGCGCCGGCGTCGCGGTCCACGACGAAGGGGACCGCGCGGGCCGGGAGGACCTCGGTGCGCAGGGTGGGCGTCCAGCCCGCGCCCGACCGCAGGGGCGTGGCCGGGTTCTCCGCGTTGTGCGCGGCGATCAGGTCGACGGTGCGGCCGTTGACCCGGTTGTGCGCGGCGGTGACCGGCGCCTCGCTCCACTTCTTGAGGACCTTCGCGGGGCTGACCCCGTCCGGCAGGGTGAAGGCGTTGTGCTCCGCGACGAGCTGGGACTCCTTGCCGATGCCGAAGCTGTAGGAGTGGTCCGCGCCGGCCACGAAGTGGTTGTTGTAGACGTCGACCTGGCCGAACCGCACCCGGGGCGCGCGCTCGACGAGGTTCTTGAAGAGGTTGTGGTGGAAGGTCGTCCGCAGATGACCGCGGTCCACGGCCGCCGTCGACTCGCTGTCGCTGTTGCCGATCAGGATCGTCTTGTCGTGCTCGGTGAAGACGTTCCAGGAGGCGGTGACGTAGTCGGCGCCCTTCACGATGTCGAGCTGGCCGTCGTGCTGCTGGTACAGCATGCCGAAGTGGGTGGGCGCCGCGCTGTCGGGGTGCTCGCCGTCGGTGAAGGTGTTGTGGTCCAGCCACACATGCGTCGAGCCGTGCACGACGGCGCTGTCGTACTCCGAGTTCCAGTTGCCCTTGTCCCCGTCGGTGGGGTCCCACTGCGGGAAGCAGTCGACGGGGCTCTCGAAGGTCAGGTTGCGGACGATGACGTTGTCCACGTCCTTGATCTGGAGGCTGGCGCCCTTGAGTCCGGCATTCCGGCCGACGCCGATGATGGTGGTGTTGGCGGGGACGTTCGCCTTGATGGACCGGTCCTGCCGGGCGGCGGAGGCGCGGCGCAGCCCCTCGGGGCTGTCGTCGGGCTCGTCGCTCAGATCGGTCTCCCTGCCCCAGTTCTCCGGGGAGTACTTCTCCAGGTACGCGTCGAAGTCGTAGCCGGGCTCGGCGAACGCCTCGCAGCCCTCGGACACGGCGTCGATGGTGCCCCTGACCTTGACGATCCTCGGTGCGGTGCCTTCCACCGCGAGGGCGGCCCTGAACTCGGCCCAGGTGGAGACGGTGAACTCGCGGTCCCGGTCCGCGTCCGCGCCGCCGGTGGTGCCGGTGCCGTGGGACGCCCAGCCGTCGCCGGCGGGCAGGGTCTGCCGGGCGGTGTCGCGGGGGTGGTGGTGACCGGGGCGGGCCTGCGCCGCGGCGGCGGTCAGGCTCAGTACCAGGGCGGTGCAGCCGACGACCGCGGCCGCTCTCCGGCCGGCACGCGTTCTACTGGCATGCCCATGCCATCTGGATGTGCTCATGGTGCGGCTCTCCTTTTCCGGAAGTGTCGAGGTGCTACGCGGTGGCCGGCGCCGGCCACTCGATCCAGGAGTCGGGGATCTCCTCGTCCAGCCGGCGCACGTCCCGGTGCGCCAGCACCCGCGTGCGCAGCAGCTCCCGCGCGACGAGCCGGGCGACCGCGATCGCGCCGGGCGGGTTGAAGTGGGTGTTGTCCTGCTCGGTGGGGGTCCAGTTGAAGTACGCCTTGGTCCCCTCGGCACCGAGCCGCTGCCACAGCGCGAGGGACAGCGCCTGTACGTCGAGCAGGGCCACGCCCTCCTCCCGGGCGAGCGCCCGCATCGCCGCCGGGTACTCCCCGTGGCTCGGCACGGCGTTCCCCCGCGCGTCGAACCGGCGCCGCTCCACGGGCGTGGCCAGCACCGGCCGCGCCCCACGGGCCCGCGCGCCCTCGACGTACAGCCGCAGATGGTCCTGGTACGTCGTCCAGGGCTCGGTGTAGCGGGCCGGGTCCTCCTTCTTCTCGTCGTTGTGCGCGAACTGGACGAGCAGGAAGTCCCCGGGGCGGATCGCGTCGAGGACGACGTCCAGCCGCCCCTCGTCGACGAAGCTCTTGGAACTCCGCCCGTTCACGGCGTGGTTGTCGACCCGGAGGTCCTTGCGCAGGAGGAAGGGCAGCGCCATCCCCCACCCGGTCTCGGGCGCGGCGTCGGCGTACTTCTGGGCGGCGGTGGAATCGCCGGCGATACGCAGGGTGCGGGGGCGGTGCCCGCCGGCACGGGCGGTACCGGCGGCGGCGACCGCCAGTGGGACGGCGGAGACGGCGGCCGCGGTGACTTGTCTTCGGCTGAGGACCATGCTGGGTGCCTTTCGCTGGAGGGGGATGAGTTCACCTGGGGGGACGGCCCGCAGCCCGCGAGGCACGGGCCGTCCCGCGGCGGAACCCGCGACCGGCTAACCCATCTGCTCCGTCCACTCGGCCTGCGCCTCGTTCAGCTTGTCGGCCAGCCCGTCCAGGAAGTCCTTCGGGCTCGTCTCACCGAGCAGCACCTTCTGGAAGGCCGGCTCGCTCTCCGACTTGGACAGCGTGTTCCAGTCCGGCAGGTAGTACGGCAGCTGGACGATGGTCGTGGAACCGTCGTTCAGCGCCTCGGCCGCCAGCTTGGTGGGCTCCGCCTTCTGGATCCACGCGTCCTTCGCGGCCTCCGTGTTCGCCGGCACCTGCCCCGCCGACTCGTTGAACTTCGAGTTCTGCTCGTGCGAGGTGGCGAACTCGATGAACTTCCAGGCGGCTTCCTTGTTCTTGGAGCTCTTGAAGACGCCGAGACCGTCGACCGGGTTGGACACCTGGACCCGCTTGCCCGAGGCGCCGACCGGCTGCGGGATGCCGCGGAACTTCTCGACACCCAGCGCCTTCACGTGGTCCTGGTAGGAGCCCAGGTTGTGGTTGACCATGCCGATCGTGCCCGAGTCCCACTGGGCGACCATCTTCGCGAAGTCGTTGTTGACGTCGGCGGCCGGCGTGACCTTCTTGTAGAGGGCCGCGTACTTCTCCAGCGCCTCGACGTTCTTCGGGTCGTTGACGGTCGTCGTCTTCTTGTCCTCGCTCCAGAACGAGGTGATGCCGGACTGCCCGTACATCGCGTCGAGCGCCTGGGCGATCGACCCCGAGCCGCCGCGGATGGTGTAGCCGAACTCGTTCTTGTCCTCGTCGGTCAGCTTCTCGGCGGCCTCGTAGAACTTGTCCCACGTGGTCGGGGCGTCCAGGCCGGCCTTGTCGAAAAGGTCGGTGCGGTAGTAGAGGACGCCGTTGTTGGCGGAGGTCGGCACCGAGTACAGCGTGCCGTCGCCGCCGCCGGCCGCCTTCAGGGACTCCACCATGTCCTTGTTGAGCTTGCCGCTCAGCGAGGACTTGGCGAGCCGGTCGTCCAGCGGCTCCAGGGCGTTCTGGGCGGAGAAGCCGGCCAGCATCGCCGCGCCGACACCGCCGACGTCCGGCAGGCCGCCGCCCTGGATGGCGGTGTCGACCTTGGACTGGTACTCGGTGGCGGCGATCCCGACGTACTCGACGTCGATGTCCGGGTTCGCCTTCTCGAAGTCGGCGATGATCTCCTTCCAGACGGCCGTGCGGATGCCGCCGTTGTTGTCCCAGAAGACGATCTTGCCCGTGCCGCTTCCCTCGGCGCCCTTGTCGCCGCCCGCCCCGCTGCCGTCGTCACCGCAGGCGGTGGCGGTCAGCGCGAGTACGGCCCCCAGGGCGACGGCGGCGGAGGTCCGGCCCGCGCGCGTGCCTCTGCTGCTGCGATTGCTGATCTTCATCGGTCGGCTCTCTTCTTTCGGACGTGCTGGACACGTGGGGGGTCAGTGGG
Organism: Streptomyces rochei; assembly: GCA_002155895.1. Lineage (GTDB taxonomy): Bacteria > Actinomycetota > Actinomycetes > Streptomycetales > Streptomycetaceae > Streptomyces > Streptomyces rochei. Next base: position 27,446 of record MUMD01000105.1, read on the forward strand.
TGTGTGCGTGGGCGCCGAGGTGCTTCTGCGGCCCGGAGAAGCGCTTGACCAGCGCCGGGACGGCGGCCGCCGGGTCCAGCCGGTACGTGTAGAAGTCGCCCGGTTCGAAGGCGTCGCCCCACGCGTCGTGCCGGCCGGTCGTGCCCTTCAGGATCGATCCGCGCTGCACCAGTTCCGCGTCGGCGTCCGCCTGGTAGGGGTGCTGGACGCCGTCGTAGTAGCTGTTCTCGATGACCATCCGGGTCGCGCCGCGCGCCCAGTTCCCGTACGTCCACGTCGGATCGCCGTCGGTCACCTGGGCGGAGAGGTAGTTGTTGTACAGGTGCGCGTAGGCGCAGTTGTCGGCGGACGGGTTGCGCTGCTTGGTGCCGGTGAACCAGTTGTGGTCGATGGTGATCTGGGTGCGGACGTTGTCCGTCCAGCCGATGCCGAGTGCCTTGTTGTGGTTCTCGAACCGGTTGTAGGAGACGGTGATGTACTCGCTGTCCTTGCGGATGTCGAGCAGTCCGTCGCCCATGTGCGTGAGGCGGTTGTGGTCGATCCAGACGTGGTGGACGGAGTCCATCTGGATGGCGTCGAAGTCGGTGGTCTTGCCGTCCCAGTCGCCCTCGACGTAGCTGTCGCGGATGGTCAGGTTGCGGATGACGACGTTGTGCGTGCCGGGGTTCAGGTGGAGTTCGCCGTGGACGATCTCGCCGGTGTCGCCGACGCCGACGATCGTCTTGTCCGAGGCCACCACGATGTCGGAGCCGAAGGGCGCGACGGGGATCGAGCCCGCCACCCGGATGACGTACGGCTCCTTCGCCGCGGCGTACTTCGCCAGCCCGGCCTGGTCGGTGACGGTGACGACCTCGCCGCCCGCGCCTCCGGTGGTACCCCCGGCGAGGGAGGCGAAGCCGTGCGGCCGGTCGGCGTGGCGGGGGGACGCCGTCTGCCCGGCCGGGTCGGCCTGGGCCTCCCCGACCGCGCCCAGGGTCAGGGCGGCGACCAGGCCCAGTACGGCGGCCAACGCCCTGCCGGGGCCCGGCAAGCGCTTGCTACGGAGGTGCGTCATTGCGGCTCTCCCAACAGGCGTGCGGATGAGGTGCGGTTACCGGGGGCCGATCCGGAACCGGGTGAACGTGGCGGTACCGGCATGTCCCTCGCCGGCGGGCGCGAGCGCGAACAGCCCGAGCAGGGCGCCGACCCAGCGCCAGGGGGTGGCGGCGAACTCCCGGCCGGTGGGCCGGAAGCCCTCGCCCAGGTCGTAGGAGAAGCGGCAGCGCGCACCGGGCACGGTCTCGATCCGCAGCCGCACCCGGCCCTCGGGAGCGGGACGCGGACGGTCGGCGTCCCGCTCGGCCTCGGCCACCGTCTCGGCGAACCGGTGCACCAGGCGCACGATCCCCTCCGTGTCCCGCTGGAGCCCGATCCAGCGGTAGGCGTCGCCGAGCACGGCGAGTCCGGCGCGCGCTCCCGGCTCCTCGCCGTCCAGGCGCAGGTCGACCTCGACGACCGAGGGGACGCCGGGCAGCCGCTGGGTGAGCACGTTCGGCAGCCTGCGCAGGTCGTGCGCGTCGGCCGAGCGGACGCAGGCCAGCCGCAGGCCGTCCCCGGAGTGCCGGGTGGCCCAGCCGTCGCGGGGGTTGGCCGTCCAGGACCACTGGCGGCCGAAGCGTCCGCCGGGGAAGTCGTCGTCGGTGGCGGGCGCGGCCGGCGGCTGCGGGGGCAGGCCCGGCCGGGCGTGCTCGGTGACCGGGGCGCCGTCGTCGCCCAGGACCGGCCAGCCGCCCTCCGGCCAGGTCATCGGCTGGAGGTGGACCACCCTGCCGTACGCCCCGCGCTGCTGGAAGTGCAGGAACCAGTCCTCGCCGGCGGCGGTGCGCACCCAGCCGCNNTCCGGTGGCGTCCGGGCGCATGCGGTGACCGGTGAGGCGGTTCTTGACGCCCGAGCGGGAACGGGCCCAGGCGTGCACCAGGTACGCCTCGCCGGTCTCCTCGTCCCACAGCGGGCAGGCGTCGATCAGGCCCTTGCCCGCCTTCACCAGATGGGGCGCGGTCCACGGGCCGCGGATCTCGGGGGCGTTGACCTGGAAGATCCCGTGGTCGGGGTCGCCCCAGAAGATCCAGAAGCGGCCGGCGTGGTGGCGCAGGGACGGGGCCCAGACGCCGCAGTCGTGGCGGGGCGCCGCGAAGGCGTCCGCCGGTTCCAGGCGGGAGAGGGCGTGCCCGACCAGCGTCCAGTTGACCAGGTCGCGGGAGTGCAGCAGGGGCAGGCCGGGGACGCGGCCGAAGCTGGAGGCGGTGAGGTAGAAGTCGTCGCCGACGCGGACGACGTCCGGGTCGGACCAGTCGGCGTTCAGGACGGGGTTGGTGTACGTGTCCGCGCTCTCGGGGGCCTCGGGGGTCACGGGGGTCTCGG
>MUMD01000106.1 GCA_002155895.1 Streptomyces rochei
ACCACCCCGACCGCCCCGACGGGGCCGGAACCTCCGGGCAAGGCGCTCCGTCCGCGCCCCACCCCGTGGACGAGTCGCGTCCGCTCCTGCGGATCGTGCTCTTCGGCATCCAGCACGTCCTGGTCATGGCCGCCACCCCGGTCTCGGCGATGTTCCTGATGAGCGCCACGCTCGGCCTCGGCGCCGAGCTGACCGTCGAACTGCTCTCCGCCGCCTTCGTGCTGTCCGGGGTCGGATCGCTGATCCAGTCGCTCGGGCCCTGGAAGTTCGGGCCGCGGCTGCCCTTCGTGATGCTGCCGGGCGGGGCGCCGCTCATCCTGTTCCTCTCGATCGCCGAGCAGCACGGGCTGCGCACCGCCACCGGCGCGGTGATCCTCACGGCGGCGTTCTACTTCGTCGTGCTCCCGGTCTTCTCGCGGCTGCTGCGGTTCTTCCCCGCCCTCGTCATCGGGACGATGATCGTCATCGTCGGCGTCAACCTGGTGAAGGTCGGCGCGGTGCTGGTCACCGGACAACCCGGCACGCCCGGCTTCGCCGATCCGCGCGACCTCGGTCTGGGCATGGCGACGATCGGGTTCACCGTCGCCTGCTACCTGCTCTTCACCGGCATCCTGCGCCAACTCGCCGTGATGATGGGCCTGCTCGCGGGCACCGCCCTCGCCGGCGTGCTGGGCGCGATCGACGCCTCCGGCGCCGGGGGCGGCGGGGTGTTCAGCCTGCCGGAGCCGATGCCGTTCGGTTCCCCCGTCTTCAACCTCGTGGCCGCGCTGCCGCTGATGCTCTACAGCCTGGCCTCCATGGCCGAGGCGACCGGGCAGACCGTCATCAACGCCGAGGCCGTCGGCAAGGACATCGACGCCCGCACCGACGTGCCCAGGACCGTGCGCGGGGACGCCCTCACCTCGCTGCTGGGCGGATGCTTCGGCCTGCCCCTCATGGTGACCAGCGGGGAGAACATCGGCATCGTCCGGGTCACCGGCGTCCGCAGCCGGTTCGTCACCGCCGCGGCCGGGGTCGTCCTCATCGTGATCGGGTTCCTCGCCCCCGTGAGCCGCGCGATCAGCGTCATCCCCTCGGCCGTCGTCGGCGGCACCGCCATGGTCGTCTTCGCCGTCATCACCGTGCTCGGCATCCAGATGCTGGGCCGCTCCGACCTCGACCGGCACACCAGCACCTTCATCTGCGCCGTCGCCCTGGCGCTGGGGCTGCTGCCGATCCTCGTTCCCGGGGTGTACGGCCACTTCCCGCCGAACGTCCGCATCCTCCTGGAGAGCGGTGTCGCCGTCGGCGCGTTCGTCGCCGCCGTCCTCAACATCCTCTTCCACCATGTCCGGCCGGGCGTCGCCGCACGCCTGACCACGGCCCGCACAGAAAGCGACCGATGAACCAGTCACCGCCCGCACCCGACCCACGGACCGAACTCGGCCTGCTGACCGCCCCCGGCCCGCTCCTGCTCGAGCCGGACAAGGTCCTGCTCCCCGAGGGCCCCGTCGACGGCTGGGCCGTCGTGGTCCGCGACGGCCGGTTCGAGTCGGTCGCGCCCGCCGCAGCCGTGCGGCGCGCCCACCCGGGGCTGCGGGCGGTGCGGCTGCCCGGCCGGCTGCTGATGCCCGGTTTCGTGGACGCACACCACCACCTCACCCAGAGCTTCGGCGCCGCGCTCGCCTTCGGGGAACCCTCGGAGATCTTCCGCCGGGTCTGGGTACCGCTGGAGGGCTCGCTGGACGAGGAGTCCGCGTACACCGCGGCCAAGCTGGCCGCGCTGGAGGCGCTGCGCGGGGGTTTCACCACCGTCACCGACGCCGGGACCCGCGCCGACGTGGACGTGGAGGTGGTCGCCGCCGCCGCGCGGGACGCCGGGATCCGCTGTGTGCTCGGACTCGTCTGCAACGACGCCGACGACGACGCTGCCGGCGGCGACGGCCGTCCGGACGTCGTGGAGCGGGCCGAGAAGCACCTCGCCCGCTACGACGGCGACCCGCTGGTGTGGGCTTCCCTGGCCGTCTCCATCCCCGAGGCGGCCACCGAGGGCACCCTGCGTGCCACCGCCCGGCTGGCCGCCGAGGCCGGAGCCGTCGTACAGATCCACGTCAACGAGCACCTGGCGGGCGTGGAACGCTCCCTGGTGCGGCACGGGCTGCGGCCCCTGGAGCACCTGCACGCGGTCGGCGCCCTCGGCCCGCAGCTGCTCGCCGCGCACGCCACGCTCCTCACGCCGCGCGAGCTGACCCTGCTGGCCGACACCGGGACCGCCGTCAGCTACAACCCGGTGGCCAGTGCCTGGAAGGGCAACGCGGTGGCGCCGGCCACGGCGATGGCCGAGCGCGGCATCCGCTTCGGGCTCGGCACCGACGGCACCCGCGGCGACGGCTTCCGGCTGGCCGAGGCCGCCGAGTTCGCCCAGCGGCTGGCGTACGGGCTGGCCGGCGGGGACTCCTCGTGCGGCGCCGGCTGGACCTGGCTGGAGCACGCCACCCGGGGCGGTGCGGACGCCGTCGGCCTGGGCGCCCTCACCGGTACCGTCGCCCCGGGCACGGCGGCCGACTTCCTCCTCGTGGACATCGACACCCCGGAGCTGGCGCTCTCCTGGGACCTGCCGTGGGAGCTGGTGCGCCGCGGCAACCGGGACCAGATCGCGGCCGTCTTCGTCGGAGGTCACCTGCGGCTGTGGCACGGCCGGCCGACCGACTGGGACGGCGCCGCGCTGGTGCGGCGCGCCGTCGAACTCGCCCGGGCCACCGTGGCACGGGCGGAGGTCGGCAGAGCGCATCCCACGTCCACGGCGGCGCGGGCACGGCATCTGGAACGGGAACGGAGCACGGCACGGTGACCTGGGTGACATTGACGGTCCTCGCCGTCACGGTGGCCGTGGCGGCGTTCGTCCAGGGCAGCAGCGGGCTCGGTTTCGCGCTGATCGTCGCTCCGGTGGCCGGCATCGTCGATCCCGGCCTGGTCCCGGTGTTCGTCCTGGCGTCCATGATCCCGCTCAACCTGTACGTCGCCTGGCGGGAACGGGCGTCGCTGGACCTGCGCGGCGCGGGCTGGATCACGGGGGCGCGGCTCGCGGCGACCCCGGCCGGGCTGGCGGTGCTCTGGCTCATCCCGGAACGCGGTCTCGGGGTGTTCGTCGGCGCGGCCACGGTGCTCGCGGCCGTCGTGAGCCTGGCCGCGCCCGCGTTCACCCCCGGCCGGGCCGCGTACGTCGGCGCCGGAGCGGTGACCGGGCTGACCGAGACCGCGACCGGGGTCGGCGGGCCACCGCTGGCGCTGGTCTACCAGCACCGGCCGCCCGCCGAGCTGCGCTCCACCGTCGCCGCCTGCTTCCTGGTCGGGGAGGTGGCGTCGCTGGCCCTGCTGCTGGGAACCGGGAAGGCGCAGGCAGCGGAGGTGGGCGAGGCGGTGCTGCTGCTGCCGGCGATCGCCGTCGGCGCGTGGCTCAGCCGGCTGGTGCACCACCGCCTGGACGCCCGCCGCACGCGCCTGTTCGTCCTGGTCTTCGCGCTGGTCTCCGGACTGGTCCTGATGCTCGGCGTGTGAGGAGTCCGCACGGTCGGCCCTCGGCGACACGCGCCGCGCCCGGCGGCACACCCCGCGCCCGGCCGGGCGGTTCACGCTCGGGCCCGGACAATCCGCGCTCGGGCCCGGACGATTCGCGCTCGGGCCCAAGCAGTTCGCGCTCAGCCCTGGGCGGACCCCGCTCAGGCCCGGGCGGTTCGCAGCGACGACGCCCGGGCGATCACGCGCGGTTCCGGGGACACCGCCACCGACGGGGCGGTGTCCCCGCGCAGCCGTCCCAGCAGCAACTCCACCGCGTCGGACGCCGCCCGGTCCAGATGCAGGTCCACGGCCGTCAGGGGCGGCTCGCACGTGCGGGCCCGCAGGCCGTCGTAGCGGGTGACGACCATGACGTCGTCCGGCACGGCGCGCCCGCTGTCCCGGACGGCCCGCACGGCACCGACCGCGAAGGCGTCGACCAGCGCGCAGACGGCGTCGATGCCGGGGTGTTCGGCGAGCAGGGCGGCGCAGCACTCGTACCCGGCCTGCTCACCGCCCGACTCCGGCACCCTCGCCACCACGGGCGTCCAGCCGTGCTCCTCGGCGCGCCGCTCGTAGGCGGCGACCGCGTCCACGGACGAGTGCCGGGAGCCGGCGCCCACCATCAGCGCCGGACGGACGGCGCCCTGCTCCCGCAGGTGTTCCAGCAGCAGGTCCGCGACCAGGCGGCCCCGCAGGTCGACGTAGGGGGTGTCCTCCTCGGGCGACACGGGACGGCCGAGCGCCACGTACGGCAGCCCGCGCTCGCGCAGTTGGGCGGCCGCCGCGTCCTCGATGTCCGGCTCGACCACGATGGCGCCGTCGATGTCCACGGAGTACAACGCCGAACCCGACTGCACCGGCGGCACGAGCACGAGCGCGTAGTCGTGGAGCAGGGCGCTCTCCGCCGCCGCGGCGGCGACCTCCATGTAGAACCCGAGCCGCGAGGGTCCGCCCGCCACCGCGAACGGCATCGAGGAGGCGAGCGCGATGGCCTTCGCCTGCCCGCGCCGCAGCCGCTGCGCCCGCAGATTGGGCCGGTACCCCAGCTCCGTCGCGACCTGCCGGATGCGTTCGCGCGTGCGGGGGTCGACCTTGCCGAGCCCGTTCAGGGCGTGCGACACGGTCGTGCGCGACACCCCGGCGGCGCGTGCGACATCCGTGATCGTGGGCGGCCTCGGACCCGAGGCGGACGGAGCCATGCGGAACGGACACCCCTCATCGGTGGTTGCGGCTGACCCAGCCATCTTCGCCGATCAGCCTACGACCACCGGTCGTGGGCAGCCGCCCGGCAACGACGTCGTACGCCTCGGTCCGGGCACGGTCCTCAGACGGCGATCGCGGCTCCGGTGACGCGCACCCGCGGGTCGCCGGGGCGCAGGTCCACCTCCAGCAGGGACGGGCGGCCCATGTCGTGGCCCTGGTGGAGCGTGAGCCTCGCGTCGTCCGGGACGAGGGCCAGAGCGCGGGCGTAGGCGCCGAACGCCGCGGCCGCCGCACCCGTCGCGGCGTCCTCGACCACACCCCCGACCGGGAACGGGTCACGCACGTGGAAGACGGCCGGGCCCTCGCGCCACACCAGCTGAACGGTCGTCAGGTCGAGCCGCTCCATCAACCGCAGCAACCGGTCGAAGTCGTAGTCCAGTCGGGCCAGCCGCTCGCGGGTGCCGGCGGCCAGCACCAGGTGGCGCACGCCCGCGAAGGCGATCCTCGGCGGCAGGGCGGCGTCGAGTTCCTCCGCCTGCCAGCCGAGCGCCGCCAGGGCCTCCGTCACGTCGGCGGGGTCGGCGTCCTCCACGCGGGGCGCGACGCTGGTGAGGGTGGCCTTCAGGACGCCGTCCTGCTCCCGGACGGTCACCGGCACATGGCCCGCGGAGGTGTGGAAGTCGAAGTCGCCCGTGCCGAGGCGCTCGCCCAGCGCCACCGCGGTGGCCACGGTGGCGTGACCGCAGAAGCCGACCTCCGCCTTCGGGCTGAAGAACCGCAGGGTGAACGAGCGCGCGTCCTCCGGGTCGGGTCCGCGGGTGACGAACGCGGACTCCGAGTAGCCGAGTTCGGCGGCGATCGCCACCATGTCGGCGTCGTCGAGGGCGGCGGCGTCCAGGACGACACCGGCTCCGTTGCCACCGCTCGGGCTGGTGGAGAAGGCGGTGTAGTGCAGCACCTCGGTGGTCCCCGCCGACTGCGACATGGTCATGGTCTCCGGCTCCTGCTCACCTGCCGCAGGATGGCTGCCGCAGGATGGTGGTGGGTGGGTGATCGTGCTGACGAAGCAGGTTCTCAGCGGAGACGGTCGTAGATCAAGGCGATACTCGCGCCTTCCGCCGTCGCTTCCGTGGAAGGCCCGATTCCGTCGCGGGCGGCGGGCTAGGGTGTGGGGCACGTGACCCGGGAGGAGCGGAACATGGTCGGTCGTCCGAGCACGCGTTGACGTTCTGGGCCCTGAACGGCCCGTCATCGCGTGCTGCTCGTACCGCGCGGCACAGCGAGCCTTCCTCCTCCGCCGGCCGAACCTGAGGCGCGCCTTTTCGCGCGCCCGTCGGCGGGTCTCGTCTTCGGTCTTCCGAGGGGTTCCCCGTGCCGTCCTCGTACTCGTTCCCTTTCCATGCTTCCTCCGGTTCCTCCGGTTCCGGACCGCGCCCCGCGTCACGCCTGTGGCGCGACGGCGACTTCCGCAGGCTCTGGCTGGGCCAGACGTCCTCCCAGCTCGGTGAGCACACCACCCTGGTGATCCTGCCGCTCTTCGCCGTGCTGACCCTCGACGCCGACGCCGGCGGGCTGGGCGTCCTGCGCGCGGTGGGGCAGGCACCGATCCTGCTGCTGTCGCTGTTCGCCGGGGTCTGCGTGGACAGATGGCGAACCCGCACGGTGATGGTCCTCACCGACGCGGGCCGGGCCCTGGCCCTGGGCGGCGCGGCCGTGGCCGCCCTGCTCGGCGCGCTCGGAATGCCCACCCTGCTGGTGGTGGCCTTCGCCGTCGGCGCCCTCTCCGTCTTCTTCGACGTCGCCTACCAGGCGTCGTTGGTGCGCCTGGTGCTCCGTGACCAGCTGGTGCGGGGCAACAGTGCGCTCGAGGGCAGCCGGTCCGCCGCGCAGATCGGCGGTCCCGCCCTCGGCGGCACGCTGGTGACCACGCTGTCGGCTCCGATCGCCGTCGCGTCGGGCAGCGTCTTCTTCGCCCTCTCGTTCCTGTCGATCAGGCGCATCCGCCGCCCCGAGACCGTCCCGGTGCGCGCCGACGGACCTCCCCTCGTCCGGCGGCGCGTTGGCGAGGGCGTCCGCTTCGTCGCGGGCGACACCTCGCTGCGGACCGTCTGCCTGGCCTCGGCCGCCTTCCAGTTCTCCCTCGCCGCGGTCATGACCGTCTATCTCCTGCACCTGCCGCGGGAGCTGCACCTGTCCGGCACCGCCGTGGGCCTGGCACTCGCCGCCACCGGGCCGGGCGCCCTCCTGGGCTCCTTGCTGGCCGCCCGGCTGCCCGGACGCTTCGGTCACGGGGTCGTCCTCGTCTGCGCGGCGACGATCGGTGACGGCGTCTTCCTGCTGGTGCCCGCGCTGCACGGTGGTTCCGCCGTGACGCTTCCCGCGCTCGTCGCGCTCAATCTGGTCTTCGGAGCCCTCACCCAACTCGTGAACGTCACCGTCATGGCCGTCCGGCAGGCCGCCACCCCGGACGGGATGCAGGGGCGCGCCGCCGCGACGATCACCTTCGTCGGCATGGGACTCACTCCGCTGGGCTCGCTGCTCGGCGGTCTGCTCGCCGAGACCCGGGGGACGCGCACCGGCCTGCTGGCCGCGGCCGCCGGCATGCTGCTGTCGCCGGCGCTGATGGCCCTGTCCCCGCTCGCCCGCCTGGGACGGACGCTGCCAGGCCCGCCGAAGGCTCCGGGCGGGGCGGGAGGGCGGCCGGGACCGGGGCGGCCCGAGAGCTGACGGCGGTGCGGCGATGAGTTCCGGGGGCGCGGCGGGTCCACAAGACAGGGACGGCCGTCGCACCGCCGCGAGAGGCGCATCGGGCCCGTCCCCGCCGACCGGCCGCGTTCGAGGAGGACGACATGACCGCCACCTACACCTTCGACGTCTTCTCCAGCCTCGACGGCTACGGCGCCGCCGGGGGCGACTGGACCGGGTACTGGGGGAAGCAGGGTCCCGAACTGCTCGACCGGCGCCTGGCTCTCTACGAGCAGGACCAGCGGATGGTCTTCGGGGCACACACCTACCGCGCGTTCACACGGATGCTCGCCGCGAGCACCGAGGACTCGGACGTGCGCGATCCCTGGGTCACCCGGATGCGGAACCTGCCGGCGACCGTGGTGTCCACGACTCTCGAGGAGGCCCCCGACTGGCCGGACGCGACCGTCGTGAGCGGGGACGGCGTCGAGGTCGTCGCACGGCTCAAGGAGGAGTCCGCGGTCCCGTTGCGTTCGCACGGCAGCCTGTCGTTGAACCGGGCGCTGATGGCCGCCGGGCTCGTCGACCGCGTGCAGGTGACGCTCTTTCCCGTCATCACCGGCCGGACCGGTCTGGACCCGGTCTTCCGCGGGGCGGACGACTTCGACCTGGAGCTGATCGAGCACCGCACCCTCGACCGTCACGTCCAGGAGCTGATCTACCGGCCCACCCTCCACTGACGCGCGGGTGACGATTCGCACAACCCCGCCCCCGACCGAGCAACTCACCTGCCCAGCAGGTGAGTTGTTTGCTGTGTCCCGTGTCACCCTCATGGTAGATCGGGGTAAAACGGACATGTCCCGAGTTCAACAATAGCCGGTTCGCACGTCGTGCAGAACACTCATAAGCGCTTCCAGTACGACAGTTCGGACCAAAGAGAGCATGCGCGGACATGACCCACTCCCCCGAAACGCCTGAAGTACCCATACGCCCCCACCAGGTCACCGCCGCCGAGGTCGTCCCCGGCGACCTGCTGGCCCTGTCGCCCGAGGACGCGACCCGGCGGCGGTGGCACGTGGTCCTGCACACGCGGCCCGCCTCCCCGGAGGTGATCACCTTCGTGCTGCGGCCCCCGCTCGGCGGGGTGGACCACGAGGAGGAGCTGCGGCGGGAGCAGCGGGTCACCGTCGCCGGGCGGCGACTCGACGTGGCCGCGGTGCCGCTGGTCAGCTCGCCTCCCCTCGACGGCGTGGAGTTCCGCGACGGGGACCGGGTGGTGTGCCTGCGCGCCGTCGACCCGCAGGCCGAGCCCGTGACCCACGTGCGCCGCTGGGGCGCCTGGCACCGGGACTCGGGCGAGGCACCGGAGGGCGGCGCCACCGACGCGGACGTCCGCCGGTGGGCCGCCGAGGCCGACCGGGCGGGCAACGTCGTACGGCACGAGCCGCGCCCCGTGCGGGAGGCCGAGCCGGCCGGGGTGCGGCGGGTCGTCGTCACCGGGCTCGGCGCCGTCTCCCCGCTGGGCGTCGGCACCGGCGAGTTGTGGCGGGGTCTCGTCGAAGGGCGGCACGGCATACGGGAGTTGACGGACGAGGAGTTCGACGGGCTGCCGGTGCGGATCGCCGGGACCGTGCCGGTGGACCCGGCCGGGCTGCTGCCCCGCCAGGCGGCCCGGCGGATGAACCGCGCCGCCCAGTTCGCGGTGCTGGCCGCGCGTGAGGCGTGGGCCGACGCGGGGTACGCGGACGGCGGCACCCGCGAGAGCGGGCTGGACCCGGAACGGGTCGGAGTGAGCCTCGGCGCCATCCTCGGGGACGCGTCGGTGCTCGTCGGCGGGGACCGGAAGCTGCGGGAGAAGGGGCCCCGCGGCGTCTCACCGCTCACCACCCCCATGACGGTGCCCTCGCAGGCGGCCTCGCAGGTCTCGCTCGATCTGCACATCACCGGTGAGGCGCGCACCGTGACCAGCGCGTGCGCCTCCGGTACCGAGGCGATCGGGCAGGCCGTCGACCGCATCCGGTACGGCCGGGTGGACGTCGCCCTCGCGGGCGGCGCCGAGGCGGTCGTCACCCCCGCGATCATGGCGTCCTTCGCGGCGATGCGGGCCCTGGCCGAGGGTGACCCGGCCACCGGCTCGCCCTCGCGCCCGTTCGCCAAGGACCGTGACGGGTTCGTCAACGCGGAAGGGGCGGGGATACTCGTCCTGGAGTCCGAGGAGCACGCCCGGGCCCGCGGTGCCCGCGTCTACTGCGAGGCCGCCGGATGGGGCCTGTCGGCCGACGCCCATCACGTCGCGGCGCCCGATCCGTCCGGTGACGGCATCGCGCTCGCGCTGCGGCGGGCGGTGCGGGACGCCGGGGGCCGTGTCGAGGACGTCGTCCACGTCAACGCCCACGCGACCGCCACGGTCGACGGCGACCTCGCCGAGGCGCGCGCCCTGCGGGGCGTGCTGGGTCGCCGCGAGGTCCCGGTCACCGCGCTCAAGGGTCACCTGGGCCACCTCCAGGGCGCGGCGGGCGGCGTCGAGGCAGTCGCCGCGGTGCTCACCCTGCACCACGGGACGGTGCCCCCCACGGTCGGCTGCGCCGACGTCGACGACGCCGTCGACCTGGACCTCGTGCGGGGCGCGCCCCGTGCGCTCCCGGCCGCGGGCGACCTGGTGCTGAGCAACTCCTTCGGGTTCGGCGGCCACAACGCCGTACTGGCCCTGCGCCGGCTGGGCTGACCGACCCGACCCGGATGCCTGCGGCCGTCGTTCACGGCCGCAGGTCACCGTGCGCCTCAGCGCTCCGCGCGGAGCCCGGTCAGTTGGCGTTCACCAGCTCGTGCGCCGGGACGGTCACCGTGCGCTTGCCCGGCTTGCCGCCGAGCACGATCTTCCGCAGCGCGCTGTTGTTGTTCAGGTCGGTCTCCTTGAGCCGCTTTTCCGGATTGGCCAGCACCTGGATGTAGTACGTGCCGTTGGGGACACCGGTGATGTCGAAGGACTGGCCGGGCAGGTCCTGGGTGTACGTGTCGCCGGAGCCGACGTCCAGCACCTCGCGCACCGAGATCGCGTTCTCCTCGCCGCACGCGGTGGACAGATCGGTGTTGTACGGGTGCCAGTTGGCGTTCTTCACCGTGTAGTCGACGGCGTCGGTGTTGGCCAGGCAGAACGCCTCCTTGCCGCTGCGCACGGCCTCCTTCTGGTCCGCCTTCAGCAGCCGGTAGCTGGCGAAGTCGGTGAAGTGCCAGTGCATGTGACCCGGGCGCGGGTCCCATTCCATGGTGCCCGTGGGCGTGTAGCCGACCTGCTTGCCCTTGGCGTCGTAGAAGTACTGGTAGGCGTCCATCTTGGCCTTGCCGGGCGAGCGGAAGCCGTCCACCACCAGCTGGGCCGGGCCCGCGTTCCACACGTTGGCGCTGAAGGCCAGGTAGTCCTTGCCGGGGACGTCCCGTTCGCCGTCGCTGATGACGATGCCGTACGCCGGCAGGGAGCGCAGGTCGGGCTTGGGGACGTCGGGCACGGAGGGCTTGCCGGCGGGGCGTTGCGGCTGCGGCCGCACCGCCGGCGCCTTGCGCGAGCCGTCGGTCTGCCCGCTGGTGTCCCCCACCCGCGTCGCGCGCGCGGCCTGGTCCTTCTTCAGCGCCCACGGCAGGGCCGGCGGCGCCGCCCTGAGCGGTCCGTGGCCCGCGTTGTAGGTGGGACCCGCACCGCTCGTCACCGGCGCGGCGGCCCGGGCGGGTGTCGGCGCGTGCCCCGGACCGTGGCCCGCGTGGGCGGTCTGCGGGGCGTGCGCGGCGCCGTGTCCGGCGTGTCCGCCGGCCGTCGCGGACCGGCCCGCCGCGCCGGCGGAGCCGGACTCGTCCTCGTAACTGCGTTCCTGCACCGTCACCTTCACCGTGGCCGGCTTGTCGGCGATGCCGAACAGGTCGCGGTACTTCTTCGCGACCCCGACCTTAGCCGTGTACGTGCCCGCCGCCAGCTGGACCGGTGCCGAGTAGGAGCCGCCGTAGGTGTTGGCGGCCCAGCCCTTCTCCACGCCCCACACGGAGCCGAGGGTGAACGGGTTGGTGGGGCAGCTCTCCGGATACTTCGACGTGGCCGGCGCGTCGGGGCGGACCCGGCCGCTGGCGTTGTTCGGGCAGAAGTCCTCGGTGCGGTCGAGGACCTTCCTGCCGGCCTTGTCGGTGAGGGTGACCCGGACGAAGCCGGGCAGGCCGGAGAAGTCCTTCACCGTGCCGGCGGGCAGCTTCCTGGCCTTGGCCCGGCCGCCCTCGTACACGGTCTGGGTCACGGTCACCGGGTCCTTGTAGGACTTGCGGGTCACCTTCAGCTCGAGCGGCGTCCCCTCGGCGGTGAGGTAGGTGCCGAGGTCGAGGTAGACGCCCGGGTCCTCCTTCCACGAGGTGAGTGTGAGCGAGCCGGTCGCGGCGATGAGGCTGAGTTCGGGCTTCGCCGCGGCGTCGGCCGGCTCCGAGGAGGCGGCCACGAGGCCGGCCGTCACGGCCAGGGCGGTGACGGCCGTGGCGCCGGCGAGCAACGGACGCCGCAGTCGGGTGGTGCGCGGTCTGGTCATCGTTCCCTCGTCCTCCGGGCCGACACGGTGGAGGGCCCTTGCTGTGGTCGCGCTGTGAGAGGAACGCGCCGCAGGCTCGGTTGTCCGAGGGAGGGAAAGCGGTGAGATGTTGGCCGATTGTCCTCCTTTACGGAGGAAATCGGGCCGATCTCAGGAGTACGTCACGCCGATCTGAGGAGGTTGTTGTAAAGGCGCCTGAGGTGTTTGGCCACGGGGCACTTCACGCCGTCCGCCTCGCACTGGCGGCACGTCCGCAGGTGGTGCTCGTAGTCCTCGCGTGCCTGCCCGAGAGGGTCGTACGACGAATTCATCTCTACTGCTTCCTGTGATCGTGCGAGCACCCCGGGTCAGGGTGCACGGGGAGGATGGGCCACCTCTGCGGCTGCCGTGAGGTGCGCGGATTTACTTTGATCTTGTTACTTGGAGTACCGCAAACCGAGGCCGCCATCGTGCCCGCGCGGACCGTCCGGCGGTGCCCCGCGGACGGTCCGATCGTGCAGCGGAGGCGGAGGGCGGCGCCGTTCACCTCGTGATCGTCCGTCCGTCGCCGGCCGGTGGCCGCCCCGACGCCCGGCCACCGCCTGGCTTCGTGAACATGTCACGCATCGCTTCCCAACGAAGGAGATCGTTCGTGCACGCGTTCACGAAACGCCGTTCCGGGGCCGTCGCGGTGGCGGCGTCCCTGGTGCTCACCGCCGTCGTCACCGCCGTGGCCCCGACGGGCGCGACGGCCCGGGCGGCGCTGCCCGAGGTCGCCCCGCGCGCCGAGACCGACGCGCTGTTCGACGACGACGAGGGCGGGAACGCCAACGCCGACGACCCGGCGATCTGGCGCAATGCCGCCGACCCGGACGCCAGCCTCGTCATCGCCACGGCCAAGGAGGGCGGCCTGCGCGTCTACGACCTCGACGCCCGCGAGGTGCAGTCCGTGCCCGCCCCGCAGGCACCCGGGCCGGACCACGCGCCGGGGCGCTTCAACAACGTCGACCTGGTGCACGGCATGCGGCTGGGCTCCGGTACCTCGGACCTGGCCGTGGTCAGCGACCGGGGCAGCGACAAGCTGCGCGTCTACCGGATCGACGGCGGCCGGCCCGGCGCCCCGCTCACCGATGTCACGGACGCGTCGGCGCCGTGGATCTTCTCCGGCTCCCAGGAGGAGGTCGACGGGGAGAGCACCGCGTACGGACTGGCCACCTACACCGACGCGGCGACCGGCAAGTCCTACGCCCTGGTCAGCCAGAACGCGACCACCCGCGTCGCGCTGCTGGAGCTGACCGCCACGAGCGGCGGCTCGGTCTCCTACCGGAAGGTCCGCACCCTGGACCTGCCGGCCTCCTTCACCCTGCCCGACGGCACCCGGTGGTCCCCCTGCGGCGAGCCCGGCGAGGGACCGCAGGTCGAGGGCATGGTCGTCGACCCGGAGACCGGCACGCTCTTCGCCGGGCAGGAGGACGTCGGTATCTGGCGGCTGCCCGCCGACCTGCGGGGCAGGCCCGTCCTCCAGGACAAGGTCCGCGAGTACGGTTTCCCCGCCGTCTACGACGAGCCGTCCGACGAGTGCGTCGCGGGCGACGACCCCGGTTTCGGCGGCGAGCGCGTCTCCGCCGACGTCGAGGGCCTGACCCTGCTGAAGCAGGACGACGGGGACGGCTACCTGCTCGCCTCCAGCCAGGGCGACGACACCTTCGTGGCCTACGACCGCGAACGGTCCGACGGCTACGAGTACGAGGGCGGCTTCCGGGTGAGCGCCGCGTCCGCCTCGCTGGACGGCTCCGAGGAGTGCGACGGCGCGGACGTGCTCGCCGAGCCGCTGGGCGACCGGTACCCGAACGGCCTGCTCGTCGTCCAGGACGGCCACATGGCTCCGCAGGACGGCGACCGGGAGGCCACGGGCTTCAAGTTCGTCGACCTCGCCGACGTCCTGGAGGCGCTCGACGACTGACGGGTGCGCGGCGGCCCGACGGCCGGGCCGCCGCGTCCTGCTCGGGCCGCCCGTTACGTACCCTTGCCGCATGCGCATGCGCCCCACCCTGAGCTGGACCCCCGCCGGCGACCTGCCGCCGGGCACCACGGACCTGCGGCCGGTCGCCGACGCCCTGAAGGCCGGCGGGGTGCTCGTGCTCAGCGGCGCCGGCATCTCGACGGAGTCGGGCATCCCCGACTACCGGGGCGAGGGCGGCAGCCTGAGCCGGCACACGCCGATGACCTACCAGGACTTCACCGCCGACGCCCGGGCCCGGCGCCGGTACTGGGCGCGCAGCCACCTCGGCTGGCGCACCTTCGGCCGGGCCCGCCCCAACGCCGGGCACCGCGCGGTCGCCGCCTTCGGACGGCGGGGCCTGCTCTCGGGTGTGATCACCCAGAACGTCGACGGTCTGCACCAGGCCGCCGGCAGCGACGGCGTGGTGGAACTCCACGGGAGCCTGGACCGGGTCGTCTGCCTCTCCTGCGGGGCGTTCAGCCCGCGCCGTGAGCTGGCCCGGCGGCTGGAGGAGGCCAATCCGGACTTCGCGCCGGTGGCGGCGGGAATCAACCCGGACGGTGACGCCGACCTCACCGACGAGCAGGTCGGGGACTTCCGGGTGGTGCCCTGCGCGGTCTGCGGCGGCGTCCTCAAACCGGACGTGGTCTTCTTCGGCGAGAACGTGCCGCCGCCCCGGGTCGAACAGTGCCGCGCGCTGGTGCGGGAGGCTGCCTCGCTGCTGGTCCTGGGGTCGTCGCTGACCGTGATGTCCGGGTTGCGTTTCGTCCGTCAGGCGGCGGAGGCCGGGAAGCCGGTGCTGATCGTCAACCGCGACCCGACCCGGGGCGACCGGCACGCGCTGACCCGGGTCGCCGTCCCGCTGGGGACGGCCCTGACCACCGTGGCCGCCCGGCTGGGCGTCCCCGTCCCCGTCCCCGTCCCCGTCGACGACTCCGGCCCGGACAGTCGACCGGTCGTGCCGCCCACGCCGTAGCCCCGGCTCCCGGCCGCGGGGCGCGCACGGCGCTCTCGGCGGGTCGGGACGCCGTCCGGTCAGGCGCCGCGGGCCGGGACCACGTCCGTGTGCAGCAGGTGGTGGTCCGAGTACACGGTGGGATGCACATGCTGTCCGACGGAGCCGAGGCCCCGCAGGAAGACGTAGTCGAACCTGCTGCTCCAGTCGGTGGTCGGCTCGCAGGCCGCGGTGGGAGAGGGACGGCACTCGGGGTCCGAGCCGGGCGCCAGCGCCCACAGGGGCGCCAGTTCGGCGGCGTCCGGTACGGCGTTGAAGTCGCCGAGGACGATCGCGCGGTCGTGCCGGGCGACGGCCGCGGCGAGTTCCTCGGTCTGCCGGGCCCGGACCGGCTGCTGACGCCGGTGGGCGAGGTGGGTGTTGAAGACCCGTACCGTGTGGCCGCCCACCACGGTGGTGACCGCGAGATACCCGCGGTCCTCCGAACCGCCGTCGGGGTACTCCACGCTGACGCGGTCGGTCATCGGTGACGCGGACAGGATCGCCTGCCCGAAGGCCCCCGGGTTCCACGGGGTGCCCCCGCAACGGCTCCGCTTGCGCAGGACCGTCCCGTACTCGACGTGGTAGACGAGTCCGTACAGGCCCGCCAGGTAGGCCCGGATCTGCTCGACGTCGCGCACGCACGCTTCCTGCAGGCCGATGACCTGCGGCGCGTAGGTGGCGATGTCCGCCGCCCGGTCGACGTTGCCCACGTCGCAGGGGTTGCAGATGTTCCACGTCATGACCCGGTTGGGTACGACGCCCTCGGCGGCGCCGTCCGGCAGCGGTCGGGCGACCAGGGACCCCACGGGCGCGCTGGGGCCCAGCAGGACGAGAACGGCCACGGTCATCGCGCCCGCGAGCACCCGCGTGCCGTTCGCGAACACCGCCGCCCCCTTCACCGTGGCACCACCCGTGCATCCGCCGTCTGCACGCACGAGCCTACGGGACCGGGGCGGCGCCCTCCCGGTGAGGGCGCGGAACGCACATCTGCCGCCCCGCGCCCACCGGTTCGCCGGCGCTAGGGCCGGCTGTCGATCCAGCTCAGCTTGTGCCCGTAGAGCACGCGCTGGCAGTAGTCGGTGCCCGCCGGGTCGCCGGCGTCCGGGTTGGCCGTGCAGTCGGACGCCGCTCCCGGGCGGTGCTCGGAGACGGACCACAGCCGTCCCGTGCCGCGCTCGACGTACAGGTCCTCGGCGCCCCGTGCGGTCTTGACGGCCTGGCCCTGCTGGACCAGCCGGCCGTCGCTCCACTTGTACCGCCACAGGTGGCCCGGCTCGTCCGTGCCCTTGGACTGGTTCACGTAGAGCGTCCCTGCGTGGGCCGCCGCGCCCTGCGCTCCGCCGCTGGTCATCGGCAGGTAGTTGGCCCAGCCCTGCGCGGGGACGTCGGCCGAGCGTCCGGCCAGGTCGGCGACCGGGTAGGAGGCGATGCGGCCGGTGGACGGGTAGCCGCTCTCCGGACGGCAGTACTCACCCATGATCAGCCGGTCCGGGACGGTGCTGCGGTCCAGGGAGATGTAGGAGGCCTTCGGTGCGCCGGTGGAGACGCAGGCGTAGGAGCCCTTGGGGTTGCTCTGGGTGGCCTTGAACCGCCACGCGGCCACCTGGGGCATGACGTAGCGGTAACCGAAGCTGTACCAGACGTTGTTGTGCCGGCCGACCTTGGTCTTGTCCTGGACGTCGGCGGTGGTCTTCACGCCGTCGGTGTCGGCGCCCATCGGGTCGTTGGTGCTCGCGTCGCCGTCCGGGTTGAGGTCCATGATGTACCGCATGTCGAAGACGCGCAGGCCGTTGCGGGTGTCCGCGACGTAGAGGTAGTTGCCGTACCAGACGATCCCGCCGGCGTGGACGCCGTTCTGGATCGGGTACTCCGAGGCGTGCAGTCCGTCGAAGGAGACGTGGTCGGCCGAGTTCACGTACGTCCAAGCGAGCAGGACGTGACGGTACTTGACCTCGGGGCTGCCGGTGGCCGGATTGGTCCGGCTCTGGACGAAGGTGACGCGGACGCCCTTCTGGTTGCAGGCGTCGTTGTCCTCCAGCTCGCCCGCGGTGCAGTCGCCGCCCGGGTCCGGATCGTCCTGGCGGCCCGGGTCCCAGCCGTCGTAGGAGGCGAACAGCTGGATGTTCCCGGCCTCGCCCCACAGTTCGTTGTCCTTGGCGTCGGAGACGCCCGTGAAGCCCTGCGGGACCCATTCCCGCGATACCGAGTCGTCGTTCTCCAGGCAGTACTTGAGGTCGGGGTCCGGTGCGGTGCCGAACGGGTCGCGCGGGCACCACGGCTGGGCGTCGCGGTTAGCGCCGGCCAGCAGGTTCTGCACGCCCGACTTGGGCAGCACCGCGTCGAGGCGGGTGACCCGGCGCGTGGTCTCGGCGTTCATCGCGCCGGGTGACAGGGTGAAGTCGCCGGGCGAGGCGGTGCCGCCGGGGGCGGTCCAGTCGCGGGCCAGGCTCGGCGTGGGGCTCCCCTCGGTCGCGCGGGGCTCCTGGATCCACGACCGCGGCACGTCGGGCGGGAGGTCGTCGGCGTGGCCGGGGACGGCCAGACTGGTGAACGCGAGCGCGGCCGCGGCGGCGGTGGTGAGCCAGGCCCGGCGTATTCGTCTTCTCGACATGTGGGGGGAGTCCTCCGTTGCTCGTTCGACAGCTGAGTCGAACGGAGACTCCCAAAACACTTGTGCGAAAGCAACGTTGATTACGCGTCAGTGGCGAGGGCGGGTCGGTCGGTTCCCGGCTCGGGTGCCTGCTCCGCCGCGCCGCGGCCACGCCTCCGCGCAAGTCGCGGGACGGAGCGGGCGACCGGCCCGGCGGCCCGGCCCCGGGCCGCGTTGCGGGCGTCTCGGGCGCGCCGGAGACTGGTGGGGAGCGGTGCCGGCCGGAGAGGGCCTGGAGCGATGGGCGACTACGCGGATCTTCCTGGTGTCAGGACCTGGTACGAGACGGACGGGAAGGGCGATCCCTTCCCCGGCGGCCGGGCCGGCATCGCCGACGCGGACTCAGGCGGTCGGCCGTACGTCCTTCCCGCTCGTCCCGCGTCCCTCGGGCGCCGGCAGGTGCGGCGCGGTGATCGCCATGACCGCTATGTCGTCGTGCGGCTGGTCGTCGAGCCACTCGGCGACCCGCAGTTGGACCCGTTCGACGATGGCTTCGGCGGGCATGCCGGCGCACTCGCACAGGGCGGCGCGCAGGCGTTCGTCGTCGAACATCACCTCGCCCAGCGGCCCTCCCCTGGCCTCGGTGACGCCGTCGGTGAACAGCAGGCAGCTCTC
The DNA here is from genome assembly GCA_002155895.1 of Streptomyces rochei. GTDB lineage: Bacteria > Actinomycetota > Actinomycetes > Streptomycetales > Streptomycetaceae > Streptomyces > Streptomyces rochei. The sequence goes on from MUMD01000106.1 coordinate 18,228, forward strand.
CCCCGGCCGCAGTTCGACCTCGGCGGTGGTCGACGTCACCTCGGGAAGGACGCCGACGATGGTGCCCCTGGTGCGCGCCTCGTGCACCGTCCCGTCGTTGCGCACGATCAGCGGGGCCGGGTGCCCGGCGCAGGTCAGCCGCAGGTGGGTGGTGTCGCCCCGCCGTCGCACCGAGGCGAGGACCAGGCTGGCGAAGCGGGTGTGCCGGCTGCCGAGCAGTGCGCCGTTGAGCAGGGTCAGCACCCGCTGGTGGTCGTCGGCCATGGGCAGCAGCGCGTGCAGCGTGTTGCGTATCTTCCCGGTGAGCACCGCGGCGTCCAGGCCCTTGCCGCAGACGTCGCCCAGGACGGCCAGCGTCTCGTCCTGCGGCCCGGCCCCCGGGTGCACCTCGTAGAAGTCGCCGCCGACACGGTCCGTGTCCTGCGCGGCGCGGTATCCCCCGGCGAACTCGACGCCGTGCACGTGCCGCAGCTCCGGAGGCAGCAGCTCGGCCATGAGCGTGGTGGTGATTTCGCTCTGCTCCCGGTACATGCGGGCGGCCGACAGGGCGGCACCGGCGCGGGAGGCGAAGACCCGGGCGAACTGCTCCTCGAAGGAGTCGAAGGCGGCGCGGTCCCCCCGGCGCAGCAGGATCAGCGCGCCCGCGGGGAATCCCGGGCCGGGCAGCGGTGTGATCGCCACCGACCCCACCGGTCCGGTGAAGCCGTCGGGCAGGGCCCAGCCGGGCAGGAGGGCGGGATCGATCCAGCGGGAGGGCAGCGGCGGGAAGCCCCGCAGCGCCTCCGCGAGTCCGGGTACCGTCGCGGGATCGATGCGGACGGAGCCGTGGGCCACCGCGTCCCCCGCGGCCAGGGTCAGCCGGTGCCGCTTCCCCGGGGAGGGCGCCACCAGGACCGCGGCGTCGGCGAGGTGCTCGGCCGCCAGCCGCACGGTGGCCTCCATGCACCGTTCCAGGTTCAGGGAGGCGAGGAGCTGTGTGGAGGCGTCCGTCAGGAAGGCGTTGCGCTCCCGTTCGCTCCGCAGCGCCGCCCGGGCCCGTGACCGGTCGGTGACGACGGACGGCCACCACACCACGGTCCCGTCCGGACCGTGGGTCGCGTGGGCCTCCAGGATGTCCGGCCCGTGCGGGCCGCGCACGGGTCCCGGCGGGCTCCCCTCGCCCCCGGCGACGACCGTCCGGTGGGCGCGCGCCAGCCAGTCGGGGACCACGTCGGGCAGCCATGTCCCGCCCGTCGCCCCGGGGAACAGGGCCGTGGCTCTCGCGTTGGCCGCCACGACCGTTCCCGCCGGGTCGACGACGAGCACGGGGCAGGGTGCCTGGAGCCAGGCATCGCCCAGGGACGGCGTGCGGCTCCGCACCGGTCTCGGTGAGCGTTCCGAAGTGGTCATGATCAATCGGCCCGGGCTTCGCCGCTCTCCGGCCCGCCGGGTCCCCGGCAGGCCGCCCCGGCGCTCGGGCGGGGGTGGATCTCGCGACGCATGGGCGTCCCTCCTCTGGTGCAGGGCGGCTGCGGCCCTGGACGGCCGTGCGACCCGGCCGACCGCGGGCGTACCTGTTTCCCAAGCACCAGCCCCGAGGGTACTTGCCGAGCCCGGCCTCGCAAACCGCCCCCCGGGGCCCCACCGGGTACCCGGCCGTGCAGACCCCCGGTGCGCCGGGTCCACGGCCGGGTACCCGGGAGCGGTGGCGCCGCCCGTCCGGGACGGCGTCCCGCACCGCCGTCCACGACGCGAGGAGCACCCATGCGGTACCGCAAGCTCGGCAGTTCCGACCTGGAGGTCTCGGAGATCTCGCTCGGGTCCTGGCTCACCTACTCCGGCGGCGTCGAGGCGGAGACGACCCGGGCCTGTACCGAGGCGGCGTTCGACGCGGGCATCAACTTCTTCGACACCGCGAACGTCTACGGCCGGGGCGCCGCCGAGACGGCGTGGGGCGAGATCCTCTCGTCCCGGCCGCGCGACTCCTACGTCCTGGCCACCAAGGTCTACTTCCCCATGTCGGACGACCCCGCCGACCAGGGTCTGTCACCGCGCCACATCGCCGAGCAGATCGACGCGTCCCTCACCCGGCTGCGCACCGACCACGTCGACCTCTACCAGGCGCACCGTTTCGACCCGGAGGTGCCCGTCGAGGACATCGTCGAGGCGTTCCAGAAGGTCGTCGACCAGGGCAAGGCCCGCTGGATCGGCTTCAGCGAGTGGACTCCGGAGCAGATCCGGGCCGCGATCGACGTCGCGGGCCCCGGTCTGTTCGTCTCGTCCCAGCCGCAGTACTCGATGCTCTGGCAGGCGCCCGAGGCCGAGGTCTTCGGTCTGTGTGCCGCCAACGGCGTCTCGCAGGTGGTCTGGTCCCCGCTCGCCCAGGGCGTCCTCACCGGCAAGTACCGGCCGGGGCGGCCCGTCCCCGAGGGCAGCCGGTTCGCGAGCGCGGAGATGGCCGTCTCGCGGGACCTCGTCTACAGCGACGCCGCCCTGGAGGCGGTCCAGCGTCTCGTGCCGATCGCCGAGGCGGCCGGGATGAGCATGCCCACCCTGGCGCTCGCCTGGGTGCTGCGCCGCGGCGAGGTCGCCTCCGCGATCACCGGCGCCTCCCGTCCCGAGCAGGTGCACGCCAACGCCGCGGCTTCCGGCACGGAGCTGTCCGACGACCTGCTGGCCGCGGTCGACGAGGCCCTCGGCGACGTCCCCGTCAGCGAGCCCACGCTCGCTCCCGGGGCCCGTACCGGCGTCACGCGTCGGTGATCACCGCTCGCCCGCGGGGTCGAGGGCGAGCGCGGCGAACGTCGCCAGCCAGTGGTCGGTGGTGAAGTCGCCGCGTTCCACGGCCGGCAGGCCGGCCGCGAGGTGGGCCTCGGCCGCGGCCGTCAGTCGGGCCCGGGCCGGGCCGTCGGGCAGCGCGTCCGCGAGGGAGCGCAGCGCGGCCGCCCTGCTCAGGGTCAGGCCCAGCAGATGACCGATCTGGGGGTCCGCGTGGTCGGAGACGACGGGTACGTCCAGCGGCGCGCAGGGTGCCCCGGTGCGCAGGGCGGGCAGGAAACGGTCGAGCCAGGCCGCGAACCGTTCCGCGGGCAGCACCCGGCGCACGGCGTCGGCCTCGCTCAGCGCCGGGGACAGGAAGTCCTGCCCCGAGGGCTCCCAGTGGGCCGGGGCGTCGTGGTCGTCGGCGAACCAGGCGAGCAGGCGTTCGCGCACGGCGCTGTCGGTCTCGGCCGACAGTTCGCCCGAGTCGAGCGCGAGGCCGAGGGCGAAGGCGCTGTTGGGGTGGTTGCCGTGGCGTACCGGATAGGTGGCCTTGGCCAGCCAGCCGGCCAGCAGCCCGTCGACGGCGGCGACGGCCGGCTCCAGGGCGGCGGCCCAGCGGGCGCCGTTCTCACCCCCCAGGGCCCGGCACTCGGCGGCGAGGACGAGCAGCCACGCCCATCCGTAGGGCCGCTCGAAGGAGGGGTGTGCGCGCAGGTAGGCGGCTTCGACGGCGAGGTTGCCGGGGGTGAGGTGCCGGTCGAGCACGGCGACGGCCCGGGCGCTCTCGGGCAGCGCGGGCGTACCGCCGTGGCGGCGCAGGAGGCGGACGAGCAGCCAGTGCATGTGCACCGAGGAGTGCCAGTCGTAGGCGCCGTAGAACGCCGGGTGCAGCGCACGGGGTGCGTGTGCCTCGTCGGCGGAGGTGATCAGGTGGGCCGGGAAGTTGGGGTACTCGCGGGTGATGTTGGCGAGGGCGAGCCGGGCGAAGCGGTCGGCGTGGGTGCTCAGCGGCATCAGTGGGTGGCTCCTTCGGTGACCTTGAGGTCCTGCCCGGCCGGCGTGCGGGCGGCGGTGGCCAGCAGGGCGCGCAGGCCGTGGGCGACGGTGGCGGGCGGCAGGGAGGGCGCGGTGCCGTCGGTGACCTGTTCCGGCGCCCAGGGAACGTGGACGAAACCGCCCCGCACGTGGGGGAACTCGGTGGCGATGAGGTGGCCGAGGCCGTAGGCGACGTGGTTGCAGACGAAGGTGCCGGCCGTGTTCGAGACGGCGGCCGGAACACCGGCCTCCCGCATCGCGGCGACGCACGCCTTGACGGGGAGGGTGGAGAAGTGGGCGGCGGGGCCGCCGGGGACGACGGGTTCGTCGACGGGCTGCCGGCCGGCGTTGTCCGGGATGCGCGCGTCGTCGACGTTGATGCCGACGCGTTCCACGGTGACGCCGGGGCGTCCGCCCGCCTGGCCCAGGCAGAGCACCACGTCGGGGGCGTGGGTGCGCACCGCCTCGCGCAGGACGTCGAGGGACTCGCCGAAGACGCAGGGCAGTTCGACGGCGGTGACGTCGAGCCCGGCGGGCGGTTCGGCGGCGACCAGGGAAGCCGCCTGCCAGGAGGGGTTCACGTGCTCGCCGCCGAAGGGGGCGAAGCCGGTGATGAGGGCACGGGTCATGGGCGTTCCTTGCGGGAGGGGCGGGCGCCGGTGCGGACGCGGGTCGCGGCGGTGGCTCAGAAGGCGAAGAGCGCCATGATCACGGTGCAGCAGCCGAGCAGCGCGATGCCCGTCGGCAGCTGTGCCTTGATCGGTCCGTACTGGTCCTTCAGCTCCAGCAGCGTGGCCGGGACGATGTTGAAGTTGGCGGCCATCGGGGTGCAGAGCGTGCCGGCGAAGCCGGCCAGCATGCCGATCGCGAGCACCGCGGGCTCGTTGCCGTGCATCTGCTGGATGAGGACGGGCCAGCCGATCGCCGCGGTCATCACGGGGAACGCGGCGAAGGCGTTGCCCATGATCACGGTGAAGAGGAACATGCCGACGCAGTACGCGATCACCGCGAGGTACTTGGAGTCGTCGGGCAGGACCTCGTTCACGATCTTGCCGACCTGGTCGCCGACGCCCGCGGCGGCGAAGATCGAGCCGAGCACGGCCAGCAGCTGGGGCAGAAGCAGTGCGGAGCCCATGGCCTCCAGCATGGAGCGCCCGGAGTGGAGCGGGACCGACACCTTCTTCTCGCCGGTGATCAGCATCCCGACCCCGAGTGCGGTGACGCAGCCGAGGCCGAGCCCGAGGAGGGTGGCCTTGCCCGACTCGAAGAGGCCGGACTCGTCGAGCACGGAGGCGCAGACGATGGCGACGAGCGGGATGGTCAGCGCGGGGACGAAGATCTTGTTGCCGAGCCGGGCGGCGGAGGCCTCGCGCTGTTCACCGGTGGTGGTGACCGGGACGCCCTTGCCGAGGAAGTTGAAGCCCGCGAGCACGATCAGGGCCAGGACCGCGACCCCGAGCGGTTCGGCGGGCAGGGTCCAGCCGCCGTTGCCGGCCGTGGCGTTGGCGACGCCGGTGCCGTAGGGGAAGGTGAGTCCGAGCAGACCCCAGAATCCGGCGGACGTCCACCGCTTGGGATTGCTGCGGTCGGTGGCCATCTGCACGGCCATGACGACGAAGACCAGACCTATCAGCCAGTACAGCCATTCGACTTTGATCACTTGTCGGCCCCCTCGGGAAGCGGCAGGTCGTGCTCGGCGGCGGCGAGCGCCATCTCTCGTTCCAGCTGCCTGTCCATGAGCAGCAGCCGGGCGCCGTGGATGACGAAGGCGCAGACCGCGAGCGGGATCGCCCACAGGGCCAGCTGGGTCGGCTCGATCTCCTGGTGGTACGTGGAGTTCACGAAACCGGTGATCAGGAGGATGGAGCCGATGGCGATGAAGCAGTCCTCGCCGAAGAAGACGCCCACGGTGTCGGCCGACGCGGAGTAGGAGCGCACCTTCTCGCGGAGCCGGTCGGGCAGTTTCGCGCCGGTGGAGCGTTCGGCGGCGGCCTCGGCCATGGGCGCCACCAGGGGCCGCACGGTCTGCGCCGGTCCGCCGATGCTGTTCAGCCCGAAGGCCGCGGTGACCTGCCGGACCAGCAGGTAGACGGTGAGGAAGCGGCCGGCGCTGAGCTTGCCCAGGCGGCCGATGAGGTTGCGGGCCTGCTCGCGCAGGCCGTAGCGCTCCAGGAGGCCGATCACGGGGAGCACGATGGCGTAGACGGTGACCGAGCGGCTGTCGGCGAAGGACCGGCCGAAGGCCGCGAGGACCTCCATCGGGTTCATCTTGCCGAGCAGACCGGTGACGATACCGGCGACGCCCACCACGAGGACGGGGTTGCGGCGCGTGACGAATCCGAGGATCACCACGACCACACCGAGCAGAACGATCATTCGGTGGCCTTCTTCAGGCATGAGGGGGCAGGGCACGGATCCGAGACAAGCGGAACCGATGCTTCATCGGTCCGGACCATAGCCCCGGATGCGTGGCAGATGCACGGACACTAGCGATCGTTCAACGATCTAACAAGAGTCCGATCCTCATCCTCTTCGATCCCTTGTGGGATCGTTCAACAATCGTCTACGTTCAATGCGTGATCGACCTCAACGCAGATCTCGGTGAGGGCTTCGGCCGCTGGACCCTCACCGACGACGACGCCCTCCTCTCCGTCGTCACCAGCGCCAACGTCGCCTGCGGCTTCCACGCGGGCGACCCCTCGGTGATGCGCCGCGTCTGCGACCTGGCCGCCGAGCGCGGGGTGCGGATCGGGGCCCAGGTGTCCTATCGCGACCTGGCGGGGTTCGGCCGGCGCGCCATGGACGTACCCTCCGGGGAGCTGGCGGCCGAGGTGGCCTACCAGATCGGCGCGCTGCGGGTCTTCGCCGAGGCGGCCGGGGCGGAGGTGGCCTACGTGAAACCGCACGGCGCGCTCTACAACCGCACCGTCCACGACGCGGACCAGGCCCACGCCGTCGTGGCCGGGGTGCGGCTGGCGGGCGGCACGCTGCCCGTGCTCGGCCTCCCCGGTTCCCTGCTGCTGGACGCCGCCGCCGAGGCCGGGCTCGCGGCCGTGCCCGAAGCCTTCGCCGACCGGGCCTACACCCCGCGGGGCACCCTGGTGCCCCGGCGCGAGCCGGGCGCGGTGGTGACGGACGAGGACGCCGTGGTCCGGCGGGCGCTCGCCTTCGCGGTGCACGGCTCGGTCGAGACCGTGGACGGCACGACCGTGGAGGTCGCCCCGCGGTCGCTGTGCGTGCACGGCGACACCCCGAACGCGGCACGGATCGCGGCCCGGGTGCGCGAGGCGCTGGAGACCTCGGGGGTCGCGATCGGGGCCTTCGCATGACGGGCACCCCGCACCTCACGGCGCGTCCCGCCGGCCGGCACGCGCTCCTCGTCGAACTGCCCGACGCCGGGCGCACCGCCGCCTTCCACGCCGAGGTGCTGCGCCGCCGGGCGGCCGGGACGCTGGAGCCCGTCGAGGAGGTGGTGCCGGGGGCGCGGACCGTCCTGCTGGACGGTGTCCGGGACCCGGAGGCACTGGCCCGTTCCCTCCGCGCCTGGGAGGTCCCACCGGCCGCCGCCGACGACGGGGAGGCGGTGGAGATCCCCGTGCGCTACGACGGGCCGGACCTCGCCGACGTGGCGGCTCTGTGGGGTGTCGCCCCGCGGGAGGTCGCCGCCCTGCACTCCGCCCACGACTACCGGGTCGCGTTCTGCGGCTTCGCCCCCGGCTTCGGCTACCTCACCGGTCTGCCCGGGGAACTGCACGTGCCCCGCCGGGCCACGCCCAGGACCCGGGTGCCGGCCGGCGCGGTCGCCCTCGCCGGCCCCTACAGCGCCGTCTATCCCCGTGCCACCCCGGGCGGCTGGCAGCTGATCGGCACGATGCCCGGCCCCGGGCCGCTGTGGGACCCGGCGCGTCGGCGGGCCGCGCTGCTGGCGCCGGGCACGCGCGTGCGGTTCGTACCGGCGGACGCCCCCGACGGGACGGTGGCCGCATGACGGCCAAGCTCACCGCCGTACGGGCCGGCGCGCTCACCACGGTGCAGGACGCGGGCCGACGCGGGTACGCCCACCTGGGGGTGCCCCGCTCCGGTGCCCTGGACGCCCCCACGATGCGGCTCGCCAACCGGCTGCTCGGCAACGACCCGGGCGCCGCCGTGCTGGAGACGACGCTGACCGGCTGCGCCGTCCGGCCGGACCGGGACGTCACCGTCGTGGTCGGCGGCGCGCACTGCCCCGTCACCGTGGACGGGCGGCCGGCGCCCTGGGGCACCCCGGTACGGGTGCCGGCCGGTGCGCTCCTGGACGTGGGGGCGGTGACGGCGGGCGTACGCGCGTACGTGGCGGTGGCCGGCGGCATCGCGGTCGAGCCCGTCCTCGGCAGCCGCTCGACGGACCTGCTGTCCGGACTGGGCCCGGAGCCGCTGCGGGACGGGGCCGTCGTACCGGTCGGCACCCCCGCCGCCGCCGTCGCCGTACCCGCCGCCGCGCCCTGGCCCGGCCCGCCCGCCGAGCTGGTGCTGCCGCTGCGACCGGGTCCCCGGTCCGACTGGTTCACCCCGAGCGCGCTGCGCACCCTCACCTCGGCCACGTTCCGCGTCTCCCCGCACAGCAACCGGATCGGCCTGCGCACCGAGGGTCCGGCGCTGGAGAGGGCGTCGACGGGTGAACTGCCCAGTGAGGGAATGGTCCTGGGGGCCGTGCAGGTCCCGCCGGACGGCCGACCCGTGATCTTCCTGCACGACCACCCGACCACCGGGGGCTACCCGGTCGTCGGGGTGGTGGCGGAGCCGGCGCTCGCGTCGGCGGCCCAGGCCGCGGTCGGGACACCGGTGCGCTTCACGCTCGACTGACGGGGCGAGCGGGCGCGCCGGGCGGTCCGGGCCCCGACAATGGAGGCAGGACGGCGAAGGCTCCGGCGGTCGGCGGTCGGCGGTCGGCGGTCGGCGGTCGGCGGTCGAGCGTTAGCGGTTGGCGGCTGGCGGCTGGCGGCTGGCGGCTGGCGGTCGGCGGTCGGCGCGGCCCTTCAGCGAGAAGGCGGGACGACCATGAGCGACGACCGGCGGACCGACCGCACCCCCGCGACCGACGAGGAGACGCACCGCCGGCTCACCGAGCGGGCGGCCGCGCTCCGGCGCGAGATCGCCGCCGCCGCGGCGCGGGAGGAGGAACTGCGCGCCGACTGCCTGCTGGACGCGGCGGACGCCGGCGCGGAGGCCGAGGCGCTGGAGCGGCACCGCGAGGAGACGCGGCGCGCGCACGAACTCCTGGCCGGGACCGAAGCCGCCCTGGCCCGCCTGGACACCGGCACCTTCGGGCGCTGCGTACGGTGCGGGGAGGCCATCGGTGCCGAGCGCCTGCACGCCTTCCCCCACGTCGAGCGGTGCCTGCGGTGCGAGGCGCGGGGCGGGACGCGCACCCGCTGAGTCCGCCGGGCGGCGCCTCCCCGGCCCCCGGCGGCACGCGGATCGCGGATCGTGGATCGCGCGGCGGGGACCGGTCCCGGGGCGCGCCGGGCACCTGCGGCACGATGCCTCCCGGCACGCCGGCCACGGGGGGGCCGCTCCCGAATTGCGCAGCGCGGTCCGCCCGGTCGCCCCCCCCGATCCGTGGCGCCGACCCGGCCGACCGTGCGCGGGCGCGCCGCGTAGCGTCCCCGTATGGAACAACCGCCTCTCCCCCAGCGTCCGTCGGTCCCTGCCCGGCACCGGTCCCGGGACCTCGGCATCGTGATCGGGACCTCCGCTCCCGGCCCGCTCGACGCGATCACCGACGTGCCCGGCGTCCGCGTCGGACACGCCACCGTGCGCCGTGAGCCCGACGTGCACAGCGGCGTCACCGCCGTGGTGCCCGACCGGGTCGGACCCCACACTCCCCTGGCGGCCGGGGTGTTCACCGGCAACGGTTACGGCAAGCTCGTCGGCACCACCCAACTCGCCGAACTCGGCGCCCTGGAGACCCCGATACTGCTCACCTCCACCCTGTCGGCCTTCCGCGTCGCCGACGCCCTGGTCGGCTGGATGCTCCAGCGGCCCGGGTGCGAGGAGGTGCTGAGCCTGAATCCCGTGGTGGGCGAGTGCAACGACGGCCTGCTGTCCGACATCCGCTCCCGGCCGGTGCGCGAGGAACACGTGCGGGCGGCCCTCGACACGGCTTCGGACGGTCCGGTCGCGGAGGGGTGTGTGGGCGCGGGCACGGGCACCGTCGCGCTGGGCTTCAAGGCCGGCATCGGCACCGCGTCCCGCGTCGTGGACCTCGGGGGCCACCGCTTCACCGCCGGCGTCCTGGTCCAGGCGAACTTCGGGGGCACGCTGCGGGTGCTCGGCCGTGTGATCACCCCGCGGTCCCTGGGCGTCGAGGGCCAGGCACCGGACCCCGGCACCGGCTCCTGCGTGATCGTGGTGGCCACGGACGCCCCGCTGGACGCCCGGCGGCTGACCCGCGTGGCCCGGCGCGCGGTGTTCGCGCTGGCCCGCACGGGCGCGGCCTACAGCCACGGCAGCGGGGACTACGCCGTCGCGTTCAGTACGGCGGCCCCCTCGGCCGTCCCGGTGGCGGACGCGGAACTCGGCCCGCTCTTCGAGGCGGTGCTCGACGGCGTGGAGGAGGCGGTGCTCAACTCCCTGCTCGCGGCCACCACGACCACCGGCTTCGGCGGACGCACCGTCCCGGCGCTCCCGGCCGACGCCCTGCTCACCGCCCTCGGCGCTCCCCCGCGGACACCGCCCCGTTGACCGGGCACCGCGCACAACCGCCGGTTACCACCGGGTAGTCATACGGCGATCCTTGCTATAAGGTCCGTCAACAAGGAGACTGTGTTACCGACGGTAATAGCAGTGGTGGGCGAGGACCGTCCCCGACCCGACTCGAGGAGCCCCTGCATGGCCATCAACATCACGCGGCCACGGACCAAGAGCCACACCCCGGAGGAGGGCGTCGCGCGGCGGCTGCTCGACTCGTCCGCGCAGCTCGCGTACGACCCGCTCACCGAGGTCGACTGGGAGACTCCGCTCGACGAGGACTTCCACGGCGCGAGCCCGGAGTGGAGCACCCTCTACGGGACCCCCTACTGGGCCGAGCTGACCGAGGCCCAGCGCAAGGCCCTGACGCGTCAGGAAGCCGCCTCGGTGGCCAGCACCGGCATCTGGTTCGAGATGATCCTCCAGCAGATGGTGCTGCGGGACATCTACGCGAAGGACCCCACGGACGACACCTTCCAGTGGGCCCTGACCGAGATAGCCGACGAGTGCCGCCACTCGATCATGTTCGCGCGCGGCGCGAAGAAGCTCGGAGCGCCGGCCTACCGCCCGCACCGCGTGGCCGTGGAACTCGGCAGGCTCTTCAAGACCGTCGCGTTCGGCGAGGCGGCGTACGCGGCGATCCTGGTCGCCGAAGAGGTCCTCGACGTGATGCAGCGGGACTGGATGCGCGACGAGCGGGTGGTGCCGTTCGTCCGCACCATCAACAACATCCACGTCGTGGAGGAGTCGCGGCACATGAAGTTCGCCCGCGACGAGACACGCAAGCACCTCGCGCGCGCCGGACGGCTGCGCCGCCGGGTCCACGCCCTGCTCATCGCGGTGGCCGCCTACGTCATCGTGACCAGCATGGTGAACCGGAAGGTCTACGCCAACGCCGGACTCGACGAGGAGCGCGCGGTCCGCGAGGCGAAGGCCAACGAGCACCACGCGTCGATGATGCGCTCCAGCTGCGCGGGGCTGATGACCTTCCTCGACTCCGTGGGTCTGCTCACCCGGCCGGCGCTGTTCTTCTACAAGCGCGCCCACCTCATCTGACGACCTCACGGCGAGCGGACGACATGACCTTCGCGATCACCCAGAACTGCTGCACCGACGCCGCCTGCGTGGCCGTCTGCCCGGTCAACTGCATCCATCCCACGCCGGGCGAACGGGACTTCGGCACCACCGAGACGCTGTACATCGACGCCGGGGCGTGCATCGACTGCGGCGCCTGTGCCGACGCCTGCCCGGTGGACGCCGTCCACCCGGTCGCGGAACTGACGCCCGCGCAGCAGCCGTACGCCGGGATCAACGCCGCCTACTTCGAGGGGACCGGACGGCCGGCCTCCGAGGCCGGGGCCGACCACGGCCCCAACTTCCACGCCTGGGGCGCGCCGTCCTTCGACCGTGTCCTGCCGGCCGACTTCGCACCGCTCAGGGTGGCGATCGTCGGCACCGGACCGGCGGGGATGTACGCCGCGGAGGACCTGCTGCTGCACACCCGTTCCGAGGTCACCCTCGTCGACCGGCTCCCCGCGCCGGGCGGGCTGATCCGGTACGGCGTTGCGCCCGACCATCCGGCCACGAAGCGGATCGGCGAGACCTTCGCCCGGTTCCACACGCACCCGCGGGTGCGCCTGCACCTCGGGCTCGACGTGGGCACCCACATCACGGCCGACGAACTCGCCGCGCACCACGACGCGGTGATCTACGCCGTGGGCGCGGCCTCCGACCGGCGCCTGGGCATACCCGGCGAGGACCTGCCCGGCAGCATCGCCGCGACCACGTTCGTCGCCTGGTACAACGCGCACCCGGAAGTCGCCCCCGACGCCGTCGACCTCTCCTCGGACCGCGTCGTGGTGGTCGGCAACGGCAACGTCGCGCTCGACGTCGCCCGCATCCTGGTCTCCGACCCCGACTCGCTGGCCGGCACCGCCATCGCGGGCCACGCGCTGGAGGAACTGCGCCGCAGCAAGGTGCGCGAGGTGGTGCTGCTGGGACGCCGGGGCCCGGAGCACGCCGCGTGCACCGGCACCGAACTGCTCGCGCTGAAGAACCTCCCGGGGGTCGATCTGGTCGTGGACGACCACGACGCGCGGATCGGCACGGCGATCGACGCGGCCGGTGCCGCCGGTGCGGCCCACAAGGCCGGTCTGTTCCAGGACGTGCCGCGCGAGGCCGTCGACTGGTCCGCGCCCCCACGGGCGGCGGGTGGACGGCGGCGCATCGTCTTCCGCTTCCACTCCGAGCCGCTCGCGCTGCACGGGGACGGGCATCTCCGGGCCGTGCGGGTCACCTCGGGCGCCGGGGATGCCCGGGGAGCCGGGGAAGCCGGGGAACGAGAGATCCCGGCGGGCCTGGCGCTGCGGGCGATCGGGTACCGGGGAGTGCCCCAGGCGGGGCTGCCGTTCGACGAGGAGTCGGGCACCGTCCCGCACGAGGGCGGACGGGTGACCGGCCGGCCCGGCACGTACGTCGTGGGCTGGATCAAACGGGGGCCGTCGGGCGGCATCGGCACGAACCGCCGCTGCGCGGCCGAGACGGTGGGCACCCTGCTCGCCGACGCGGTCGCCGGGCGGCTGCCGGCGCCCACCGGAGGGGCGAGGGCGTTCCGCCGGCTGGCGCGCCGCCGCCGCTGACGCGGCCGAGCCGCGGGGAGGCACGCGGCGACGGGAGTTCTCCGCCCGGCCCGCACGCCGGTGCGGACGGGACGGCGGCGCCGCCCGGCGCACCGATCGCGGATGCGGTCCTCCGGTGGCCTCGGGCCATCCGACGGCGGTATCGGCGGGGGTTGCCCGGCGGTACCGCCTGCCGGTACCGCCGGACGGCGGTACGGTCCGCCTCAGGCCGCCTGGGCCGACGTCTCGTGCCGCCAGAATCCCGAGAACGTGATGCGGTCCTTGGGCAGTCCCGCGCGGTGCAGGTGCTTGCGCCCCTCGGTGGCCAGGGTCGACTCACCGACGACGAAGGCGTACGCCGTCGGGACGACGGAGGCGATCCGCAGCACCTCGTCGAGCGCCGCCGCACCGGGCACCGCCCTGGGGTCCCGACGCACCACCCAGGAGACGGTCACTCCGGCCGGGGCGTCCAGGGGGCGCCTGTCGCCCGCGGTGGGCACCTCCTGGACGACCCGGCCCACGGTGTCGCGGGGCAGCGAGCGCAGGATGCCCGCGGTGGCCGGCAGTCCCGTCTCGTCGGCCACCACGAGGACCTCGGAGGCGTCGTGCGGGCGGTCGAACAGGACGCCCTGGTCGAGGACGGCGAGGGCGTCGCCCGGGCGGGCGGCGCAGGCCCAGACGGCCGCCCTGCCCTCGACGGCTCCGGCGGCGTCGCGGTGCACCACGAAGTCGATGTCCATCTCGGCGCTGTCCCGGCGGAAGTCGGCGACCGAGTAGTTGGCGCAGTGCGGCCGCTCCCGCTCGGGGATCGCCAGGTAAGGCTGCCACCAGCGGCTGCCCGTGAACTCCGGCAGGCGCAGCCGGCTCTGGTGGGGCAGCTGCAGGAACAGGCGGAACCAGTGGTCGTAGCCCAGCCACGGGAACTCGCCCAGTTCGTCACCGGTGACGGTCACCCGCTGCATCGACGGGGAGACGCGTGCGGTGCGCACGACGCGGGCACGGAACATCCTGGGATTCTGCGGCACCAGCCGCCGGACCTTCGCCATGCGAGAAGGTTAGCCTAAGCTAACTCGCCCTCGGACTAGTCCTCGACGACCAGCGCGGGCGTGGACCTGGTGAGCACCTCGCCGCGGAAAAAGGCGGGGCTGCGCCGGCCCATCACGGCCATGATGACCACGCCGAGCAGGAGCAGTCCCACGCCGATGACGAACACCGAGCCGACACCCAGGACCGAGGAACCGCTTCCGTAGGCGGGGTCCCACATGTCGGCGAGGGTCTTGGCGAAGACGGCGGCGAGCAGCAGCCCGCCGAGGACGGGGAAGGCCCCCTTGAAGAGGAGGTCACGGCCGGACCGCAGCAGGTCGCCGCGGAAGTACCAGGCGCAGGCGAAGGCCGTCAGGGCGTAGTAGAAGCAGATCATCAGGCCGAGCGCGTAGATCGTGTCGACCAGTACGTGCTCGCTGACCAGCGTCATCACCGTGTAGAAGACCCCGGTGGCGACACCGGCGGTCACCGTGGCCCGGCCCGGCGTGCGGAAGCGGGGGTGCACCTTCGCGTAGGAGGCGGGCAGTGCCTCGTACGTCGACATGGCGAGCACCGTGCGGGCCACCGGGATGAAGGTGGTCTGCAGACTGGCGGCGGCCGACGACAGCACCGCGACGAAGAGCAGGACGCCCAGCGCGGGACCCATGACCGGCCCGGCGAGCGCGGCGAAGACGTTGTCCGAGGTCTCGGGGTTGGCCAGCCCCAGTCCCTGGTCGCCGGAGCCCACGACCATCTGGGCGGCGACTCCCGTGGCCAGGTAGGAGCCGACGAGCACCACCATGGCGACGAGCGCCGCGCGTCCCGGCGTGCGGCTGCTGCCGCTGGTCTCCTCGTTGGCGGTGAGACAGGCGTCCCAGCCCCAGTACATGAAGATCGACAGCGAGAGGCCGGCCGTGAAGGCGGCGAACGACTGCACGGCGAAGGGGTTCAGCCAGGACCAGGAGAACTCGGCCGAGGTGGCGAACTCGGCGTCGCCCGCCTTGCTGAAGGCCATGGCGACGAACACCGCCAGCACCAGCAGCTGCAGGCCGACCAGCGTGTACTGCAGGCCCTTGGTCGCCGTCATCCCGCGGTAGCTGACCACGGTGGCGAGCGCGATCAGGGCCAGACAGGTCACGATGTGCACGGCCTTGTTCCCGTCCAGCGCCGCGACCGAGTCGCTGCCCGTGATCTCCCCGGCGAGCAGCCAGAAGTAGGAGGTGGCGACACCGGCCAGGTTCGAGAGCACGATGATCGTGGCGATGACCAGGCCCCAGCCGCACATCCAGCCCACCCGCGGGCCGAACGCCTTGACGGTCCAGGTGAAGGAGGTGCCGCAGTCCGGCATGGCCTTGTTCAGCTCGCGGTAGGCGAAGGCGACGAGCAGCATCGGCAGGAATCCCGCGAGGAACACGGCCGGCATCTGCACGCCGACCTCGCCGGCGGTGGACCCGAGGGTCGAGGTGAGGCAGTAGACCGGGGCCACCGTGGAGACCCCGATGACCGCGCTGCCCAGCAGTCCCACGGAATTGCCGCTGAGGCCCTTGGTCCGCATGCCTTCGGCGGTGGCTCCGTCGCCCGTGTCGTCGGCCCCGGGCCTTACGTCCAGCTGAGTCATGAACGAGACGTTAAATCCTGCGGTTTCCGTGGTTCCGGTTCCCGGCGCCACTCCCCCACCAGCACGTTTCACCATGGTTTACCGGGCGTTGATGACCATTCAACCTTTACTTCGAAGACGCTTCCCCCTCCATGGCCACTGATCTCGACAGCCGGGCCGAGGCTGTCCGATATCCGGTTATCGCAGCACTGGCCGATTCCCGGCGTTCTGACTTTTCCATGCGATCTGCGTCACACCCGGGTGAGGGCGCCCGGCAGGCGGCCCGCGGGGTCGCCTACTCACCCGGCCGACCGGTCGCGCCGCCCTCCGTGCGCCGGGGCGGACCCGGGGGCGTTCCGGCGCTCAGATGCTGCAGCGCCTCGACCAGTTCCTGACAGGCGCGCTCCACCGAGCGACGGGTGTGGAGCTGCTCGCTGATGACGGAGGAGAGCAGCAGGGCGGTGAGCGCCATGGTGCCGTTGAACGCCTGCAGCTTCACCATCACCTCGACGTCGGTCAGCCGCCCGAAGGAGCCCGTGTGGTCGCCCGCCGCGACGGTCGCCATGAGGGAGGCGAAGAGTGCGCACGGCATGCTGCCCGCCAGCTGGAAGCGGAGCGCGGCCCAGATCAGCAGCGGATACACCAGGAACAGCATGCTGACCCGGCTGTACACGGCCAGCGGCACCACCACGCCCGCGACCAGGACGAAGACGGCCGCCTCGGCCCACCGGTCGCGCGGAGGCGCCCGGCGCGCGCGGTAGAGCAGGAGCAGCAGCGGGGTGACGATGACGACGCCCATGGCGTCGCCCACCCACCAGGCCAGCCAGACGAACCAGACGTCGCCCGCGGGCAGCTTGCCGCCGAGGGCGAGCATGCCGACGCCCGCTCCGGAGCTGACCAGCATGGCGGCGAGCGCTCCGAGGAAGACGAGGGCCACGCCGTCGCGGATGCGGGCCAGGTCCGTGCGGAAGCCCACGGCGCGCAGCATCAGGTACGCGCAGACCGGGGCGGCCGTGTTGCCGGCCACCACCCCGATCGCGGCCGGCCCCGGAGGGGTGATGGAGGCGACGACGAGCAGGGCGCCGACGGCGATGCCCGGCACGCACGCGGGGCCGAACAGGAGCAGGCAGGTGACCGCCAGACCGGTGGGCGGCCAGATGGGGGTGACCACGGCCCCTTCCGCGACCAGCTGCTGCATGAGCCCGAGCCGTCCCGCCGCGTAGTAGCAGGCGGCGACGAGCAGCGTCCCGAGAGCGAGGACGACCGGCCGGGGCCACGCGCGAATACCCACCACAGCAGCCATCAGACACCGCCCGCACCGTGTCGGCGAGGCGGACTGGCCCTACGAGGGAACGGCGCGCGTGTCGTGGCCCACGACGAGCACGGCCGCGTCGTCGTCGTGCCCCACCAGTTCGGCGTTCTTCAGCACGGCCGCCGCGAGCGCCGGGGCGTCCATGCCGGCGACGGCCGCGATGCCCGCCAGCCGCACGACCCGGCGCAGCCCGTCGTCGACGCTCAGCGCGGGCCCCTCGACGACGCCGTCGGTGAGCAGCACGAACACTCCGCCCAGCGCGAGCCGGTAGCGGGTGACGGGGTACTCGACTCCGCCCATGACGCCCAGCGGCGGTCCCCCTTCGTCGTCGGAGACCCCCGCCTTGCCGTCGGCGGTGGCCCAGACGCAGGGGATGTGCCCGGCCCGCGCGCTCTCCATGACTCCGGTGGCCGGGTCGAACCGCATGAAGGTGCAGGTGGCGAAGAGGTCCTTGCCCAGGGACAGGACGAGGTCGTTCGTGCGGGCGAGGAGGTCTCCGGGATCGCCCGTCACCGAGGCCAGCGCGCGCAGCCCGGCCCGCACCTGCCCCATGAACGCCGCCGCGTCGATGGCGTGCCCCTGGACGTCGCCGACGGAGAGGCCGACCCGGCCGTCGGGGAGCAGGAAGGCGTCGTACCAGTCACCGCCCACGTTGAGCCCGGCGTAGGCGGGCGCGTACCGGGCGGCGAGGTGGAAGCCGGGGATCACGGGCAGGTCGGCGGGGAGCATGTCGCGTTGCAGGGCGATGGCGAGTTCCACCTGGGAGCGCCGCAGCTCGGCCAGCTCCCGCGCGCGCGTGGTCAGCGTCGCGAGTCGGTGCAGCAGCTCCTCGCTGTCAGGTGCCGGGCGCTTGCGGAACATCGACCGCTCCGGGGTCTCGAACGGACCGGCCGGCTGCGCCGCACTGCTCTGCCCGCATGATCCGATCCGCCCGTCCTTGGCCGGAGGGCACCACCCTGTGCCCCGAACACCGCAAGTCTCGCACCTGCCCGCGGGGCGGGCACACCGAGCGTTCCCAGGGAGGCGGGCGCACACCCGAGCCGGCCCGGAC
This sequence comes from Streptomyces rochei, assembly GCA_002155895.1. Lineage (GTDB taxonomy): Bacteria > Actinomycetota > Actinomycetes > Streptomycetales > Streptomycetaceae > Streptomyces > Streptomyces rochei. The sequence goes on from MUMD01000106.1 coordinate 36,335, forward strand.
CGCCTCGCCGGGTTCAGTCGAAGGTCTCGACGTACTCCTGCGGCGGACCCAGCTCCGGACGTTCCCGCAGTTCCAGGTGATCGCCCGCCCGCTCCAGTTCGAGGACGGTGAGGGTGTTGGCGCCGGCGGTGGTCAGGGGCGCGGGCAGATAGAGGGTGGTCTGCGGTCCCGCGTTCCAGTAGCGGCCGAGCAGGAAGCCGTTGATCCACACGAAGCCCTTGTGGAAACCGGGCAGGGCGAGGAAGGTGTCGCTCGCTCCGTCGCCGGTGAAGGCGGCCGTGGCGAATCCCGCCCCGCCCGCCGTACCGGGAGGCGTCGGTGTGTTCGCGGCGGCCGGTGGCGAGGCGGCGGCGGCCCGCTCCAGCCGCTCGGGGGTCCACTCGTCCAGGGGCAGTGGGCGCATGGTCCACCCGTGCACCCGTCGGCGGTCGATCTGCACCGCGCCGAGGATGCCCTTGCCCTGTCCGAGCAGTGGGCCGTAGTTGATGCGGCCCTGGTTCTCGACCAGCAGGTCGAGGCGGACGGGCCGCCCCGTCCCGTGGAGGTCGAGCGTGCCCGTCTCACGGTCGATGATCCCGGCCGGCGCTCCGTCGACGAAGACCTGTGCCCGGTCGTGGAGGCCGCGGACGCCCAGGACGACGCGGCCGTGCGGCAGCACGGGGTGCGCGCGGTAGAGGACGAGCCCGGCGGACAGTCCCAGTTCGCCGAATCCGAGCGGGTCGGACGCGTGCACGGGCTCGCTCGCCGCCTCCAGCCCGGGCAGCAGGCCCGCACGGGCGGTGACCGGCAGGGTGCGGGCGGGCAGGAGCGAGGGCGGCTCGGGCAGCGGCCGCGGCGGCCGGCCGGTGACGGAGTGGAGCAGGTCGCGCATCCGGTGGAACTTCTCCGTCAGGGCGCCGTGCTCGGCGATCGGCGCGTCGGAGTCGTAGCTGGTGACCGTGGGCTGGAGGGCTCCGTCCGCGTGGTTGGCGCCGGCCCAGAGGCCGAAGTTGGTGCCGCCGTGCGCCGGGTAGAGGCTGACGGAGCCGCCCTCGGCGAGGATCTCGGACAGGGTGGCCACCGCGCTCTCGGGTGAGCGGGTGTGGTGCTTCTCGCCCCAGTGGTCGAACCAGCCGTTCCAGAACTCCGCGCACACGAACGGTTCCCCGTCCCGGCGCGAGCGCAGCAGACGGGCGGCCTCGGCGGCGCGCGAGCCGAAGGTGGCCGCCGCCAGCACCCCGGGGAGGGTGCCGCCGTCGAGCATCAGCTCGGTGGGGCCGTCGGCGGTGTAGCACAGCTCGGTGATGCCGCGCGCGGTCAGGGCGTCGTGCACCCACCGGACGTAGGCGTGGTCGTCGCCGTAGCTGCCGTACTCGTTCTCGACCTGGACGGCGACGACGGGTCCGCCGCGGGCGGCCTGGAGCTCCGCGATCCGGGGGACGAGGACGTCGAACCAGCGGGCGACCTCGTCGAGGTAGGGCGGGTGGGAGGAGCGCAGCCGCATGCCGGGCCGGTCGGTGAGCCAGGCCGGCAGACCGCCGTTGTCCCACTCGGCGCAGATGTAGGGCCCGGGGCGCAGGACGACGTCCAGTCCGGCGTCCGCGGCGAGGGCCGCGAAGCGCTCGACGTCCCGCCAGCAGTCGAAGCGGTACTCGCCCGGCCGCCGCTCGTGGAAGTTCCAGGCGATGTAGGTGTCCACCGTGTTCAGGCCCATCGCCGCGAGACGGGCCAGGCGGTCGGCCCACTGCCGGGGGTGCACCCGGAAGTAGTGCATCGACCCCGCCAGGACCCGGTGCGGCCGGCCGTCGCGCAGCAGTTCGCCGTCCGCATGGGTCAGCAGGGCGGTCGGCGCCGGGCCGTTCACTCGGCGACTCCCGCCGTCCGCGTACGCGTGTCGGGCACAGCCTCTCCTCGTGGATGCGTGGGCGGGTACGGGCGGGGCGGGTGGCTCCCCCGCCCGTGGCTGGAACTATGGCACACAATGTTATCGATGCCAACGCGGTGCGGGCCCCGGTCCCGACCCGGCCGGTATCATCCGGAGCGCCTACGCGAGAGAGGACCCCATGGAGACGGCGAAGGGTGCGGGGGCGACCGGACGGGCGCCCGGCATGACGGACGTGGCCCGGGTCGCGGGGGTCTCCGCGCAGACCGTCTCGCGTGCCCTGTCCGGCCACCCCAACGTCCGCGCGGAGACCCGCGCCAAGGTGCTCGCCGCCGTCGAACAGCTCGGCTACCGCAAGAACAGCGCCGCGGGGACGCTGTCCTCCGGACGCAGCCGGACCATCGGCGTGGTGACCCTGCAGACGACGTTCTACTCACGCGTGACCCTGACCTACGGCATCGAGCAGGCGGCCCGCGCCGCCGGCTGGTCCGTGGTCACCGCCTCCACCGAGTCGCTCGACACCTCCGTCGTCGAGGCGGCGCTGACCCGCCTCGCCGACCAGGGCGTCGAGGGCATCGTCCTCGCCATCCCGCTGATCCGCGTCAGCCCGCGCATCGAGCAGCTGACCCGGTCGCTGCCCACCGTGACGGTGGACGGCTCCCGCACCGCCGCCTCGGAGGTGGTCGCCGTCGACCAGGTGGAGGCCGCCCGGCTGGCCACGCGTCATCTGCTCGACCTCGGGCACGAGACGGTCTGGCACGTGGCCGGGCCCGACGCGTGGCTGGACGCGCAGAGCCGGCTCACGGGCTGGCAGGAGACGCTGGAGGCCGAGGGCCGCGCCGTCCCGCCCGTCCTCACCGGTGACTGGACACCGGCGTCGGGGTACCGCAACGGTCTCGTGCTGGCCCGGATCCCGGAGGTGACCGCGGTCTTCGCCGCCAGCGACGAGATGGCCTTCGGCATCGTCCGGGCGCTGCACGAGTCGGGCCGCGAGGTGCCCCGGGACGTGTCGGTGGTCGGGGTCGACGACATCGATCTGGCCGCGTACTGCTCACCGTCGCTGACGACGGTCTCCCAGTCCTTCACGGAGATGGGCGCGCTGGCCTTCCGTCATCTGCTGCGCCACATAGAGGACCCGGCGGCCGGACCGGAACCCGCCTCGGTGGAGCCCAGGCTGGTCGTGCGCGCGAGCACCGGCCCGGTCGCCGGCCGTACCGGCTGAACCGGGACGGTGCGCGCACCGGCTCAGCCCCGGGTGCCCGGCGGGAAGCCGGAGGGCGGGTCGACCGGTGTGCCGAGGACACGCATCTCCGCCGCCGCCGCGAACGGCTGCCCGTTGAGCGCGTCGAGGGCGGTGAAGCGGACGTAGGAGGCGCGCACCGGGTCGAAGGTGACGCGCTGCATGTCCCGCGCGTCCACGAGCGACCCCTCGGCCACCGTCGTCCACTCCCGGCCGTCGTGGGAGACGGCGACCCGGTAGTCCTTGACCCGTCCGTTCGGTCCGCCGCTCTGCCGGCCCAGGTAACCGAAGCCGTCCACCCGGGACTGGCCGTCCAGCTTCAGGGTCACCCAGTGCGGATAGGGCGCGTCGGCCTCCGTGTAGTCGGTGTGCCAGATGGTCCCCGGATCACCGTCGAGCACGTTGCCGACCGGGCCCTCCGCACTGCCGGAGGAGCGGTTCTCCGAGTCGGCCGTCGCCGACATCGAGGCCGGTGAGAGCACGGGGACGTCGGAGACGGCGGCCCCGGCCCGTGCCGTGACGGTCTTGGTGACGCCGAGGTCGTCGTAGACGGCTGTCGCCCGCCAGGCGGCCGTGGTGCCCGCCGCGCTCTCGGGCGGGGTGAGCAGCCAGCTGGTCGTGACGGTCTCGCCGGGGGCGACCGAGTCGAAGAGGTTCCCGTCCTTCTCCTTCACCTCGACCTTCCAGCCTGCCGGGACGTCCTCCATGCTGACGGCGACGTTCACCGCGTCGGTCGCCTCGTGGTTGGTGAAGGCCGTCCGGTACTCGCCGGGCGAGCCCGGGCCGAGGTCGGCGCCGACGGGAGCGGTCACACGGGCGCAGGCCGGCCCGCCCTCCACGGGTCCCAGGTCCTCGACGCGGAAGTCGTCGAGGACGAAGTCCGTGCCCGCGGCCCCGCCGAGCTTGCGCAGCCCGACCCAGGTGTCACCGCAGCCGGCGACGATCTCCCCGGTGTAGCGGGCGGTGTCCAGGGCGGGTTCGAAGGTCTCCCGGGTGATCTCCCGGGCCTCGGTCCCCCCGTCGGCGACGGTGTCCGCGCCGGTCACCCAGGCCCACTGCCCCGGCACGTTGGTCTGGTAGCGGAAGGACACGGCGTACTTGCGCCCGGCCTCGAAGGGCACGGTCGCGGGGACCGTGCGGTACACCAACCCCGTGTTCTCCGCGTGCGACTTGAGCGAGTGGCCGCCGCCGATCACGTCGTCGACCGCCTTGCCGTCGAGGGCCCCGTCGTCGTACGGCTGATGGCTGTTCTTCCACTCCTTCTGGGTGTAGGGCGCGTGCAGTTCGCTGATGCTGGTGCGGGGGTCGGTGACGCCTCCGGCGTCTCCCTTGACGAACGGGCCCCAGCCGGGCTGGTTGCCCTCGAAGTCGTGGCGCGCGATCACCCCGCTGTCGGGTGGCGGCAGTGGTGCGGTGGTGTCGGGCATGACCCGCACGTCGTCCAGGACGACGGCCGCCGCGCCCGGCTCGGCCGCGAGGGAGACCGTCGCCTCGCCGCTCGCCGGGGCGGTGAAGGCGACGGAGGCCCGCTGGGAGTAGGTGTCGCGCTTCTCGTCGGAGGCCGTCCAGTTGCGCGCCGGGGTGATGTCGAAGGTGTTCTCGGCCGGCTCGCCGGCTCCGTCCACGCTCAGCGTGGTGGCGCGCCGGTGTCCCGGCGCGATCTCCACGTCGGCGCTCAGCGTGTACCGCTCGCCGGGCGTCAGGCCGCCCACCCGCTGGGAGAGGCCGGAGGCGTCCGTGCCGAGCCGGGCCACGTTGTCGCCGTTGTCGGCCCGTGCCACGCTCGCACCGCCCCGCGGGTGCCAGGCGTCCAGGTCGCCGGCGTTGAACCCGGGGTCGACGAGGCCGGTGCCCTCGCCGTAGCGCGGGTCCGTGTGCGGCGCCTTCCCGCCGCGGGGCACCAGGACGTACGGCCGGTCCGGCTCGGCGGTCAGCGTCACCCGCCCGTCCTTCGCGCGTACCCGGGTGGCGTCCGTACGACCCTGGTCGGTGAGGGCGTGGAGCGTGAACTCCTCCGTGCCGGCGAACTGCCGGGTGAGGTCGAACGTGTGCGTACCGCCGGAGGCGCTGTAGTAGTACATCTTGTCGGCGTCGCTCGGCGACGAGGTGCCGTCCTTCTTGTCCGCGCGGCCCCAGGGCAGCAGGTAAGTGTCCCCGTCGAGGACCACCGCGTCGTCCATGGTGACGCGGCGCTTCCCGTCGTCCCTGGTCACGGTGACGCCGCCGGTCAGGCGTGCGCTCTCGCCGAAGTCCCAGTCCATCACCTCGTAGTGCTGGAGGAACTTGGTCGGCAGGTTGTCGGTCCAGATGGTGCGGTAGAAGGCGTCCCAGTCGTCCTGTCCGGTCCAGCCCTCGAACTCCTTGATGCTGGTGCCGCCCAACAGCGGGTCGACGTTCCACACGTCGCGGTCGGAGTGGGCGATGATGCGCACGATGTTCGAGTTGATGCCCTTGTTGGTCGCGCCGCCGTAGTCCTTGTCGCTCGCCCAGTGCGACCAGATCGAGGCGCCCTCGAACTTGTACGCCCACTCGGTGGTGACCTCGAAGCCCATCGTGCGCAGTTCTGCGGCGAGTTCGTCGGCCAGCCAGCCGCTGGAGTAGTAGACGTCGATGTAGACGCTCTTCAGCCGCGGGTGGTCCTCACGCAGTTGTCGGAAGCGGTCCAGGACGGCTCCGGTGCCCAGGTCCGTGCGCTGGTCGATGTGGTACGCCTGGTTGAGCCAGTTCCACCCCATCCCCTGGCCCTTGATCAGCACGTCGCTGAAGTTCTCGGCCTGCGGGTACGCCTCGGTGGCGTTGACGTGGACGGCGAAGTCCGCGTTGTAGTCGGCGCCCTTGCGGATCAGCTCGTCGAGTTCGGCGCGTCCGCCCGCCCGGACGTTCTCGTTGCCCCCGTAGTCCGGGTGGCCGGAGTCGTGCCCCTCGCTCGCGTACCCCTTCTCCAGGACCCACTGGCCGAGGTCGTCCGTCGCCATGGAGATGCGTTTGACGTTGTCGAGGGTCTTGAGGAAGGGGTTGGTCGCCTGGCTCGCGAAGTTGAACGGGATGTGCTGGACGACCCGTTCGGGCACCCGGTCGGCGCCCAGCGGGCGGGGCATGGCGTCGCGGTGCGCGATGGCGGCGTCCTGCCAGTCGACCCGGCTGTCGCCGTTGGCGTCCGCGGCGAGGACGACGGTGGTCCTCGGCAGCTCGTAGCGGGCGACGCGCCGGTCCTGGGCGCCCTCGGGCGCGTACGTGTAGTCGCCGACGGACAGTTCGGCGCGGCGTGCGCCGTCGCCCGCGTCCACGATCCGCGACTGGAGCCGGCTGTTCCCGTTGCCGTTGTCGCCCTGCGGGGAGTCCTCGGTCGCGTTGGTGATCAGGCCGGCCGCCAGTCCGTCGTGGGAGACGAAGCCGTAGGGCGTGCCGACCGGCGCCTTGTCGGGCTCGGTGGCGGCGGTGATGTCGATGAAGCGGTCGGCGGTGGTCGTGGAGTCGGTCGAGATCTTCGTGCGCGCCAGGCTCGCTCCCCGGTCCCCGGAGTCGACGGAGACCAGTGACTGGTCGGGGACGGCCAGTTCGCGGACGGTGCCGGCGGCGCTGCCGGAGATCTTCTCGACGGCGAAGACGACGGTCCGGCGGTCGGTGACGGTGATGCCGGTGGTCAGGGTGAGGCCCGGAAGGTCGGCGAAGGTCGAGGTGTAGGTGGCCTTGTGCCGGCCGGCCTTCATGGTCGTGCGCGCCTTGTGGGCCTTGCCGTTGACGGTGAAGGTGTCCAGGACCTCCGCCCTGCCGTCCAGCCGGCGGCCGTCGAGGTCGTACGAGACGACCTGCGGGAACTCCTCGGCGACGCGCACGGTCAGTCCGCCGCGCGACAGCACCACCGGGGTCGCCGGGTCCTCGGGCTCGGGCGGTGGGGCCGGTTCCCACACGGCGGTCGCGTCCGCGGGGGCGGCGGGCGACCCGGAATCCGCGTGGGCCGGTGTGGCAGCGGTCGACAACACGCTGGCGACCAGCATCGCGCCGACCGCGGCGGCCACCCCCGGTCTCCACCGGGCCGTACGCCGGGGAGTCGGGGGGCGGGGCGTCCGGGAGGTGCGGCGCGTTCGAGTCGATCGGGGTGAACGGGGTGATCGGGGCGCTCTGGGTTCTCGCAGGTTCATCGCTACCATCCAGCGGCTCCTCGGGACGGTCGGCACCGCCGACCGGAGAACACGGGGACCATAGTGGAATTGGCATCGATAACACCAGAGCGCGCCGTAGCGTGCCGGAGGTCAGCCGCGGGCGCCCGTGCGGGCCTGCCGCCACAGGTCGACACCGGCGACGGCCACCGCGTGCTCGTCGATCTCGGCGAGTTCCTCCTCGCTGAAGGCGAGGTTGTCCAGCGCGGCCACGTTCTGTTCGAGCTGCTCGGTGCGGGAGGCGCCGACGACCAGGGAGGTCACGCGCGGGTCGCGCAGGGCCCAGGCGAGCGCCATCTGGGCCAGGCTCTGGCTCCGGCGGGCGGCGATGTCGTTCAGGGCGCGCAGCCGCCGGAGCGTGTCCTCGTCGAGCCAGTCGGCGGAGAAGGACTTGCCCTGGGTGGCGCGGGACCCTTCGGGGACCCCGTCGAGGTAGCGGCCGGTGAGCAGGCCCTGGGCGAGGGCGGTGAAGCCGATGACGCCGAAGCCCTCGTCGGCCGCGGCGTCCAGCAGTCCCTCGGTCTCGATCCAGCGGTTGAGCATGTTGTACGAGGGCTGGTGGATCAGCAGCGGGGTACCCAGGTCGCGCAGGATCGCCGCCGCCTGCCGGGAGCGCTCGGCGTCGTAGGACGAGATGCCGACGTAGAGGGCCTTGCCCTGGCGCACCGCGGTGTCCAGCGCCGTCATGGTCTCCTCCAGCGGCGTGGAGGCGTCCAGGCGGTGGGAGTAGAAGATGTCGACGTAGTCGAGACCCGTGCGCGCGAGGGACTGGTCGAGGGAGGCGAGGAGGTACTTGCGGGAGCCGCCGCCCTGGCCGTAGGGGCCGGGCCACATGTCCCAGCCGGCCTTGGTGGAGATCACCAGCTCGTCCCGGTACGGAGCCAGGTCCTGGCGCAGGATCCGGCCGAAGTTGATCTCCGCGGCGCCGTAGGGCGGGCCGTAGTTGTTGGCCAGGTCGTGGTGGGTGATGCCGAGGTCGAAGGCGCGCAGGGCGATCTCCCGCTGCGTCTCGAACGGCTTGTCGTCGCCGAAGTTGTGCCAGTAGCCGAGCGACAGCACGGGCAGGTCGAGACCGGAACGTCCGGTGCGGCGGTAGAGCATGGTGCCGTCGTACCGGCCGGGGTCGGCGACGTGGTTCATGAACGTTCTCCGTGGTGCGAAGGATGGGGCGCGGTCCGTGACGACGGACGCCGCGTCATCATCGCGCGGGGCCCGTGCGGCAGTCCAACAAGAACCGCTCATGACATTCAGCACCGCCGCTTCTCGACGCGGGCGACGGCTCGGACCCGCATCCAGTCTTCCGGTCTTCGGCGGGCCCGACCGGGGAACACGGTCGCTGACATTTCCCGTACGACGGACAGGAGGCCGGCATGGCGGACGATCAGCGCGACCGGCAGGACCCCACCGAGCAGTACCCCCGGCCCGACTTCCCGGCGCAGGACCAGCCGCACCCCGGCTGGAGCGGCCCGATGGACCCGCCGCCCGACCACGGGGAGGAGTC
>MUMD01000107.1 GCA_002155895.1 Streptomyces rochei
TCTCCGGCAGGTCGTCGTGGCGCGCCAGGGCGCGGCGGGCGGCGGGCCAGGGGTCGAGGCCGGGGTGGTGCTCGGCCAGGGCGGCGGCGATCTCCACGAGGTGGTTGACGACGAGGCAGTACACCAGCCGTTCCCAGCCGGCCGCCCGCGAGGTGTCCGGTCGCAGCTTGACGCCCTCGGCGTCGCGGAAGAGCGCCTGCACCGGTGTGCCGGCGGGGTCCACGGCGACCAGGGTGTTCTGCAGGTGCGCCTCCAGGACGACGCCGTCCTCGGCGAAGGCGGTGAGCACGGGCGGGACGACGGCGGTGAGGTACGCCTCCCACCAGGCCGCCGGGTCCCCGGCGGCCGCCAGGGGGCTGCCCTCGAAGCCCTCGACGAGCGCGGCGGCGAGCAAGGGGGTCGCGCCGGGCAGGACGTGGCCCCGCAGTCCGTCGCGGACCACGACGGCCAGTTCCTCGAAGGCGAAGCCGGCCGTGCGGTAGCCGCGGTCGCCGAGCCAGGCGGCCGGCGGGCCGATGGCGTCGAACGCCTCGGTGACGGCGGTGTCGGTGCGGCGCAGCTTCAGCAGGTCGTGGCGCCACAGCCGGCGGACGTCGTTGGTGATGCGTACGTCGAGGCTGAACTTGAGGAAGAGGTCCGGGTCGGGGGCGTAGACCGTGCGGATCGCGGCCGTCGGCCAGGCGAAGAAGCCGGTGGTGCCCAGGCGCAGGAGCCGGCCGTCGGCGAAGGCGGGGGCGAGGGTGCCCGCGGTCAGGTCGAGCTGCCAGGGGTGGGCCGGGAGCAGCCGGTAGCCGGGCGGGGCCGCGGCCAGGCCGTCCAGGGCGGCGGTGTCGCCCTCCTCGACGACCGTGTCCTCGCGCACCGCGAGCAGGGTCAGCGGGAAGCGGGCGTGCGCCTCGGGCGCGTACGGCAGCCAGCCGGTGTGCGGGCCCCCGCCGCGCGCCTTGGGGGCGGGGTGATGGGTGTGGCCGGTGATGAGGGCCTGTTCGGAGCGGAGGTAGGGGTCCTGGGGCGGGGTCGCGCGGGCGCGGGCGGTGAGCAGGGCGGCGACCGCGTCCCGGCTGTCGGTCATCTCGGTGGGCAGCTCGTGGTTGGGCAGGCCGGTGTGGCGGCGCAGTTCCTCCGCGACGAGTTTGACCAGTTCGGGGTGGTCGACCGGTTGCCAGCCGCCCGTCGCCGTGCCGACCTCCGGTTCGGCGGGGCGGCGTCCGGCGCGTACCCGCAGCAGTCTGCCGCCGGGCAGCCGGTACACCGGCCGGGGGCCGGGGTCCGGCAGGGGTTCGGCCACCTCGCGCAGCAGGCAGTTGAGCAGCGGCACCGCCGCGTAGGCGTCGGCGCGTTCGGCCACGCTCGGGCGGGCGGCGTCGGCGCGCTCGGTGACGCCCGGTGAGGCGGCGTCGGCGCCGGTGGGCGGGGGCAGGAAATCCACGCGTTCCACTCGTTCCCTACGGTCTGTCCATGGCGGAGAGGCGGAGGCGATCAGTATGTCTGCCGTCGTCCTCGTGCCGTGACCTCCGGCCCGTAACCGATTCGTACCCCGAGGAGCCCGCCCGTGCATCGTCCCCCCACCGCCGAGGCCGAGGTCGCCGACGAACTGGCCGCCCTCAGGCCCGGACTGCTCCCCGGGTTCACGGCCGGGCTGCCGGGCGCCCGTGCCGCCGTGCTGACCCGGCTGTGGCGTGCGTTCGCCCATGAGCCGCTGCCCTGGATCGGGAGCCGCCGCCGCGTGCGCGACGGCCTCGTCCTGCGCCTTCGGGACGGCCGCCGGCTGTCCGGTCCGGCCGCCGACCCGTACCGGACGGACGCCTACGTCCGCGTCGTACGCCTCGACGACGTCCCCTACGACGACCCGGCGCGGCTGACGGCCGATCTCGCCGTGGCGCACTCGGCGGGGTTCGCCGCGGAACTGGGGCACAGCGTGGCGTCGTTGGCGCTGTCCCGGACGGCCCCGGAGAATCACCCGGACGAGTGGCCGGACAGCGACTGGGCGTGGGAGCAGCGGGTGGTGGACGGGCATCCGTACCACCCCAACTGCCGTTCGCGTCCGGGTTTCTCGGTGGCGGACCAGCTGGCCTACGGACCCGAGCACCGGCCGGTGGTGGGGCTGGGCCTGGTGCCGGTACCGGCGTCCGGGTGCCTGGTGACGGGCGGGTGGCCGCCGGACCTGCGGGACGGGGACGCGGTACTGCTTCCGGTGCATCCCTGGCAGGCGGCGCACGTGCTGAAGCGGCCGTGCGAGGAACGGATCGCCGCTCATCCGCTGATGTCCCTGCGCACCCTCGCCGTGCCCGGCGGACCGCACGTCAAGACGGCGCTCAGTGCCCGGCTCACCTCCTCGGTGCGGGACATCTCGGTCGCCTCGGTCGCCGCGTCGGCGGTCCTGTCGTCCTTCGGGGAGGAGGTGGCGGCGCGCACGGACGGCCTGCTCCACACGACCCGCACCCTGGGAGCGGCCACCGCGCACTCCCCCGACCTGGCCGCCGTGGTGCGCGAGTCCCCCGAGGTGTACGCGACCGGGGGCGAGCGGGTCGTCCCGGTGGCCGCCCTCGCCACCACCGGGCTGCCCCGCCGCCCCGGGTGGCCGGCCGCCTTCGCCCGGCTCGCGCTCACCGTCGGGCTGCGCGCGCTGGAGCTGGGCGTGGCCCTGGAGGCGCACGGTCAGAACCTGCTGGTGGTGCTGTCCCCGGCGGGTGACCCGCTGCGCCTGGTCTACCGCGACCTCGCCGACATCCGGGTGAGCCCGGCGCGCCTGGCCCGGCACGGCGTGCCGGCTCCGGAGCTGCCGGAGCGGATGCTCACGGACGATCCGGCGGTGCTGCGCGGCAAGCTGTTCGGGTCGCTGGTGGGCGGTGCGCTGGCGGCGACGCTGGGTTCCGGTCCCGCGCTGCGCGAGGCGCTGGAGGGTGTCGTACGCGAACTGCCCCGCACGCCGGACGTCGTGGCGCTGTGCGAGGAGCCGCTGCCGGTCAAGGCGCTGACGCTGATGCGCACTTCGCCGGAGCACTCCGGGGACCTCTGGGCGCGGCTGCCCAATCCACTGGAACGGGAGTGACGTCGGGGCGGTGCGCGGTCTCCCGTTTTGGAGCCCGGCACCAGTGATCAATAAGATCCGCCGATGATCACAAGAACACGGCTGGCGGCGGGCACCTGTGCCCTGCTCGCCGCGCTGACGGCGGGGCTCGCGTTCCCGTCCGGCGCGGCCGCCGGCGAACCCACGGGCGAGGACGCGCCCAAGGTCGATCTCGTGCTCGACGTCAGCGGTTCGATGCGGACGCGGGACATCGACGGCGGGACGCGGATGGCCGCGGCGAAGCAGGCCTTCAACGAGGTGCTCGACGCGACGCCCGAGGAGGTGGAGCTGGGCATCCGGACGCTGGGCGCCGACTACCCGGGCGACGACCGCGAGCGGGGCTGCAAGGACACGGCGCGGCTCTACCCGGTGGGCCCGCTGGACCGCACGGAGGCCAAGACGGCGGTGGCGACCCTGTCGCCGACCGGCTGGACGCCGATCGGACCGGCGCTGCTCGCGGCGGCGGACGACCTGGAGGGCGGCGCCGGTTCCAAGCGGATCGTGCTGATCAGCGACGGTGAGGACACCTGCGCGCCGCTCGACCCGTGCGAGGTGGCCCGCGAGATCGCCGCGAAGGGCATCGGGCTGACCATCGACACGCTGGGCCTGGTCCCCAACGCCAAGATGCGGCAGCAGCTCAGCTGCATCGCCGAGGCGACCGGCGGGACGTACACCTCCGTGGAGCACACCGACGAACTCACCGACCGGGTGAACCAGTTGGTGGACCGGGCGGCGGACCCGGTGGTGACTCCGGTGGCCACCGAGGGCGCCGGTTCGTGCGCGAAGGCGCCGACGCTGGAGTCGGGCCTCTACACCGACCGCGAGGAGTTCGGCCGGGAGCGCTGGTACCGGGTGGACGTGCTGCCCGGGCAGGAGCTGCGCGCCTCGGTGAGCGTGGGCGCCGACCGGGCCGTGGCCCCCTCCTACGGGGTGCTGCTGCGGGCGGTGACGGTGCACGGCCGGGAGATCGTGCGCGGCGAGGCGGCGGGCGACGGCCGTACGGACGTGATCTCCACGGGGCTGCGGTATCCGAAGGCGGAGCGCGACGGGACGGACGGGGAGGACGGGGACAAGCCGGCCGCCGAGACCGTGTGCCTCCAGGTCACCCACTCCTTCGCCGCCGCCTCCGGGGTGAAGACCACGCCGGGGCTGCCGCTGGAGCTGACCGTCGACGTGGTGGAGGGTCCCGGCGACGCCGACGACGTGGCCGCGTTCGGTCTGGGGCGCGGCTGGTGGCTGCTCGGCGTGCTGGTGCTCGTCGGTTTCCTGGCCGGTCTGCTGTGGGGCTGGCTGTCGCGCTGGCGGTTCGCGGTCTGGAGGACCAACTGATGCGTGCTGTACGAGCCTTGAGCGCCGCGGTCCTGCTGCTGGGCCTCGTCGCGACCCCGGCGGCGGCCGACTCCTCGCCCTCCGCGAGCCCCTCCGGGGACGGTGACGCGCCGACGACGGCGGGCACCTCCTTCCGGACGGCGACCGAGATCGAGCAGGGGCGGCGGGCGACCGCGAAAGCCGCCGCCGGTGACTACCTGTACTGGTCGTTCCCGGCCGACGCCGGTCAGCGCCCCACGGTGCGGGCCACGGTGCGGCTGCCCGAGAGGCACGCCGCGCAGACCTGGCAGGTCGACGTGTACGACGGTCTGCGCCGGCGCCAGGCGTGCCAGTGGGGCGCCCAGACCCGCACGGCGGCGGCCGACGCCTCCTCCGTGGAACTGGCCTGTGTGCTGCGCACCGTTCGCGCCTGGTCCGAGCCGTGGGCGAACGACCCGCTGCCGGGCACGTACTACGTCCGGCTGACGGCCCTTGACCTGCCCACCTCCGATCTCGGTGCCCGGGTGGGCGCCGAGATCGAGGTCGGCTCGAAGGACATGGGCGGCGCGGCGGCGGTGGACGGTTCGCTGTCCGAGCCGCTGGTGCCGGGTGTCGCGATGGCGTCCGGCGCGGCGAAGGACGGGGAGGACCGCGGCGCGGTGCTGTCCGCGATCGAGCCCGAGGACGGCTGGTCCTCCGGCTGGTGGTCCGACCGATGGGTGTGGACCGGGATCGGCGGTGTGCTGGCCGCGCTCGCGGGCGTCGGCGGGTACGCGCTGACCCGCGGCTCGGGCCGGCCGTCGAGGGTGCCGCCGGGCGCCTGAACGCCCGTCACCCAGGGGAAGGCCCGCCGCGCGGCGGGCCTTCCGTCGTCTCAGGGCTCCCTGAGGGCTTTGGCCGCTGTGCCCTCGCCGGTCACGCCGGCCCGGCCCTCGCGCACCGCCCGGCGCAGGCCGAGTTCGCCGCGGCAGACGGCCGCGCAGGTCACGGCGTCCAGCGTGAGCCGCGCGTCGGGCTCCCCGGGGGCGGGTCCGTCGCCGTACACGGGCCCGTCCTCCGCGTCGCCGGCGCGCACGTGGAAGGTGCCCTCCTCCAGGTGGACCTCGACGGTCCCCTCCCCCGCGCCGGCCTGGCGCAGCGCCCGCCGCAGGGGCAGCGCGGCCCAGTGCGCCCGTACGGCGTCCGTGGGCCGCCGTTCGCCCAGCTCGGCGGCGCCCCAGGCGCCCAGCGCCTCCAGCACGGGCAGCAACCCGGCGCCGCGCTCGGTGAGTTCGTAGACGTACGCCGCTCCCGGCGGAGGCAGCCGGCGCCGGGTGGTCAGCCCCTCGCGCTCCATGTCCTTCAGCCGCGAGGCGAGCACGTCCGTGCTGACGCCGGGCAGGTCGGCGTGCAGGTCGGTGTAGCGCCGCGGACCGGCCAGCAACTCCCGGACGATCAGCAGGGTCCAGCGGTCGCCGACGGCGTCGAGGGCGCGGGCGGCGGAGCAGTACTGGTCGTAGCTTCGGCGAGGACGAGGTGACATGCGACGCAGTGTAGACAAGTTGTTGGACTTTCCAAGCTGATACTTGGTAAAACCAAGCAACACCAGATTCCGGAGGGGTAGCGGCGCATGGAGTTCCGGCAGTCGAACAAGCTCAGCGAGGTCTGTTACGAGATCCGCGGCCCGGTCATCGAGCACGCCAACGCGCTGGAGGAGGCGGGGCACAGTGTGCTGCGCCTGAACACCGGCAACCCGGCGCTCTTCGGGTTCGAGGCGCCGGAGGAGATCGTCCAGGACATGATCCGGATGCTGCCGCAGGCGCACGGCTACACCGATTCGCGGGGCGTCCTCTCCGCCCGCCGGGCCGTCGCCCAGCGCTACCAGGCGCTCGGGCTGGAGGTGGACGTGGACGACGTCTTCCTCGGCAACGGCGTCTCCGAGCTGGTCTCCATGGCCGTACAGGCCCTGCTGGAGGACGGCGACGAGGTCCTGATCCCCGCCCCCGACTTCCCCCTCTGGACGGCGGTGACCACCCTCGCGGGCGGCAAGGCGGTGCACTACCTGTGCGACGAGCAGGCGGAGTGGTACCCGGACCTGGCCGACATGGAGTCGAAGATCACCGACCGCACCAAGGCGGTCGTCATCATCAACCCCAACAACCCCACCGGCGCGGTCTACCCCAAGGAGATCGTCGAGGGCATCCTCGATCTCGCCCGCCGGCACGGCCTGATGGTCTTCGCCGACGAGATCTACGACCAGATCCTCTACGACGACGCCGTCCACCACTCGGCCGCGGCCCTCGCCCCCGATCTGGTGGTCCTCACCTTCTGCGGCCTGTCCAAGACGTACCGGGTGGCGGGCTTCCGCTCCGGCTGGCTGGTGGTCACGGGCCCGAAGCAGCACGCGAGGGACTACCTGGAGGGCCTGACCATGCTGGCCTCCATGCGGCTGTGCGCCAACGCGCCCGCCCAGTACGCCATCCAGGCGGCGCTCGGTGGCCGGCAGTCCATCCGCGAGCTGACCGCGCCGGGCGGACGCCTGCGCGAACAGCGGGACGTGGCCTGGGAGAAGCTGAACGAGATCCCGGGCGTCTCCTGCGTCAAGCCCAAGGGCGCGCTGTACGCCTTCCCGCGCCTCGACCCCAAGGTGTACCCGGTCCACGACGACGAGCGCTTCGTCCTGGACCTGCTGCTGCGGGAGAAGATCCAGGTCGTCCAGGGCACGGGCTTCAACTGGCCGAGCCCCGACCACTTCCGCATCCTGACGCTGCCCCACGCGGAGGACCTGGAGGCGGCCATCGGGCGGATCGGGCGGTTCCTGGCCGGGTACCGGCAGTAGCGGCGGAAAGCTCCGCCGTAGCCTGGAGCCATGGGTGATCTCTTTCTGGTCCGGCACGGTGAGACCGAGTGGTCGCGGTCCGGGCGGCACACCGGGCTGACGGACGTTCCGCTGACCGAGCACGGGCGGGAGCAGGCGCGCGGCCTGGTACCGCTGATCCGGTCGCACCGCATCGGGGCCGCGTTCGTCAGCCCCTTCCAGCGCGCCCGGGAGACGGCCGAGCTGATCGGGCTGCACGACGTGCGCGTCGACCCGGATCTGCACGAGTGGGACTACGGCGGGTACGAGGGGATCACGACCGTCGAGATCCACCGGAGCCGGCCGGACTGGTTCCTCTTCACGGACGGGGTGGCCCCCGGGCCGCCGGAGCATCCCGGGGAGACGCCCGAGGAGGTCGGCGAGCGGGCCGACCGGGTCCTGGCCAGGGTGGAGGCCGCGTTCGCCAACACCGAGGGGTGCGTGGTGCTGGTGGCGCACGGCCACTTCCTGCGGGTGCTGACCGCGCGGCACCTGGGGCTGCCGCCGTCCCACGGGGCACTCTTCCAGCTGGGCACAGGGACGCTGTGCCGGCTGGGCACGGAACACGGCCGGCCGGTGATCGCCGCCTGGAATGTCAGACCCCCGTCGTAGCCTTCCGAGGTGTGACCGGTGAGGGGAGGAAGACGCCGTGGCACTGTCGCCGACCGCCGCGCAGCGGCGGATCATCGCCGCCGCCGATCCCGCCACCGGGCGCCTGAAGGGCCCGGAGGCACAGCTGACGGCGCTGGTGAAGCGGGGGCTGGCCTTCCGGCACCCGCGCCCGCCGCACGACCACTTCCTGACCCCGGCGGGGCACCGGATACGGGAGCAGCCCGCCGGGGACGAGACGCCCGAGGCCGCCGGGCAGCCGCCCGCGCCGGCCGCCGACGGCGTGTTCTCCGCGCGGGTCGGCGGCGAGGATCCGGCGCCGGCGGACGGTCCGGCACGCGTGCGCGAGGTGCGCGGCGCCTGGCAGGGGCTGCTGGAGCTGCGCCGGATGACGCGTTCCGACGGGGCGACGGAGCTGCCGTGCGGCTGGGAGCGCACCCATCTCGTGCAGGCCGCCGCGCTCGCCCTGGAGGCCGCCGGGCACACCCCGGCGACGGGCGACGGCGACGGCTACCGGGTGCGCGCGACCCCGCAGCCGGAGGCGGTCGCCGTGCACCAGCCGGACGGGACCGCGCTGCGGGAGTGCGCGGTGACGCTGGAGCGAGCGGGCTGGCAGGTGGGCGAGCACACCGATCCGCGCACCCGGGTCCGTTATCTGCTGGCCTCCCCGCGCCGGGTGTGAGGCACATGTCAAGATCGGTCGGTCAGCACGTCCAGCACGACAGCACGACCACCAGGAGAGGCGTAGCGATGAGCGAGCCGTTCTCCGTGCCCGTGACCGTCCGCGGGTACGAGACCGACACACAGGGCCATCTGAACCAGTCCGTGTACCTGAACTACGCGGAGCACGCCCGCTGGTCGCTGCTCCGGGCGGCGGGCATCCGGCAGACCGACCTCGTGGCCCGAGGCGTGGGGCCGGTGGCCCTGGAGACCACCATCCGCTTCCGCCGGGAGCTGCTCGCCGGTGACGAGGTCGAGGTGACCTGCGCGTTCGAATGGGGCGAGGGCAAGACCTTCCGGATCCGCCAGGTCATCCGCAAGACGGACGGCACGGTGGCCGCCGAGGTCGAGGGCGTCGGGGGGCTCATGGACCTGGAGGCCCGCAAGCTGGTCGCCGACCCGCGACGGCGGCTGGAGGAACTGACGACCCGTCCGGCCCTCCTCGGGCCGTAACGCGCGGGGCCGGAGCGGCCCCTGTACGTGTGCGGGCCGGCGCCTCTGGTCGAGGCGCCGGCCCTCTTAAGGCCCGGGGTTCACCCGGTGCCGGCCTCACGGGGTGGCCGGGGCACGGGTCGCCTCGGAGATCTCCTCGCCCGCCTCCATCGGGTGGGTCACTTCCTCCGCGTCCCGCGCGCGGCCGCCGATGTGGTTGAAGACCAGGTTGAGCAGGACGGCGACGACGCAGCCGGTCGAGATGCCGGAGTCCAGGATGATCTTCGCGTTCTCCGGGAACGCGTGGTAGAACTCCGGCTCCGCGATCGGGATGATGCCGACGGCCAGGGAGACCGCCACGATCAGGACGTTGTTGTCCTTGTCCAGGCCCGCCCGGACCAGGGTCTGGATGCCGCTGGCCGCGACCGAGCCGAACAGCACCACACCGGCGCCGCCGAGGACCGGACGGGGCACGACCGCGATGAGCGAGGCGGCCATCGGACACAGGCCCATCAGCACCAGGAAGCCGCCGCCCGCGGCGACGACGTAGCGGCTGCGGATCTTGGTCATCGCGACCAGGCCGATGTTCTGGGCGAAGGCGCTGCACATGAAGCCGTTGAAGAGCGGGCTGATCGCCGAACCGAGGGTGTCGGCGCGCAGGCCGGCCGCGATGGTCTTCTCGTCGGCCTTGCGGTCCACGATCTCACCGAGGGCGAGCATGTCGGCGGTGGACTCGGTCATCGAGACCACCATCACCACGCACATGGAGAGGATCGCGGCGAGCTGGAACTGCGGGGCGCCGAAGTGGAAGGGGGTCGGGAAGCCCACGATGCTCGCGTCCGCGACCGGCCCGAAGTCGGTGACGCCGAACGGGATCGCGATGAGCGTGCCCGCGACCAGGCCCAGCAGCACGGCGATCTGCTTGACGAAGCCCCGGGTGAAGCGCCGCAGCAGCAGGACGATGACCAGGGTGATGGCGGCCAGGCCCAGGTTGGTCGACGAGCCGAAGTCGTCGGCCTCGGGGCTCGGTCCCTGTGCCCAGCCGAAGGCGACGGGCAGCAGGGACACGCCTATGAGGGTGATGACGGTGCCGGTGACGACCGGCGGGAAGAAGCGGATCGCCTTGCTGAAGAAGGGCGCCGCGAAGAAGCCGAGGAGTCCGGCGACGATGACGGCGCCGAAGATGATCGGCAACGCGTCGGACTTGTCCTCGGTGGAGGCGACGATCGCGGTCATGGGGGCGACACCGGCGAAGGTGACGCCGTTGACGAAGGGCAGCCGGGCACCGATCTTCCAGATGCCGAGCGTCTGCAGGAAGGTGGCGAGGCCCGCGGTGAACAGGCAGGCGCCGGTGAGGAAGGTCAGTTCGGTCGCGGAGAGGCCGATGGCCGCACCGACGATCAGGGGCGGGGCGACGACTCCGGCGTACATGGCGGCCACGTGCTGCAGGCCGGTCGTCGCCATTTTCAGTGGCGGGAGTTTCTCGTCAACAGGGTGGTCGGCCACGGCGGCGTTCCTCCGGTCGGTTTCACGTCGGCATTGACGCGGGTGTCAGGGAGGTGGTGCGGGTGGTCGTGCGGGACCGGGACGGACCCCGTTCTGGGGAAACGGGAACCGCTCCGGGGGCGTGCGTACGGACGCACGCCCCGGAGACGGCCGCCATGGACCCCGCTCGGGTCCACGGCTACCGGCCGGGAGCCGTCCCTCTCGGCCGGAGATCAAGTGGTGTTCGGTTGCTCGGTGTTCAGCTCGGTGCGGCGAGGGTCGCCAGCCGTCGCGCCTCGTCCCGGGCGGAGCGGGCGACGGCGTCCTCGTCGACGGTGAGCAGCCGGCCGTCCTCGACGATCCGGCGGCCGTTCACGAACGATGCTGTCACCGGCGCGGGGGCGCCGAAGACCAGGGCGGTCACCGGGTCGGCGATCGAGGAGTGGGCGAGCGTGTCCATCCGCCACAGCACCAGGTCCGCGAGCTTGCCGGCCTCCAGGGAGCCGGTCTCGGCGGCGCGGCCCAGCACCCGGGCTCCTCCGTAGGTGCCCAGGCGCAGCGCCTTGCGGGCGTCGAGCGCGGCCTCGCGGTGGCCGCCGAGTCGGTTGACCAGCAGGGCGTTGCGCAGTTCGGTGTGGAGTTCGCCGGACTCGTTGGAGGCGGTGCCGTCGACGCCGAGGCCGACCGGGACGCCGGCGGCGAGCATGTCGGGGACCCGGGCGATGCCGGCCGCCAGGCGGGCGTTGGAGGACGGGCAGTGGGCGACGCCGGTGCCGGTGCGGGCGAAGGCGTCGATGTCGGAGTCGGTCATGTGGACGCAGTGCGCCATCCACACGTCCTCACCGAGCCAGCCGGTGGACTCGAAGTAGTCGGTCGGGCCCATGCCGAACAGCTCGTGGCAGAACTTCTCCTCCTCCACGGTCTCCGAGCCGTGGGTGTGCAGCCGGACGCCCAGCCGGCGCGCCAACTCCGCTCCCCGACGCATCAGTTCGGTGGAGACGGAGAAGGGCGAGCAGGGCGCCACGGCGACCTGGGTCATCGCGTCGAAGGAGGCGTCGTGGTGCTCGCGGACGGTGGCCTCGGTGGCGGCGAGCGCGTCGTCCAGGCTCTCCACCGCGAAGTCGGGCGGCAGCCCGCCGTCGGACTCGCCGCGGTCCATGGAGCCGCGGGCGAGGGTGAAGCGGACGCCGATCTCACGGGCGGCGCGGATGATCGCGGCGGACAGGTCTCCGGCGCCGCGCGGGTGGATGTAGTGGTGGTCCGCCGCCGTGGTGACCCCGCCCCGGGCCATCATCGCCAGCGAGCCCTGGGCCGCCGTGTACGCCATCGGCTCGTCGACGCGCGCCCAGGTCGGGTAGAGCGCGACCAGCCAGTCGAACAGGTTGTGGTCGGTGGCGAGGCCCCGGGTGAGCCACTGGTAGAAGTGGTGGTGGGTGTTGACCAGGCCGGGCGTGACCAGGTGTCCGGTCGCGTCGATCCGGCGTACTACGTTCTCCAGGTCCTCCGGTGCCCGCCCCGCGCCGACCGCCTCGATCCGGTTGCCGACGAGGACGACGTGGCCCGAGGCGTACTCGGTGTCGTCCGCGTCGACGGTCGCGATGGCGCAGTTCTCGATGACGATGCGATCGGGTGCCGTGGGGACGGCGACGCGATCGGCTGCCGCTGATGCTGCCATGCTGCTTCCTTCTCTTTCGGTGCGGCCCGCGGGCGGGGAGTGGAGTGTCCGCGGGGAGGGCACGGCAGGACCCTAGGAGGATTTGAGTGCCGCGGCCGCGGGGCGGCTACGGGTGCCGAGATGGTGGAAGAAGAGGTTGAGCGTGACCGCGACGAGCGCGCCGGCGCTGATGCCGGAGCCGAGCACGGTCTGCGCCCAGGCGGGGAACTCGGCGTAGAAGGTCGGGGCGGCCAGCGGGATGATGCCCGCGCCGAGGGCCACGGCGACCAGGATGATGTTGGAGCTGTCGTCGAGCCCGGCCTCGGACAGCGTACGGATGCCGCTGACCGCGATCGAGCCGAAGAGGACGATGCCCGCGCCGCCCAGGACCGGCATCGGCACCAGGGAGACCACGGCGCCGAGGACGGGGAAGGCGCCGAGGACCAGCAGGGTGGCGCCGGCGACGGCGACGACGTAGCGGCTGCGGACCCGGGTGAGGGAGACGACGCCGACGTTCTGCGCGAAGGCGGAGGTGGGGAAACCGCCGAAGACGGGGCCGACCAGGGTGGCGAGGCCGTCGGTGCGCAGGCCGCGGGTGATGACCTTGGAGTCGGCGCGGCGGTCGCAGATCTCGCCGAGGGCGAGCATGCCGGCGGAGGACTCGGTCATCAGCACCAGCATCACGATGCACAGCGACAGGATGGCCGCGGGCTGGAACTCGGGGGCGCCGAAGGCGAAGGGCGTGGGCAGCGCGGCGACGGGCGCGGACCTCAGGCCGCTGAAGTCGGCCATGCCGAACGGGATGGCGACCAGGGTGCCGATCAACAGTCCGAAGAGCAGGGCGACTTGCTTGACGAAGCCCTTGCCGAAGCGCTGGATGACGAGGATGACGCCGAGGGTGAAGGCGGCGAGCGCGAGGTTGCGCATCGCGCCGAAGTCGGCGGCGGCCTTGTCGCCGCCCTGGGCCCAGCCGACCGGGACCGGCATCAGCGTGACGCCGATCAGGGTGATGACCACGCCGGTGACCAGGGGCGGGAAGAAGCGGAGCAGTCGGCCGAAGAAGGGGCCGACGGCGAGGCAGAAGACGCCGGCGACCATCACCGCGCCGTAGATGGCGGGGAGTTGGCTGCCCTCGCTGTTGGTCTCGGCGATCGCGAGGATGGGCGCGATGCCGGCCGAGGAGGCGGCGTTGACGAAGGGCAGCCGGTTGCCGACGAAGCCCTTGACGCCGATGGTCTGGATCAGGGTGGCGATGCCCGCGATGAGCAGGCTCGCCGCGATCAGCCGGGTGCGGCCCTCGATGTCGAGGCCGACGGCCTGGCCGATGATGAGCGGAGGAGTGACAACGCCCGCGTACATGGCGGCGATGTGCTGGAGTGCGGCGGGGACGAGCCGCGAGGGGTGGAGCTTCTCGTCGACCGGGTGCACGGACGTGACGGCGTCCTCCGTGTGCTCCGGTGACGGGGTGGAACTTGAGCCTTTCGCCGGCTCCGTTGCAGGCTGTGCCATGGTGTTCCCTCCGGTGTGGCGCGCCGCCGGCCCGAGCGGCCGGGCCGGCGGCGCGCGTCCCGCGTCAGAGGTTGGTCATGTCGACCGGGATCAGCTGCTCGGCGCCGTCCCGCAGAATGGTGGCCTCGATCAGGCCGTAGGGCCGGTCGGCGGCGTAGTACACGGCGCCGTCCTTGGCCTCGTTGTCGATCCCGAACGGCGACAGGTCCGAGCGGAAGTGGTGCTTGTTGGGCATCGAGAAGCGGATCTCCTCGACCTCGTCGCGCGAGTTCAGCACCCGCACACCCATCTCGAAGAGGGTCTGCTGGAGCGAGTACGAGTAGGTCTCGGCGAAGGCCTGGAGTGCGTGCTTGCGGACCCCGTTGTAGGAGCGGTCCCAGTCCGGGGCGTGGGAGTCGATGCCGTCCCAGTTGTGCCGCCACCAGGTGGAGACGGTGGTGGCGAGGATGCGGTCGTAGTCCTCCTGGAGGGTGGTGTACTTGTCCTTCAGGAAGCCGAAGAACTCGGAGTTGGTCGAGTTCAGGACGGTGAGGTCCTTGAAGCCGGAGAGCACCTGGATGCCGTGGCCGTCGTAGGTGATCTGCGCGACGCGGGTCTCCTGGCCCTTGCGGACGAAGGAGTGGGCGATCTCGTCGGAGCCGACGAAGCGGGCGCCGCCCTTGGAGGTCTCGATCCGCTCCCAGCCGTACTCCTCGATGCGGATGCGGGCCCGGTGGATCGGCTCGTTGTTGTCGACGAAGTGGCGGGCGAGCTTGACGCCGAGGTCCTCGGCGCTCTCGATCCCGTGCTCCTTGGCGAAGGCGAACACCGTGTTCTTGGTGGTGTCGGTCGGCAGGACGTTCGCGTTGGACCCGCTGCGGTGGACCTCCTCCATGTCGCCGGAGAGGGCGACGGAGACGTTCAGGTCCTTGATGTGGTGCGTGTCGCCGTCCCGCGTGATCTTGACGACGCGGTTCTCTGCCTTGCCGTACTGGTTCTGTCCCAGGACGAAACGGGTCATGTGTCGGTCAGCTCCCTCGGTAAACGGAGTAGCCGAACGGGTTGAGCAGCAGCGGAACGTGGTAGTGCTCCCCGGGCACCACCGCGAAGGTGATGGTGACCTCGGGGAAGAACACCGGCCGGCCGTTCTCGCTGTCCCGGAGCGCGGGGGCGTCCTGCTGGGCCGCGGCTTGTTTCTTGGCGAAGTACGTCTCGGTGTCGAAGTCGAGCCGTACGTGGGTGGTGCCCTCCGGCAGGGCCGGGAGGTCCTTGCACCGGCCGTCGGCGTCGGTCGCGGAGCCGCCGAGTGCCTGCCAGTCCGCTTCGCCGCCGGCGCGGGCGGCGAGCTGGACGGCGACACCCTCGGCGGGGCGGCCGACGCTGGTGTCCAGGATGTGCGTGGACACGGAGGCGGTGGTGCTGGTGCTCATGGTCAGGCGTCCTGTTCGACGAGTCGGGTCAGGCGGATGCGGTTGATCTTCCCCAGTTCGGTGCGGACGATCTCCCGCTCCTGCTCGGGCGAGTTGCCGATCCGCTCCTTGACCGCGTCCCGCATCTGCTCGCCGGTCCGGCCGGTGGCGCAGATGAGGAAGACGTGGCCGAACTTGTCCTGGTAGGCCAGGTTGAGATCGAGCATCTCCGCCTTGAGTTCCTCCGAGGCGCCGGCCATTCCGGCCTGCTCCCGGGAGGAGGTCGGGTCGCCCGGCTTGGGGCGGCCGATGGGCGGGTGCCCGGCCATCGCCTCGGCGAGGTCGTCCGCCGTCAGCTCGGCCATGGCGGCGTCGCTGGCGGCGTACAGGTCCTCGGCGGTGGCGTACGGGCGGGCGGCGAGCAGGTGCCGGGCCCACGCCGTCGAGGCACACGCCTCGTGGAGTTCCGCGAGTGCCGCGGACTCCTCGAGGGCGTTGAAACGGGCCAGGCCCGACGCGGAAGTGGACGTCACGGGAGCCTCCGTGGCCTTGTGCTGAACGGGCGTGCCGATAGCTAACGCCCTCGGAAACAACGCGTCAACACTTTGTTGAAAATTCGGTGTTACGAAAGCCGCCGCCCGGATCCCGGACGGCGGCTCATGGTGTGGGGCTGCTGTGCAGGTCAGGCGTCCTTCTCGCGGTTGAGGTAGTTGTAGACGGTGAAACGGCTGACGCCGAGGGCGCTCGCGACGGTCTCCACGCCGTGCCGCACGGAGAAGGCGCCGCGCGCCTCCAGGGTGCGTACGACCTCCTGCTTGGCGCGCCGGTCCAGGTCGGCCAGCGGCCTGCCCTGCCGGCGCTCCATGGCCGCGAGGATGTGGTCGAGGGAGTCGGCGAGCTGGGGCAGGCGCACCGCGACGACGTCGGCGCCCTCCCAGGCGAGGACGACGTCGTCCTGACCGGCCTCGTCGGGCGGCAGCATCTCGCCGCCGATGGCGTCGACCAGGGGCTTGACGGCCGCGATGAAGGGCCCCTGACCCGGGTCGGTCACCGCTCGTCCTCCCCTTCGGCGCCCTGGCCGACCACGTTGACCTGGAGGGAGATCCGGGTGGCCCCGGCCTCCAGGGACCGGCGCAGCAGCGCGTCCACGGCGGTGAGCACCGCGTCGGCGCCGCCCTCGGCGGTGTTGCCGAACGGGCCGACGTCCACCTCGTCCAGCTCCGCGGCCTCGACGACCTCACGGGCGACCACCGCGTGCGCGGGCGCCTCGTCCAGGTCGAAGGGCTCGGTCGTGAACTCCACTCTCAATCGCACCCGGTCAACCTAACGCGCGGTGACCGTTTTACGCCGCCCCCTCTTGACAAGTGCGGAGCTCCACCGGCAATCTTCCATTACGCAGAAACGAACTTCCGTAATGCGGAACAACGAACGAAACGGAAGGGAGCGCGGCACCCGATGGGCTTCGCAGATCAGCGCTTCAACGTCAACCTGTCGATCCTCTTCACGGAACTCCCGCTCCTGGAGCGTCCCGCGGCTGCCGCCGCGGCCGGCTTCACCGCGGTCGAGCTGTGGTGGCCCTGGATCGACTCGCCCACCCCCGAGCAGTCCGAGCTCGACGCCCTGAAGAAGGCGATCGAGGACGCGGGCGTCCAGCTCACCGGGCTGAACTTCTACGCGGGACAGCTGCCCGGCCCCGACCGCGGCGCCCTGTCCGTGCCCGGCGAGGAGTCGGACCGCTTCCGCGCCAACATCGACGTGGCCGCCGACTTCGCGCAGTCGCTCGGCTGCACGGCGCTCAACGCCCTGTACGGCAACCGCGTCGAGGGCGTGGACCCGGCCGAGCAGGACAAGCTGGCGCTGGAGAACCTGGCCCTCGCCGCCCGCGCGGCCGACCGGATCGGCGCGATCCTGCTGATCGAGGCGCTCAACAAGCCCGAGTCGCCGCTCTATCCGCTGGTGTCGGCGCCGGCCGCGATCGAGGTCGTCGACAAGGTCAACGAGGCCACCGGCCTCGGCAACGCCAAGTTCCTGATGGACCTCTACCACCTGTCCATGAACGGCGAGGACCTGCCGCAGGTGATCGACGCGTACGCCGCGAAGACCGGGCACGTGCAGATCGCCGACAACCCGGGCCGCGGCGCCCCCGGCACGGGCACCCTCCCGCTCCAGGAGCTGCTGGACCGGCTGAGGAAGGCCGGTTACGACGGCTGGGTCGGCCTGGAGTACAAGCCGGGCGACAACCCCAGCGCCGAGTCCTTCTCCTGGCTGCCGGCCGAGGCCCGCGCGGCCCGCTGAGCGCCACCCCGCAGGAACTCTTCACAGATTTTCAGAGAGGCACCCATCATGAGCACGCTCCCCAAGGTCGCCTGGATCGGTCTCGGCATCATGGGCTCCCCCATGTCCGAGAACCTGATCAAGGCGGGTTACCAGGTCACCGGCTTCACCCTGGAGCAGGAGAAGCTGGACCGCCTGTCCGCCGCCGGCGGCACCGCGGCCGGCTCGATCGCCGAGGCCGTGCGCGACGCCGACGTGATCGTCACCATGGTGCCCGCGTCGCCGCAGGTCGAGGCCATCGCCTATGGGCCCGAGGGCATCCTGGAGAACGCGAAGTCCGGCGCCCTGCTGATCGACATGTCCTCGATCACCCCGCAGACCTCCGTCGACCTCGCGAAGGCCGCGAAGGACAAGGGCATCCGCGTCCTGGACGCCCCGGTCTCCGGCGGCGAGGCCGGTGCCATCGAGGCCGTGCTGTCCATCATGGTCGGCGGTGAGCAGGCCGACTTCGACGAGGCCAAGCCGCTGCTGGAGGCGCTGGGCAAGACCATCGTGCTGTGCGGTCCGCACGGCTCGGGCCAGACCGTGAAGGCCGCCAACCAGCTGATCGTCGCCGTGAACATCCAGGCGTGCGCCGAGGCCGTGGTCTTCCTGGAGAAGTCGGGCGTGGACCTGAAGGCCGCCCTCGACGTCCTCAACGGTGGTCTGGCCGGCTCGACCGTGCTGACGCGGAAGAAGGACAACTTCCTCGCCCGCGACTTCAAGCCCGGCTTCCGCATCGACCTGCACCACAAGGACATGGGCATCGTCACCGACGCCGCCCGCAACGTGGGCGCCGCGCTGCCGGTCGGCGCCGTGGTGGCCCAGCTGGTGGCCTCGCTGCGCGCCCAGGGCGACGGCGGCCTGGACCACTCGGCCCTGCTGCGGGCCGTGGAGCGCCTGTCCGGCGCCCAGGTCTGACCGCGGACGGTCGACAAGACCTCCGGGCGGTGCCGTCGCTGACACCTGTCCTGTCGCGCCCGAGCGGCGGCACCGCCCGGAACCCACTTCAACAAACTGTTGACGTGCCTGTCACCCGAACTTAAGCTCCACGAAGCGGAAATAGTTTTCCGCTGACCCCTCGCACGGAAGGTCCCCGATGTCGCAGCGCGTGCTCACGACAGAGTCCGGCGCCCCGGTCGCCGACAACCAGAACTCCGCCTCCGCCGGCATCGGCGGTCCCCTCCTCATCCAGGACCAGCACCTCATCGAGAAGCTGGCCCGCTTCAACCGCGAGCGCATCCCGGAGCGCGTGGTGCACGCCCGCGGCTCCGGCGCCTACGGCCACTTCGAGGTGACCGACGACGTCACCGACTACACGCACGCCGACTTCCTGAGCAGCGTCGGCAAGCGCACCGAGGTCTTCCTGCGCTTCTCCACCGTGGCCGACTCCCTCGGCGGCGCGGACGCGGTCCGCGACCCGCGCGGCTTCGCGCTGAAGTTCTACACCGAGGAGGGCAACTACGACCTCGTCGGCAACAACACCCCGGTGTTCTTCATCAAGGACCCGATCAAGTTCCCCGACTTCATCCACTCGCAGAAGCGCGACCCGTTCTCGGGCCGCCAGGAGCCGGACAACGTCTGGGACTTCTGGGCGCACTCCCCCGAGGCCACGCACCAGGTGACCTGGCTGATGGGCGACCGCGGCATCCCGGCGTCNNNCGGACCAGGGCATCCGCTGCCTGACCGCCGACGAGGCCGCGAAGCTGGCGGGCGAGGACCCGACCTCGCACCAGACGGACCTGGTGCAGGCCATCGAGCGGGGCGTGTACCCGTCCTGGACCCTGCACGTGCAGCTGATGCCGGTCGCCGAGG
>MUMD01000108.1 GCA_002155895.1 Streptomyces rochei
AAGGCGAGCACGAGAGCGGCGGCGGCGAGCACGGCACCGACCCAGTTCGGGGCGGTGTAGCCGAAGCCGGCGCCGATGACGACGCCCCCGAGCCAGGCGGCGAGCGCGTTGCCGAGGTTGAAGGCGCCGATGTTCACGGCCGACGCCAGCGTCGGGGCGCCGTGGGCGTGGTCCAGGACCCGCTTCTGCAGCGGCGGGACGGTGGCGAAACCCAGGGCGCCGATCAGGAAGACGGTAACGGCCGAGGCGAACTTGTCGTGCGCGGTGAGCGTGAAGAGCGCGAGGACGACGGCGAGGGCGCCCAGGGAGACGTACAGCATGGGCATCAGGGCCCGGTCGGCGAACTTGCCGCCCACCAGGTTGCCGCCGACCATGCCGAGGCCGAAGAGGACCAGCAGCCAAGTGACCGAGCCGTCGGCGAATCCCGCGACGTGGGTCATCATCGGCGCGATGTAGGTGATGGCCGCGAAGACACCGCCGAAGCCGAGAACGGTCATGGCCATCGCGAGCAGCACCTGGACGTTCTTGAACGCGGCCAGTTCGTGGCGCAGCCGCACGCCCTCCGCCTTGGGGAGGTCGGGGACCAGCTTGGCGACACCGGCCAGGCCGACGACACCCAGCGCGGCGACGACGGCGAAGGTGACGCGCCAGCCGACGGACTGCCCGACGAGCGTGCCCAGGGGCACACCGACGACGTTGGCGACGGTCAGGCCCGTGAACATCATCGCGATCGCTCCGNNCGCGGCCGGCCAGCATGACGGCGAAGGCGGGTGCGAGGGCGGAGAGCAGGTTGCCGGCGATGAAGAGGCCCATCAGCAGCATCAGCATCCGCTTGCGCGGGACCTTGGTGCCGAGAACGGTCATCAGCGGGGCGCCGAACATCACGCCGAGGGCGTATCCGGTCACCAGGAAGCCGGCGGTGGGGATGGAGACCCCGTAGTCGTTCGCGACCTCGGGCAGCAAGCCCATGATCACGAATTCGGTGGTTCCGATACCGAAGGCCCCGATCGCGAGGGCCAGAAGCGCGAGAGGCATGGAGGGGGACACCTTCCCAAACGATTGCAGGAGCGCTTTGCGTGCGTTCACAATAGTTGCACACGCGGGCTAATTGCAACCGGAGGCAATTGCGGCCTTGGTCTACCCTGGTGTCAGCCGCTCCGGGACGGAGGAACACATGACAGCGACGGATCCCGCGCTCACCGCCCTCTCCCAGGGCTGGTGCGCCCTCTCCCTGCTGCACGGGAGGATCGAGGCCCACATCGAGCGGGCCCTGCAGGCCGGCCACGATCTGAGCGTGCGCGAGTACTCCCTGCTCGACGTGCTCAGCCGCCAGCACGACGGCGACGGCGGGCATCTGCAGATGAAGCAGGTCGCGGACGCCGTCGTTCTCAGCCAGAGCGCCACCACGCGCCTGGTCACCCGCCTCGAGGACCGGGGGCTGCTCGAGCGTTACCTGTGCCCCACCGACCGCCGCGGCATCTACACCAACGNNCCTGCGCGAGGCCCTCGACGAAGCCGCCGCCAATCCTGACCTGGCTCCGCTGGTCCGGGTCGTCGAGACACTCAAGACGCCGGTGCCCGCGTGAACCTCCCTGCATAGGGTGCGGCCATGACAGATCTTGAGATACGACCCCTCACGGAGAACGACCTCCCCGCGGTGGTCGCGATGCTCGCCGACGATCCTCTGGGAGCCCAGCGCGAGTCCCCGGACGATTTGAGTCCTTACCTGGCCGCCTTGGAACGCCTCAGCGGTGACCCGAACCAGCACCTCGTCGTCGCCGTCCGCGGCAGCCGTGTGGTCGGCACCCTCCAACTGACGATCGTGCCCGGACTGTCCCGGCGCGGAGCCGTCCGGTCGATCATCGAAGGGGTGCGTATCCACGCCGACGAGCGCGGCAGTGGTCTGGGCACCCAGCTCATCGAGTGGGCGGTCGACGAGTCACGTCGACAGGGTTGCCACCTGGTGCAGCTCACCTCCGACAAGACACGCAGCGATGCTCACCGCTTCTACGAGCGTCTTGGCTTCTCTGCCTCTCACACGGGCTTCAAGCTTCAGCTGTGAGGGGACACCGGGCCCTGTTTCACGTGAAACAGGGCCCGGTTCCCCGGCTGGACGAGAGACCTAGCCGATCCCGCGCCATCCCTGCGGGTCCACCCCGCCCGGCACGGGAGCGCCCTCGTCGTACGGCTGTCGTGTGAACACGAAGGACCCCAGGTCCAGATGGCTCACGGCTCCGTCCGGGCGCCGCACGGCTTGCAGCAGTTCCCCGGCGTAGTAGCCCTCCAACCCGGTCCATGTGCCGTCGCCGTTCGCCCGGAACCGCGAGCGGCGACCGGCACCGGACAGCGGCTCCAGCGAAACCCCTTGGTCGGCCGTCAGTCGCAGGGCGAAGGCGTGGGTGCCCCAGTACCACTGACCGGTCAGCTCCAGGCAGGAGGGATCGGCCTCCGTCAGCGGAGTCCACGGCGCGGGGATTCTGGGTTCCGCCTCGGCGACGATCCGGACGAGGTCGGCGCCGACGCCCGCCAGCAGCGGACCGGACGTGCAGTTGGCCAGCACCACGGCGGCGACGTCGTCCTCCACGCTGATCGTGAGGTTGGCCAGGAAACCGGGCAGCGATCCGGAGTGACCCACGAGCAGCCGGCCGTCCCGGTGCTGGATCTGCAGCCCCAGCCCGTACGCCGATCCGTCGGCGATGTCCGCTGCCTCCATGGCCGCCGCCGGCGCCCGCATCTCCCGCACGGACGCGGCACTCAGCACCCTGTCGTCCCCCTGCGTCAGGAAGACGGCGAACCGGGCCAGGTCCCCCGTGGTGGACCAGAGCTGACCGGCCGGGGCCATCCGCCCGAGGTCCTCGATCGGCTCGGGCAGCATCACGTCGGCCCAGGGGTGCACCGCCCAGCCGCCGGCGTGCGGTGACCGCGGTTGCCCGGACGTACGGTCCAGGCCCAGCGGGTCCAGCACCTCCTGCCGCAGCACGTCCTCCCATGCCGCGCCGCGCACCTTCTCGACCAGCGCCCCGAGCACGGTGTAGCCGGGGTTCGAGTAGTGGTGGCGACGCCCCACCGGGTGGAGGAGCGGCTGCTTGCCCAGCACGTCGGCCAGCTCGGGCCGCAGCGACCCCGGCGTCCGCTCCCACCACGGCGCGGGCGACTCCGCAGCCAGACCGCCGGAGTGGGCCAACAACTCGGCGATGGTGGCCTCCCCCGCCCCCGTGCCCGGCAGGTGCTTCTCCAGCGGGTCGCCGAGGTCGATCGCGCCCTCGTCGCGCAGCCGGAGCACCAGCACGGCGGTGAACGTCTTGGTGATCGAGCCGATCCGGTACTGCACGTGCTCGTCCGGTCCGTGACCCTCCACCGAGTTCCGCGCACCGTGCCAGACGGCCCGGCCGTCACGCACGACCGCCGCGACGAGCGACGGCGCCCGTCCTTCCGTCTGGGCCACGGCGATCCGGTGCAGCAGGGCCCGGCGTGTGGCGGGGAGCAGCGTTTCCTGAGATGTCGTCATGCCCCCAGTCCAGCGGCCGACGCTCCCCAGGTCGAGCTGATTTCCCCCGGCCGCCGCGGGGATCAGGTCTGGGCCATGTCCACGAAACGCGAGTAGTGGCCCTGGAAGGCGACCGTGATCGTCGCCGTCGGACCGTTACGGTGCTTCGCCACGATCAGGTCGGCTTCGCCGGCCCGCGGCGACTCCTTCTCGTAGGCGTCCTCACGGTGGAGCAGGATGACCATGTCGGCGTCCTGCTCGATGGAACCGGACTCACGCAGGTCGGAGACCATCGGCTTCTTGTCGGTGCGCTGCTCGGGTCCACGGTTCAGCTGGGAGAGCGCGATGACCGGGATCTCCAGCTCCTTGGCCAGGAGCTTGAGGTTTCGGGACATGTCCGAGACCTCTTGCTGACGGCTCTCGGCGCGCTTGGACCCACCGGACTGCATCAGCTGGAGGTAGTCGATGACGACCAGCTTGAGGTCGTTGCGCTGCTTGAGCCGACGGCACTTGGCGCGGATCTCCATCATCGACAGGTTCGGAGAGTCGTCGATGTAGAGCGGGGCGGCCGACACATCAGGCATCCGGCGGGCCAGACGGGTCCAGTCGTCGTCCGTCATGGTGCCGGAGCGCATGTGGTGGAGGGCGACGCGGGCCTCGGCGGACAGCAGACGCATCGCGATCTCGTTGCGCCCCATCTCGAGCGAGAAGATCACGCTCGGCAGGTTGTTCTTGATCGACGCGGCCCGTGCGAAGTCCAGCGCCAGGGTCGACTTTCCCATCGCGGGACGCGCGGCGATGACGATCATCTGGCCCGGGTGCAGACCGTTGGTCAGGGAGTCGAAGTCCGTGAAGCCCGTCGGTACGCCGGTCATCTCGCCGCTGCGCGAGCCGATCGCCTCGATCTCGTCGAGCGCGCCCTCCATGATGTCGCCGAGGGGCAGGTAGTCCTCGCTGGTGCGCTGCTCGGTGACGGCGTAGATCTCGGCCTGGGCACGGTTGACGATCTCGTCGACGTCGTCGTCGGCCGCGTATCCCATCTGGGTGATCCGGGTACCGGCCTCGACCAGGCGGCGCAGCACGGCACGCTCGTGCACGATCTCCGCGTAGTACGCGGCATTCGCCGCCGTCGGTACGGTCTGGACGAGAGTGTGCAGGTACGAGGCGCCGCCGACCTTGTTGATCTCACCGCGTTTGGTGAGTTCGGCCGCGATCGTGATGGGGTCGGCGGGCTCACCCTTGGCGTAGACGTCGAGGATGGCCTGGTAGACCGTCTCGTGAGCCGGCTTGTAGAAATCGTGGCCCTTGAGGATCTCGACGACGTCGGCGATGGCGTCCTTCGACAGGAGCATGCCACCGAGCACGGACTGTTCGGCGTCCAGGTCCTGCGGCGGCACCCGCTCGAACGACGGCCCGCCGCCGTCCCACCCACCGCTGTCCGGACCGCGCTCGTGCTGCTCGTCGCGGCCGCGTCCGCTGTCACCGCGACGGCGGGAAGCGGGCAGACGATCGCTGGGACCGCTGCCGGCCCACGGGTCGTCCAAGGGCTCGGAAATGCTCACCGAGCCACCTCCTCCCGTCCGCCGAGCGGACCTCGCCGTGCCTCTCATTTCTACGGCACGACACTGACAAATAAGACGCCCAACTCCGGTTCTGGCGCGTCGGTTTTGTGAGGGTTCACAAGCCGGCGGACGGAGCAGGCGCCGGACAACCGTAGGCCCGCGGGCACCGTCAGCCAATCTGGTTATCCACAGGCCATGTGGACGACGGGCCAGATGCTGTGGAGAACTCGCCGAAACCTGTGCACGACCCGGTGGACAGCCCTGTGAACAAGCCCTCGCGTCGATCCAAGAAAACGCTCTGATCTGCTCTTTTGTCGTCCACGCCCTGTGCAGAAGAAAAACTTTTCCGGTCGGGCCAAGATCACTTCGAACTGTGTCCGGACGTGCGCGCGACGAGAGGGTAAGTAAGGGTCGCAAAAGCTTTGCATGTCTTACCTGTGGACGATTAGATTGGTGCTCATGACACAGGCTCCCGAGCGCTCCCGAACCGCCCGGCGCCGGCACGACCGAGAGATCATCGCGTTGGCCGTGCCGGCCTTCGGCGCGCTCGTCGCCGAACCCCTCTTCGTGCTCGCCGACAGTGCGATCGTCGGCCACCTCGGCACCGCACAACTCGCCGGACTCGGCATCGCCTCCGCCCTGCTGACCACGGCCGTCAGCGTCTTCGTCTTCCTCGCCTACGCCACCACGGCGGCAGTCTCCCGCCGTGTCGGCGCGGGCGACCTGCAGTCCGCCATCCGACAGGGCATGGACGGTATCTGGCTGGCGCTGCTGCTCGGCGCCGCGGTCATCGCCGTCGTCCTGCCCACCGCACCCTGGCTCGTGGATCTCTTCGGCGCCTCCGACACGGCGGCCCCGTACGCCATCACCTATCTGCGGATCTCCGCCCTCGGCATCCCCGCCATGCTCGTGGTGCTGGCCGCCACCGGTGTCCTGCGCGGGCTGCAGAACACCCGGACCCCGCTCTATGTGGCCGTGGCCGGATTCATGGCCAACGCCGTCCTCAACGTCGTGCTCGTCTACGGTGCCGACCTGGGAATCGCCGGCTCCGCGTGGGGCACGGTCATCGCCCAGTGCGGTATGGCGGCGGTCTACCTCTGGGTGGTGGTCCGCGGCGCGCACCGGCACGGAGCCTCCCTGCGTCCCGACATCGCCGGGATCAGGGCCTCCGCTCAGGCCGGAGTGCCGTTGCTCGTGCGTACCCTCTCCCTGCGGGCGATCCTGATGATCGCCACGGCCGTCGCGGCTCGCCTCGGCGACGCCGACATCGCGGCCCACCAGATCATCCTGTCGCTGTGGAGCCTGCTCGCCTTCGCTCTCGACGCCATCGCGATCGCGGGACAGGCCATCATCGGGCGCTACCTGGGAGCCGGTGACGCCCAGGGCGCCCGCGATGCCTGCCGACGGATGGTCGAGTGGGGTGTCGCGGTCGGCCTGGCGCTCGGACTGCTGGTGGTGCTGTCCCGTCCCGCGTTCCTGCCCCTTTTCACGGGCGACGCGGCGGTCAAGGACGCCGCCCTGCCCGCGCTGGTGATCGTGGCCGTCTCCCAGCCGATCTGCGGAGTGGTGTACGTCCTGGACGGTGTCCTGATGGGCGCCGGGGACGGCCCCTACCTCGCCTGGGCCATGCTGCTCACCCTGGCGGTCTTCACTCCTGCGGCCCTGCTCGTTCCGGCCCTCGGCGGTGGGCTTACCGCGTTGTGGGCCGCCATGACGCTCATGATGGCGATGCGCCTGGTCACCCTCTGGCTGCGCACCCGCTCGGGCCGCTGGGTCGTCACAGGTGCGACGCGCTGAGCGTTCCCTGTGCGGCAGCGGCCGTTTCACGTGAAACATGGCTGCCTGTGAAACGCGCCCGAACAAAGATGGGGCCGCACCCCCGACCGGGGGTGCGGCCCCATCTCATCGCGTCAGCGTGAGCGAAGCTCAGGCAGCGACGACCTCGATGCTGACCTTGGCGTCAACCTCGGGGTGCAGACGCACGGACGTCTCGTGAGCGCCCAGGGTCTTGATCGGCGAGCCCAGCTCGATGCGGCGCTTGTCGACCTCGGGACCACCGGCGGCCTTGATCGCCGAAGCGACGTCGGCCGGGGTGACGGAACCGAAGAGACGACCGGCGTCGCCGGAGCGGACGGCCAGACGGACCTTCACACCCTCGAGCTGGGCCTTGACCTGGTTGGCCTGCTCGATGGTCTGGATCTCGTGGATCTTGCGAGCACGACGGATCTGCTCGACGTCCTTCTCGCCACCCTTGGTCCAGCGGATGGCGAACTTCCGCGGGATCAGGTAGTTGCGAGCGTAACCGTCCTTGACGTCGACGACGTCGCCCGCGGCACCGAGGCCGGAGACCTCGTGGGTGAGGATGATCTTCATGAGTCGGTCACCCTTCCCTTATCGCGCGGTGGAGGTGTAGGGCAGCAGCGCCATCTCACGGCTGTTCTTCACGGCCGTGGCGACGTCACGCTGGTGCTGGGTGCAGTTGCCGGTCACGCGGCGGGCACGGATCTTGCCGCGGTCGGAAATGAACTTCCGCAGCATGTTCGTGTCCTTGTAGTCCACGTACGTGACCTTGTCCTTGCAGAACGCGCAGACCTTCTTCTTCGGCTTGCGCACAGGCGGCTTAGCCATGATGTTTCTCCTGTGTGATCAAGAAGTGTGGGTGGAGCCCCTAGAAGGGGGGCTCGTCCGAGTAGCCGCCACCGCCGCCGGAGCCACCGCCCCAGCCGCCGCCACCCTGGCCGCCGCCCTGCGGGCCGCCGGCGGGAGCGCCGGTCGCCCAGGGGTCGTCGGCCGGAGCGCCGCCGCCCTGCTGGCCGCCGCCGGGGCCGCCGCCCCAGCCGCCGCCACCCTGGCCGCCACCGCCGCCGTAACCGCCCTGGCCGCCCCGGCCCTGGCCGGAGGTCTTGGTGACCTTGGCCGTGGCGTTGCGCAGGCTGGCGCCGACCTCGTCGACGTCCAGCTCGTAGACCGTGCGCTTGACGCCCTCGCGGTCCTCGTAGGACCGCTGCTTCAGCCGGCCCTGCACGATGACGCGCATGCCTCGCTGGAGCGACTCGGCGACGTTCTCCGCCGCCTGGCGCCAGACCGAGCAGGTCAGGAAGAGGCTCTCGCCGTCCTTCCACTCGTTGGTCTGGCGGTCGAAGGTGCGGGGGGTCGACGCGACACGGAACTTCGCGACGGCCGCACCGGACGGGGTGAAGCGCAGCTCGGGGTCGTCGACAAGATTGCCGACGACCGTGATGACGGTCTCGCCTGCCATGGGGGAACCTCTCGGCGGGTTTGCTCTGGCTGCTTGGTTGCTGCTACTCGGATCCCGGGATCAGCTGAGCCGAGGGCTCAGTGGGTCTCGGGACGGAGGACCTTGGTCCGGAGGACCGACTCGTTCAGGTTCATCTGGCGGTCGAGCTCCTTGACGACCGCAGGCTCGGCCTGCAGGTCGATGACCGAGTAGATGCCCTCGGGCTTCTTCTTGATCTCGTACGAGAGACGACGACGGCCCCAGGTGTCGACCTTCTCGACCTTTCCGCCGCCGTCACGGACGACGGAGAGGAAGTTCTCGATCAGCGGGGAGACAGAGCGCTCCTCGAGATCGGGGTCGAGGATGACCATCACCTCGTAGTGACGCATGTGGAACCCACCTCCTTTGGACTCAGCGGCCACGGTCGTTCCGTGGCAGGAGGGTTGCGATGCGTTGGCACCGGCATCAACGAGTAAACCAGGACCCACTGACAATCGGGCTTCCTCCGAGGAGGCGCCCGGCCGTGGACGGCAGAAGACACCAGTGCAGAAGGTACAGAGTACCCGCCCACCCGCCTGCGGTTGAAATCCGGCGGTGAGGGGACACAATCGGTACTCAGCGGATGTGAGGGCGAAAACACACTGCCTTCGGCAGGAGGTTCCCCATGGCACAGATCATGCGACCCGCCAAGCCCCGGACCGGCCTGCTGGCCACCGACGGCAAACCGCACCCCCTCCAGGACACCCTGCTGGCCGTGGGCCTGGTCCTGGCCGTGCTCGCCCTGGCCACCGCGAGCTTCCGCGGGCTCCACGTCCTGACCTCCTGGGCAGGACTGCTGGGCGTCCTGACCGCGGGGTACGGGCAGCTCATCTCGGTGACGACGCGTGAGCGCTTCGGCCTGGTCCTGGCACTGGGAGGCTCCGCGCTCGGTCTGTTCTTCGGCATCAACCACGGTGGCTTCTTCGGCTGAGCCCGTCTCGACCCGTCCACCGAGGACCCTCCGACACCCGTACGCCGGACGGGGCGCTCACAGGGCGCAGTAGGCTTCGCGCGAGAGCCGGAGCCCCTGTACCCATGGGGACACACCAGCCCGAGGAGCGCCCCGAATGAGCCTGACCCTGAGGACCATCAGCCGCGAGCAGCATCTGGCGTACATCCAGAGCCTTCCGGCGGCGAGTCACATGCAGGTCCCGGCCTGGGCAGACGTGAAGGCGGAATGGCGCTCGGAGAACCTCGGCTGGTTCGACGACCGGACCGGTCAGCTGGTCGGTGTCGGCCTGGTCCTCTACCGGCAGCTCCCCAAGATCAAGCGCTACCTCGCCTACCTCCCCGAGGGACCGGTCATCAACTGGTACGCGCCGAACCTCCAGGAGTGGATGGAGCCGATGCTGGCGCACCTGAAGCAGCAGGGCGCCTTCTCGGTGAAGATGGGACCGCCGGTGATCATCCGGCGCTGGGACGCGGCCTCCATCAAGAAGGGCATCCAGGACCCGGACGTCAAGCGCCTGCGTGACATAGAGGCCGACCACATCGAGCCCCGCGCGTTCGAGGTGGCCGACAAGCTGCGCCGCATGGGCTGGCAGCAGGGCGAGGACGGCGGCGCCGGCTTCGGCGACGTCCAGCCCCGCTACGTCTTCCAGGTGCCGCTGGCCAACCGCTCCCTGGAAGAGGTCCACAAGAACTTCAACCAGCTGTGGCGCCGCAACATCAAGAAGGCCGAGAAGGCCGGTGTCGAGGTGGTCCAGGGCGGCTACCACGACCTCGAGGAATGGCAGCGCCTGTACGAGATCACGGCCGTGCGCGACCGCTTCCGGCCGCGTCCGCTGTCGTACTTCCAGCGCATGTGGGCGGCCCTCAACAACGAGGACCCCAACCGCATGCGGCTGTACTTCGCCCGGCACAACGGGGTGAACCTGTCGGCGGCGACCATGCTGGTCGTCGGCGGGCACGTCTGGTACTCCTACGGCGCCTCCGACAACATCGGCCGCGAGGTCCGCCCGTCGAACGCCATGCAGTGGGCGATGCTCCGCGACGCCTACGCGCTCGGCGCCACCGTCTACGACCTGCGCGGCATCTCCGACTCGCTCGACGAGAGCGACCACCTCTTCGGCCTGATCCAGTTCAAGGTCGGCACGGGCGGGCAGGCGGCCGAGTACCTCGGTGAGTGGGACTTCCCGCTGAACAAACTGCTCCACAAGGCGCTCGACATCTACATGTCGCGCCGCTGATCCACCGCACATCCCCACCCGCACCTCTGACAGCCACGAGAAAGGTTCCAGGTCCGGCCATGGCGCTCACCCTCTACGTCGACACCGCGCGCTGGCGGGCGCACCACAAGCACGTGCAGGAGCAGTTCCCCGGGCTGGTCCCGGTCTGCAAGGGCAACGGCTACGGCTTCGGGCACGAGCGGCTGGCGGAGGAGGCCACGCGGCTGGGCTCGGACGTACTGGCCGTGGGCACCACGTACGAGGCAGCCCGGATCAAGGACTTCTTCGGCGGCGATCTGCTGGTGCTCACGCCCTACCGGCGGGGTGAGGAGCCGGTGCCGCTGCCCGACCGGGTCGTGCGCTCGGTGTCGTCCGTGGACGGCGTGTACGGCCTCGTGGGCGCGCGTGTGGTCATCGAGGTGATGTCCTCGATGAAGCGGCACGGCATCAGCGAGCAGGACCTGCCGCAGCTGCACGCCGCCATAGAGAACGTCCGGCTGGAGGGTTTCGCCATCCACCTGCCCCTGGACCGCACCGACGGCTCGGACGCCGTCGAGGAGGTCATCGGCTGGATGGACCGGCTGCGTGCGGCGCGGCTCCCGCTGCACACGATGTTCGTCAGCCACCTCAAGGCGGACGAGCTGGCGCGCCTCCAGCAGCAGTTCCCGCAGACCCGCTTCCGGGCCCGGATCGGCACCCGGCTGTGGCTGGGGGACCACGAGGCCACCGAGTACCGGGGCGCCGTCCTCGACGTCACGCGCGTCGCCAAGGGGGAGCGCTTCGGCTACCGGCAGCAGAAGGCGGCCTCCGACGGATTCCTGGTGGTCGTGGCGGGCGGTACCTCGCACGGCGTGGGGCTGGAGGCTCCGAAGGCGCTGCACGGCGTCATGCCGCGGGCCAAGGGCGTCGCC
Organism: Streptomyces rochei; assembly: GCA_002155895.1. Lineage (GTDB taxonomy): Bacteria > Actinomycetota > Actinomycetes > Streptomycetales > Streptomycetaceae > Streptomyces > Streptomyces rochei. The sequence goes on from MUMD01000108.1 coordinate 11,406, forward strand.
CGGGCCGGTCTGGCGACGGTCAACCGGAATCTCTCGCCGTTCGTCTGGGGCGGCAAGCAGCGCTGGTTCGCGGAGCCGCCGCACATGCAGGTCTCCATCCTGTTCGTTCCCTCGGACGCGCCCGAGCCGACGGTCGGCGACGAGCTGGTGGCCCACCTGCGCCACACCACCACGCAGTTCGACCGCATCCTCGACCGCTAGCGGGAAGAGCGAAAAGGCCGTGCACGGGGGCTCCCGTGCACGGCCTTCCAGCGTCCTGCCCGTCCGTCGGCGGTTACTCGCTCGCCGACTCCTACTCGTTCGCCGAGAGCGAACCGCCCGTCTGCCGGCCCGCGCCCCATCGCACCAGCGGCCCCTCGAAGTGGGCCGAGTGCTGTCCGGTTCGAGCCGCGGGGCCCAGGACGAACACGTCCCGCGCGCCGTCGAGCACCCCTCCGGAGGGGTCGTCGTCGCCGGTCTGCCGGACCGGGTCCCGGTCCGGCATCAGGATGTCCCGCACGACCATCACGCACAGGAACAGCGTGCCCAGCAGATGCACGCCGATGGCCCAGTGGTAGCCGTCCGTCGGCAGCCCCTTGTGGGCGTCGCCGCTGGTCGTGTAGGCGAGGTACATCCAGATGCCGAGGAAGTACGCCACCTCGCACACCTGCCAGATCAGGAAGTCACGCCACTTCGGCCGGGCCAGCACGGCCAACGGCACCAGCCAGAGCACGTACTGCGGTGAGTAGACCTTGTTGGTGAGGATGAAGGCCGCGATGATCAGGAAGGCGAGCTGGGCGAACCGCGGCCGGCGCGGTGCGATGAGGGTGAGTGCGGCGATGGCGCCGCAGCACAGCAGCATCAGCAGCGTGGCGAGGGTGTTGACGGTCTCCGTGCTGGGCGGGTTGTCGGTGTTGTGGACCAGGATCAGCCAGAAGGACCCGAAGTCGACGCCCCGTTCCTGGCTGAAGGTGTAGAACTTCGACCAGCCGTCGAAGGCGAAGAGCATCACCGGCAGATTCACCACCAGCCAGGCGACCGCCGCGCCTCCCAGCGCCTTCCCGAACTCTCGCCATCTGCCGGCCCGCCAGCACAGCACCAGCAGTGGTCCCAGGATCAGGAAGGGATAGAGCTTGGCCGCCGTGGCCAGGCCCAGGAGGACGCCGAAGGCCACCGGACGCATCCGCGACCACATCAGGACGGCGGCGGACGTCAGGGCGACCGCCAGCAGGTCCCAGTTGATGGTGGCGGTCAACGCGAAGGCGGGGGCGAGGGCGACCAAGAGGCCGTCCCAGGGGCGCCGCGCATGGGTGCGGGTCACACAGACGGCGATGACGACCGCGCACACCATGAGCATCCCGGCATTGACCATCCAGTACCACTGCTCCTGGTGCTGGATGCTGCCGCTGCCGGTCGTGAGCCAGGACGCGACCTCCATGAACACACCGGTCAGCACCGGGTATTCGAGGTACTCCATGTCACCGGGGAGCTTGTCGAAGTACGGCACCAGGTCATCGACGAACCCCCGCCCCTGGTACAGGTGCGGGATGTCCGAGTAGCACGCGTGCGTGTACTGGGAACTGGCGCCGAAGAACCAGGCGCCGTTGTAGCAGGGCGCCTTCTGGACCAGGCCGAGGGCGAACATGCCGATCGCCACGAGCGCGATCACCCGCACAGGCGTCCACCAGGACGTCCCGAGGAGGGCCCGGCGGCCGAGGGGACCGCCGATCAGCTCACTACCGGCCGCGGCGACCGCATCCTCCCTGGTCGGCCGCACCGAATCCGGCTCGCGCACGCTCGCTGGCGTCGATTCTGCACTGGGCATGGGGCACATCCTGCCGTACGCGTCCGGGAAAAGGCCGGGGCCGCCGCACCCTCGCGGGTGCGGCGGCCCCTGTTTCACGTGAAACATGCGGGTGTTTCACGTGAAACGCCCATGCGGTGCTTTTCTGCGCCTAGCCGTTCGGCCCGGCGAAGAGTCCGCCGTTCTGATTGCCTCTGCTGTCGTCCTCTTCGCCTCCTGTCGGACTGGACGAGGGCGAGGGGGACGGACTGGTCTCCGAGCCACCCGAATCGTTCCCGGCACTGTCATTGCCACCGTTGTTCCCGTTGTCGCAATTCCAATCCCAGACGCCACAGGTGTCACTCGGTGAGGGCGAGGGACTGGTGGTCTCGCTCTCGCTCGGCGACGGAGACGGAGACGGGCTCGTCTCTTCCTCGCTCTGAGAGGGCGAGGGAGTCGGACTCGGCGACGGGGCGTCGTTGACGACCTCTCCGATGGGCTCCGGCTTCGGGAACTTCAGCGGCTTGGTGCCCTTCAGCGCGTCCTCCATGTAGTCCTTCCAGATGATGGAGGGGAACGAGGCACCGTGGATCTGCTTCTGGCCGCCCGTTCCGTACATCTCCAGGAAGGTGCGGTTCTTGATGGTCTCGTCGTCCGGGTAACGGAACATGCTGATGGCGGTCGACAGCTGCGGGGTGTAGCCGACGAACCACGCGGACTTGTTTCCGTCGGTGGTACCGGTCTTGCCGGCCACCTCACGACCGGGCAGCTGGGCGTTCGTGCCCGTACCGTCCTCGACGACGGTCTTCAGGACGTCGGTCACGTTGTCCGCGACCTGCGCGGTGAAGGCCTGCTTGGTCTCGACCTTGTGCGTGTAGATCGTGCCGTCCTTGCTCGTCACCTTGGTGACCGAGAAGGGATCACGCTGCTTTCCGCTGTCCGCGAAGGTGGCGTACGAGCCCGCCATGCGGATCGCGCTGGGGTCGGAGATACCGAGGGAGAAGGACGGGTAGGACGTGCCCGCCAGGCTGTCCTTGAGAAGTCCGGAGTCGACGGCGGCCTCCTCGACCTTGTCGAGGCCGACATCCATGCCGAGCTGCACGTAGGCCGAGTTGACCGACTCCCGCATGGCCTCCCTGAGGTCGATCATGTAGTCGGGCGCCTCACCGACCGAGAGCTCGCCGTCATTCTCCTGGAGCCACTGCTCGCCCTTCTCGTTCTTCCAGACCGTCCCGTCGTATTCCTTGACCTTGAAGTCGTTCTCGCCGCTGTAGAGGCTCCGCGGGGAGACGACGGTACGTTCGTCCTGCGCCTGGGTCGGGGGGCCTTCGGGGTCCCGCACGCCCCACTTCATCGCCGCCGCGAGCACATAGGGCTTGAACGTCGAACCGACCTGGGCACCGGTCACGTCCGCGTTGTTGGTGAAGTGCTTGGTCGCGTCCTCACCGCCGTAGATGGCCCTGATGGCCCCGGTCTCGGGGTCGACGGAGGCCCCGCCGAACTGGACGTGGGTGTCCTTCTCAGGCCGCTTCTCGGGGTCGATGTTCTCCTTGTAGACCTTCTGGACCGCCTTCTCGAGGTCCTCGACCTTCTTCTTGTCGAAGGTCGTGTAGATCGAGTAGCCGCCCTTCTCCAGCTGCTGCTCGGTGACCACGCCGTTCTTGACCACGGAGGACTTGGCGAGCCTGACGAGATAGCCGATCTGGCCGCCCAGCTGAGAGTTCGACTGCGGGTTCTTCACCTCGGGGAGGTCGGGGTACTTCGCCCGCTCCTCCTGGCTCAGATGCCCGTACTCAACCATCTTGTCGAGCGTGTCCTGCATCTGCCGCTGAGCCCGCCCGCGGTTGGCCTCCGGAGTCGCGGCCGGGTCGATCGCGGTCGCTCCCGCGGGGTCGTAGTAGGTGGCGCCCTTGAGGGTCGCCGCCAGGAAGGCGCACTGGCCGGGGTTGAGGTCGACCGCGTCCACGTTGAAGTAGGCACGGGCCGCCGCCTGGATACCGTAGGCGCCGCGGCCGTAGTACGCCGAGTTCAGGTAGCCCTCGAGGATGGTGTCCTTCGGCTCCTCGGCGCCGACCTTGATCGAGACGAAGATCTCCTTGACCTTGCGGGAGATGGTCTGCGACTGGTCGTTCAGCATCGCGTTCTTCACGTACTGCTGGGTGATGGTGGAGCCACCCTGCGTGTCGCCGCCCTTGGCCATGTTGAACACGGCCCGGGCGATGCCCTTGGGGTCGATGCCGCTGTCGGAGTAGAAGGTCTTGTTCTCCTGGGAGATGACGGCGTTGCGCATCGCCTCGGGAATCTGCGGGAGACTCACGATCTGGCGGTTCCGTTCACCGCCCGTGGCGACCATCTGCGAGCCGTCGGCCCAGTAGTAGACGTTGTTCTGCGCCGTGGCGGTCTTGGCCAGGTCGGGAACCTGCACCATGGCGTAGGCGAGCCCCGCGGCGGCCACCCCGGCGCCGAAGAAGCCGATGCACAGCCCGGCGACGAGCTTCCAGGAGGGCATCCAGCGGCGCCACCCGTCCTTGTCGTGGCGCGGGTAGTCGATCAACCGCTTCTTGCCGCTCGCGGCCGCCCGGCCCCGCCCGGGGCCCGCGCCGCCGGGAGCGGCCCGCCGGCCACCTCGACCGGGCTCGGCCGCTCTGCGTCGGCCGCCTCCGCTCCGCTGTGCCGCGCGCCGGGCCTCGGCACGGCTGCCGTACGGACGCTCCTCGCCGTCCTGACCGTACGAGCCGGACGGAGACCCTGTGGCGCCCCGCGGTGCCGCGCGGCGGCCGGAGGACGAGCCGGACTGGCCGCGTCGGGCCGCGGCACGTCCGCCTCCCTGCGGCTGCGGCGGTTTGCGACGGTGCTCGCTCATCGAACGACTACTCCTCGGGCAGGCGCACCTTTGCGCGCCTGGTAAAGGCGGCTGGTTTCCGGTCCCCCCGAAGTACGGATGCGGTCCCTTCCGCATTCACCCGTACTGCACCAGGGACAGGGACGCCCCCAGACGTCACTCGGTTCCCGGTGGTCTGCATGGCGCACAGACTACGCACCGTCAAAACCCCCGAGCCCCGAAGTTCATCTCAAATCAGGCAACTTGCTCGTGATGAAACCCTGATGTGATCCCGTTCACCGATCCCCCTCTTGTCGCGCACGGAAGCTCGTTCTATCGTGCAGATGTATCGAGTCGATACATCAGCGCGGCATAAGGGCGAGAGGAGGCGACGATGAGCCGGCGTTCCGGCATCCTCGAGTTCGCCGTACTCGGCCTGCTCCGCGAATCCCCGATGCACGGCTATGAGCTGCGCAAACGACTCAACACATCACTGGGTGTGTTCCGGGCGTTCAGCTACGGGACGCTCTACCCCTGCCTCAAGACGCTGGTCGCCAACGGCTGGTTGATCGAGGAGCCGGGGAACGTCGGCGAGGCCGCGGCCTCCCTCACGGGGCGGCGCGCCAAGATCGTCTACCGGTTGACGGCCGACGGCAAGGAACACTTCGAGCAGCTCCTGTCACAGACGGGCCCGGACGCGTACGAGGACGAGACCTTCGCCGCTCGCTTCGCGTTCTTCGGCCAGACGTCGCGTGACGTGCGCATGCGCGTTCTCGAGGGCCGGCGCAGCCGGCTGGAGGAGCGCCTGGAGAAGATGCGGGCCTCCTTGGCCCGCACCCGGGAGCGACTCGACGACTACACGCTCGAGCTCCAGCGCCACGGAATGGAGTCCGTGGAGCGCGAGGTGCGCTGGCTGAACGAGCTCATCGAGAGCGAGCGGGCGGGGCGGGACCTGAGGGGTTCCGCCGCGGAGGGGACCGCTCAACAGGACACGACATCTGGAGCGACGGGCGGCCTGCCCCGGCCCGGGGACGACCCCCGGCCGGATACGCCCGGCGACACCGCCACGTGAGCGCCCAGTCAGGGCCTCACTCGTACACACAGGGAGCAACCGGAATGGGTTCGGTTCGCGTAGCCATCGTCGGTGTGGGCAACTGCGCCGCATCGCTGGTGCAGGGCGTCGAGTACTACAAGGACGCCGACCCGGCGTCCAAGGTCCCGGGCCTGATGCACGTCCAGTTCGGCGACTACCACGTCCGTGACATCGAGTTCGTCGCCGCCTTCGACGTGGACGCCAAGAAGGTCGGCCTGGACCTGGCGGACGCCATCGGCGCCTCCGAGAACAACACGATCAAGATCTGCGACGTGCCGAACAGCGGCGTCCAGGTCCAGCGTGGCCACACCCTCGACGGTCTCGGCAAGTACTACCGCGAGACCATCGAGGAGTCCGCCGAGGAGCCGGTCGACATCGTCCAGGTCCTCAAGGACAAGCAGGTCGACGTCCTCGTCTGCTACCTGCCCGTCGGCTCCGAGGACGCGGCGAAGTACTACGCCCAGTGCGCCATCGACGCCAAGGTCGCCTTCGTCAACGCCCTCCCGGTCTTCATCGCCGGCACCAAGGAGTGGGCGGACAAGTTCACCGAGGCGGGCGTCCCGATCGTCGGCGACGACATCAAGTCGCAGGTCGGCGCCACCATCACGCACCGCGTCATGGCGAAGCTGTTCGAGGACCGGGGTGTCATCCTGGACCGCACGATGCAGCTGAACGTCGGCGGCAACATGGACTTCAAGAACATGCTCGAGCGCGACCGCCTCGAGTCGAAGAAGATCTCCAAGACGCAGGCCGTCACCTCGCAGATCCCCGACCGGGACCTCGGCGAGAAGAACGTCCACATCGGCCCGTCCGACTACGTCGCGTGGCTCGACGACCGCAAGTGGGCCTACGTCCGCCTCGAGGGCCGCGCCTTCGGTGACGTCCCGCTGAACCTGGAGTACAAGCTCGAGGTCTGGGACTCCCCGAACTCCGCGGGTGTCATCATCGACGCCCTGCGCGCCGCGAAGATCGCCAAGGACCGCGGCATCGGCGGCCCGATCCTGTCGGCGTCGAGCTACTTCATGAAGTCCCCGCCGGTCCAGTACTTCGACGACGAGGCGCGCGCCAACGTCGAGAAGTTCATCGCCGGCGAGGTCGAGCGCTGACGAGCGCCGGCTCCGGCACGTCGGAGGTCCCCGGGTCGCGTGACCCGGGGACCTTTCCCGTATGTGAGGCTGTGCCCCATGGCCGTCGTCCGTGACCTGCGCGTCCTGCTGCGCCTGAAGGGCTTCCGGCGCCTGCTCGCCGTGCGCCTGCTCTCCCAGGGCGCCGACGGCGTCTATCAGGTCGCGCTCGCCACCTATGTCGTCTTCTCCCCGGAGAAGCAGACCTCGCCCGCCGCGATCGCCTCGGCCATGGCGGTCCTGCTCCTGCCCTACTCCCTGGTGGGCCCCTTCGCCGGCGCACTCCTGGACCGCTGGCGCCGCCGGCAGGTCTTCCTCTACGGCAACCTGCTGCGCGCAGTACTGGCCTCGGCGACGGCCGTCCTGATGGTCGCCTCCGTGCCCGACTGGCTTTTCTACGTCTCCGCGCTCTGCGTCACCGCCGTCAACCGCTTCGTCCTCGCGGGCCTGTCCGCGGCGCTGCCGCGGGTGGTCGACGCCGAACGCCTGGTGATCGCCAACTCGCTCTCCCCGACCGCCGGCACTCTGGCCGCCACGGCGGGCGGCGGCCTCGCCTTCGTCGTGCGCCTGGTGGTGGCGGACTCCGACGCCGCCGTGGTGCTGCTCGGGGCCGCCCTGTACCTCTGCGGTGCCCTGGCGTCGCTGAGCATCGCCGTGGACTTGCTGGGCCCCGACCGTACGCGGGCGCCGCACCTGGCGTCGGCGCTCGCCGTCACCGCCCGCGATCTGGTGGCGGGGGTACGTCATCTCGCCGCGCCCGCGCGCCGGGAGGCCGCCTGGTCGCTCGCGGGCATGACGCTGATGCGGTTCTGCTACGGCGCCCTGCTGGTCATGCTGCTGATGCTGTGCCGGTACGCCCTGACATCGGACACGGACGAGGGACTGGCCCTGCTCGGGCTCGCGCTGGGTGTCTCCGGCGCGGGATTCTTCGCCGCCGCCGTGATCACTCCCTGGGCCGCGGGGCGGCTCGGGCCCGGCCGCTGGATGGCCGTGTGCGCGGGTATCGCCACGGTGCTGGTGCCGGCGCTCGGCCTGCCGTTCGCCACCGCGCCCCTGCTCGTCGCGGCGTTCGTCCTCGGGCTGACGACCCAGGGGGCGAAGATCGCCACGGACACGGTGGTGCAGTCCTCGGTCGACGACGCCTTCCGTGGCCGGATCTTTTCCGTCTACGACGTCCTGTTCAACGTCGCCTTCGTCGGCGCCGCCGGGGTGGCCGCCCTGATGCTGCCCCCGGACGGCCGCTCGGTCACGCTGATCGTGACAGTCACCGTGATCTACGGAGCGGTTGCTGTGGCTATGACCCGCTTTGCACGCCAGTAAGTGTCACATCAGTGCCACGAAGCCCCACTGGGCTACGGAGATGTCAGTGGGGAGCGATAGCTTACGTGCGTCTTATTCGCGACATGTTCGCGACACGCACCTATCTCTTCAGGGGGAACCCAGTGACCACTCCGCCGCCCCAGGGCAACCCGTTCGCACAGGGCCAGCCGACCGCTCCGCAGCAGACGCAGGGCATGAACCCCTACGCGCAGGGCCAGCAGGGCTTCCCGCAGCAGGCCGGTCAGCCGGGTTTCCCCCCGCCCGGCGCGCCCGTGCCGCCGCCCTCCCGCTCCAACGGGTTCAAGAAGAAGCTGCTGAGCATCGTCGGCGTCATCGTGGTGGCGCTCGTGATCGGCGGGGTCAAGTGGTACGTGGGGCAGTCGGACGCCGAGACCACCGCGGTGGGCGACTGCATGCACAACGAGGGCACGCAGATCAGCCCGGACCTCAAGACGGTCGACTGCTCCTCGAGTGACGCCGAGTTCGAGGTGGTCGAGAAGTTCGACAACACCAGCGACGACAGCAAGTGCAAGGCGGTCAAGGAGGCGACGATCTCCTACTACCAGACGGGCAGCAGCAGCCACCGGGTGGTTCTCTGCCTCAAGGAAGTGAAGTAGGTCCCGTCACCGGGCGTACAAGTGGAAGAGGGGTCATGTTTCACGTGAAACATGACCCCTCTTACGTTTCTTCGCATACTCACCGCTGCTGGGTGTCCCACCATTCCCTGAGTGCGGCCACCGCGGCGTCGTGCTCCATCGGCCCGTTCTCCAGGCGCAGCTCCAGCAGGTGCTTGTACGCCTGTCCCACGGCCGGCCCGGGTCGGATGCCGAGGATCTCCATGATCTGGTTGCCGTCCAGGTCCGGACGGATCGCGTCCAGCTCCTCCTGCTCCTGGAGCTGCGCGATCCGCTCCTCCAGTCCGTCGTAGGCACGCGAGAGCGCCGAGGCCTTGCGCTTGTTGCGGGTCGTGCAGTCCGAGCGGGTCAGCTTGTGCAGCCGGTCCAGCAGCGGACCGGCGTCCCGGACGTACCGGCGGACCGCGGAGTCCGTCCACTCGCCGGTGCCGTAACCGTGGAAGCGCAGGTGCAGCTCGACCAGGCGCGAGACGTCCTTCACCAGCTCGTTGGAGTACTTGAGCGCGGTCATGCGCTTCTTCGTCATCTTCGCCCCGACCACCTCGTGGTGGTGGAACGAGACCCGGCCGTCCTTCTCGAAGCGACGCGTACGGGGCTTGCCGATGTCGTGCAGCAGCGCGGCCAGCCGCAGGGTGAGGTCGGGCCCCTCCTCCTCCAGCGCCATCGCCTGCTCCAGGACGATCAGCGTGTGGTCGTAGACGTCCTTGTGCCGGTGGTGCTCGTCCCGCTCCAGTCGCAGGGCCGGCAGCTCGGGAAGGACGTGTTCGGCCAATCCGGTCTCCACCAGCAGGGACAGTCCCTTGCGCGGGTGGGGGGAGAGGATCAGTTTGTTCAGCTCGTCCCGGACCCGCTCGGCGGAGACGATGTCGATACGCCCGGCCATGTCCGTCATGGCCTTCACGACCTCCGGCGCCACCTCGAAGTCGAGCTGCGCGGCGAAGCGGGCGGCCCGCATCATCCGGAGCGGATCGTCCGAGAAGGACTCCTCGGGCGTTCCGGGGGTGCGCAGGACACGGGCGGCGAGGTCGTCCAGGCCACCGTGCGGGTCGATGAACTTCTTCTCCGGCAGCGCGACGGCCATCGCGTTCACCGTGAAGTCCCGGCGGACCAGATCGTCCTCGATCGAGTCGCCGTACGACACCTCCGGCTTGCGCGAGGTGCGGTCGTACGCCTCCGACCGGTACGTGGTCACCTCGATCTGGTAACCGTCCTTCTGCGCGCCGACCGTGCCGAAGGCGATCCCCACCTCCCAGAGCGCGTCCGCCCAGGGCCGCACGATCTTCAGCACGTCCTGTGGGCGGGCGTCGGTCGTGAAGTCCAGATCGTTGCCGAGCCGGCCGAGCAACGCGTCCCGGACCGAGCCGCCGACCAGGGCGAGGGAGAACCCGGCCTCCTGGAAACGGCGGGCGAGCTCGTCGGCGACTGGCGCGACCCGCAGCAGCTCGCTGACCGCGCGGCGCTGCTCCTGGGCGGGGGCACTGAGGTTGGCTTCGTTGGCGTTCGGCACAACAGAACAGGGTACGTGGCTCGCGCGGACCGCCGCGCCCCCATGGAGCGCGCACCGAACCCCGCTCCTCAGCGCCCCTCCCTCCATACGCGCATATACAGGACGGCCGTGCTCCGCCGCCGATCTTGTGGCGTACGCCGCGGCACTTCCCCTCAGCGCGCATCGTTACCATGCGTGGACGCACATTCCGACGACCACTGACGACGACGAGGGACGGGCGAGCGCGTGGCCGAGGCGGCAGACTTCCAGGGGAGCGGTCCCTCACCTGCCCGCCGGTGGCTACGGCGCACCACGGCGCTGGTCGCGGGTGCGCCACTGCTGGCTGGCCTGGTCCAGCTGCCGACCGCGGGCCCGGCGCACGCAGACGGGCAGCCCACCGCGAAGGCCGACGGCGACGCGGGCTCCGTGGCCGTCGCCGTCGACTCGCTCACCCCTTCGGCGCCCACCGACGGCGACACCGTGACCGTGTCCGGCACCGTGACCAACAACGGCAAGCAGACCGTCACCGACGCCCATGTGGGCCTGCGCCTGGGCGCCGAGATCAACACCCGCTCCTCCATCGACGCGATCGCCAGGGACGGCGACGACCTCCAGGGCACCGTCGCGCCGGAGATCGACGACAAGTACTCCGAGAAGTTCTCCAAGCTCACCCCCGGTGTCGCCGAGCACTTCAACATCTCCGTGCCGGTCGACGACCTCGACCTCGGAGACGACGGCGTCTACGAGTTCGCCGTGTCCCTCTCCGGACAGACCTCAGCACAGCCGTGGGAGCAGATCCTCGGCATCCAGCGGACCTTCCTCCCCTGGCAGCCCGACGAAGCCGGCACCACGACGAAGACGACCGCTCTGTGGCCGCTCGTCTCCACCACGCACATGGCCGCCGAGACCGGCGCGAACGAGGAACAGACACCCGTCTTCCTCAACGACGACCTGGCCAAGGAGATCTCCCCGGGGGGTCGCCTCAACCAGATGGTGACGCTCGGCAAGGACCTCGACGTGACCTGGGTCGTCGATCCCGACCTGCTGGCGTCCGTCGACGCGATGACGGGGAACTACAGCGTCCGCGACGGCGACAGGACGGTCGCCGGCACCCACCAGGACGTGGCCAAGCAGTGGCTCGCGGACCTGCAGGACGCGGTGGCGGACAAGGAGGTGATCTCCCTCCCGTTCGCCGACCCGGATCTGGCGTCACTGGCGCACAACGGCACCGACGTGACCGGCTCCCTGAATCAGCTCAAGAGCGCCACGGACGTCATCCACAACACGGTCGACCCGATCCTCCACGTGAAGCCGAGCACCGACTTCGCCTGGCCCGTGGACGGCGCGATCGACCGCTCGATCGTCAAGGTCGCCACCTCCGCGGGAGCCGACAAGGTGATCGCCCGCAGTGACAGCCTCCAGGAGACCAGCGGGCTGCCGTACACGCCCTCGGCGGCCCGGCCCATCGGCGGTGGCACGACGGCCGTCGTCGCGGACGACCGGCTGTCCACGGCGTTCGAGGGCGACCTGGCCAAGGCGTCCTCCTCCACGCTCGCGGTCCAGCGCTTCCTCGCCCAGAGCCTGGCGCTGAACCACCAGACGAGCGAGCAGCGCAGTGTCGTCGTCGCCCCGCAGCGGATGCCCTCCGGCAGCCAGGCCCGCGCGATGGCCGAGGCGCTGCGGGCACTGCAGGGCGGCACCTGGTCCGAGTCCCAGAAGCTGTCGGCGGCCGCCGCGGCCAAGCCGGACCCGGAGGCGACCACCAAGGTCCCATCGGCCTCCTCCTACCCCTCGGCCCTGCGCAAGAAGGAGCTTCCCCGGTCGGCGTTCGTGCAGATCGCGCGGACCCAGGACACCCTCGACAACTTCAAGGTCGTCCTGTCGGACCCGTCCCGGGTGGCAACCCCCTTCGGGCGCGCGCTCAACCGGGAGATGTCGGCTTCCTGGCGCGGCCGGGCCGACGAGGCGGCGTCCTTCCGCTCGGGGGTGAAGTCCTACCTCGACGGGCTGACCGGCCGGGTCAGACTGATCGACAAGTCGGAGACGAAGCTCTCCGGCCGCAGCGCCACGATTCCCGTGACGGTGCAGAACAACCTGGTGCAGGATGTCGGACCGCTGGTCCTTCGGCTCACTTCCACGAACCCCACCCGCCTGGAGATCGACGGCGCCGACTACGAGGAACAGCCGATCTCGGTCTCCGGCGGCCACAGCCAGTCGGTGAAGTTCACCACGTCGGCCAACGCCAACGGCCGGGCGACGGTGATCGCCCAGCTGTACACGGCGGACGGGCGCAAGTACGGCGATCCCGTCACCTTCGACGTGAAGGTCACCGAGATCACGGCCACCGTGATGCTCGTCATCGGCGGCGGTGTCCTGCTGCTCGTCCTCGCCGGTTTCCGGATGTACACCCAGCGCAAGCGGGCCGCTGCCCGCGAGGCCGAGAACGCCGAGAACGCCGAGAACGCCGAGAAGGCTGAGAACAACGGAAGCGACGGCTCGGACGCGGCGGCCGAGGCCCCCGAAGACTCCGAGGACGGACCGGAGAACCAGGAAGGCACCGACGGGCGTCCCGAGGAGGAGTCCGGGGCACGCTCCCGGGCAGGCGACCCGGAGCAGCCGAGTGACCCGACACCGGACACCCCAGCGGAAAGCGCCGACCCGTCCGGCACGGGTGAGAGAGTGGACCGTTGAGGATGTCGTGGCCGGTCGGCCCGGGACGATGAGGTGGGGTAACCATGAACGCGCCGTACGACGGTGACCGCGGTCGGACCGCGGACGGCTCGGGTCACCCCGAGGGTCCGCCGTCCGACCCCGGACAGACACCGCCGCAGCCGCACGCGGACATGTACCTCCAGGACGCCTACGACCAGGATCCCTACCGGGCGCAGGACCTCTCCGCCCAGGACCCGGTCTCCGAGGCGCTCTACGACCGCGCCGCGCACCCGCCACCGCCGCCGGGCGCCCACCCGCAGCAGCCGCTGTACTCCCAGCCCGCCCAGTCGCCCTACGCCCCTGACCCCCGCGTCTGGGCCCAGACCCCGGCGCCCGAGCCGGAGGGCCCGACGCAGTACCTGCCGTACGGGGACGACCCGCGCACCACCCAGTTCGTCGGTGTCGACGACCTGGTCACCCAGGCAGGCGAGCAGCGCCACGAGCCGGACGCCTTCGCCCATCTCTTCCGCGACCAGCAGCAGGGCGGCGGCCACCCGTCGTACGACGACCACGCCTCCGTTCCCGCGCCGGCGCCCGCACCGGGCCAGTACGGCGGTGCGCCCCAGCAGCCCGGCCAGTACGGCACCCCACAGGGGCCCGCCCCGTACGGGAACGCCCCGGCACCCGGCCAGTACGGCGGGCAGCCACCGGTGTACGGGCAGCAGCACGCGGCGCCCGCGCCGGGCCAGTACGCGGTGGCGCCCACCCCGGAAGCGGCCGAGGCCCCTCTCCAGGAGCCCGAGCCCACCCCGGCGCCCCCGCCGGCCGCGGCGCCCAAGAAGGGCGGACGCGCGGGGGGCCTGCTGAAGTCGAGCGCCGTGATGGCGGCGGGCACCATGGTGTCGCGGCTGACCGGGTTCATCCGGTCGGCGATGATCGTCTCGGCTCTGGGCCTCGCGCTGCTGGGTGAGTCGTTCCAGATCGCCTACCAGCTGCCGACGATGATCTACATCCTGACGGTCGGCGGCGGACTCAACTCGGTCTTCGTCCCCCAGCTCGTCCGTGCCATGAAGGAGGACGACGACGGCGGCGAGGCCTACGCCAACCGGCTCCTGACCCTCGTCATGGTCGCCCTGGGGCTCCTCACCGCGCTCGGCATGCTCGCGGCTCCCCTGCTGGTGCGCGCCCTGTCCAACCCGGTCGCCTCGAACGCCGCGGCCAACGAGACGGCCGTCACCTTCACCCGTTACTTCCTGCCGTCCATCTTCTTCATGGGCGTCCATGTGGTGATGGGGCAGATCCTCAACGCCCGCGGCCGGTTCGGCGCGATGATGTGGACCCCGGTCCTGAACAACATCGTCATCATCGTCACGCTCGGCATGTTCCTCTGGGTCTACGGCACCGCCGCCGACTCCGGCATGACCGTCGAGTCCATCCCGCCGGAGGGCGAGCGCCTTCTTGGCATCGGTATCCTCCTCGGCCTCGTGGTCCAGGCCCTGGCGATGATCCCGTATCTGCGCGAGACCGGTTTCAAGCTGCGGCTGCGCTTCGACTGGAAGGGCCACGGCCTCGGCAAGGCCGCGATGCTCGCCAAGTGGACGATCCTCTTCGTCCTCGCCAACCAGGCGGGCGCCCTCGTCGTCATCCAGCTGGCCACGGCCTCGGTCACGGACACCGACCTCGCCGGCACCGGTTACAGCGCCTACGCCAACGCCCAGCTGATCTGGGGCCTGCCGCAGGCCATCATCACCGTGTCCCTGATGGCCGCCCTGCTGCCCCGCATCTCCCGCTCGGCGGCCGAGGAGGACGGCGGCGCGGTACGGGACGACATCTCCCAGGGCCTGCGCACGACGGCCGTCGCGATCGTCCCGGTCTCCTTCGGATTCGTCGCCCTCGGCATCCCGATGTGCACCCTGATCTTCGGTTCCTCGGGCACGGGCGCCGCCACCAACATGGGGTACATGCTGATGGCCTTCGGCCTCGGCCTCATCCCGTACTCCGTCCAGTACGTCGTCCTGCGCGCCTTCTACGCCTACGAGGACACCCGGACGCCCTTCTACAACACCGTCATCGTGGCCGTGGTCAACGCCGCCGCCTCCGGACTCTGTTACCTGCTGCTGCCCTCGCGCTGGGCCGTCGTCGGCATGGCCGCCTCCTACGGCCTCGCCTATGTGATCGGCGTGGGCGTCGCCTGGCGCAGGCTGCGCAAGCGGCTCGGCGGGGACCTGGACGGCGCACGGGTGCTGCGGACCTACGCCCGGCTGTGCATCGCGTCCGTGCCGGCCGCCCTGATCAGCGGCGCGGCCTGCTACGGGATCAGCCGTACGCTCGGCCTGGGCGTGCTGGGATCGTTCGCCGCGCTGCTGGCCGGCGGTGTGCTGCTCTTCGGCGTCTTCTTCGTCGCGGCCCGGCGCATGCGGATCGAGGAAGTCAACTCGCTGGTCGGCATGGTGCGCGGCCGCCTGGGACGTTGAGAGCGGGGGTAGGCGCACAACCATCGTTCGCCCCCGTGTGTCGTGCATAGCGGCGGACTGTGGGCACAATTGGGTTCGGCGTCGGACCGCGCGCATCGGGAGCCGGTCGGCGCGCAGCGAATGGGGAGGCAGAACGACGGTGGCGGAACGGAGCACAGCTGCCGTCGACGTGGCAGACAACAGCGGTGACGAGCCGCTGACCGCACAGGCGGACCAGTCCACGGCCGACGGGGTGGCCAACAACCGGGAGCGGGACACGGACAGCGACGAGGCACAGGGGAACCCGACGAGCGAGGAACCCGGCAAGGCCTCGCCTCCCGAACTGCACAGCGGGCACAAGCTCGCCAGACGCTACCGCCTCGAGGAGTGCGTCACCCGTCTGGACGGCTTCAGCAGTTGGCGGGCCGTCGACGAGAAGCTCCGCCGAGCCGTCGGGGTCCACATCCTCCCCTCGGACCACACGCGCGCCCGCTCCGTGCTGGCCGCGGCGCGTTCCTCCGCGCTGCTCGGCGATCCCCGCTTCGTCCAGGTCCTCGACGCCGTCGAGGAGAACGACCTCGTCTACGTGGTCCACGAGTGGCTCCCCGACGCCACCGAGCTGACCGCGCTGCTCGCCTCCGGCCCGCTGGAGGTGTACGACGCCTACCAGATGGTCAGTCAGGTCGCGTCGGCCATGGCGGCGGCCCACCGCGAGGGCCTCGCCCATCTGCGCCTGAGCCCCAACGCGGTCCTGCGGACGTCGACGGGCCAGTGGCGGATCCGCGGGCTCGCCGTCAACGCCGCACTGCGCGGCATCAATTCCGACACCCCTCAGCGCACCGACACCGAGGCCATCGGTGCCCTGCTGTACGCCGCGCTCACCCAGCGCTGGCCGTACGAGAGCGACGCCCACGGTCTCGCGGGGCTGCCCAAGGACATCGGGCTCATCCCGCCGGACCAGGTACGCGCGGGCGTCCACCGCGGGCTGTCCGAGCTGGCCATGCGGGCACTCGCCAACGACGGCGCCACCGCCTCCCGCCACGAGTCCCCGTGCACCACGCCGGAGGAGCTGGTGAAGGCGATCGGCGAGATGCCCCGCATCCGGCCGCCGGAGCCCGTGTACACCACCCCGCCCGAGTACCAGCGCACCGCGTACCAGCAGGGCGCCTACGGACGTCCGGCACCGCGTCCCGGTGTCACCCAGCCGGTTCCGACGCCGCCGCCCCCGCTGCAGAGCCGTACCGGCAAGGCGCTGAAGTGGAGCGTCTCGGCCCTGCTGATCGCCGCGCTCGGTCTGGGCAGCTGGCAGCTGGCGGACGCGCTCATGGAGCGGGGCGGCAAGGCCGACGACCAGAACCAGACGCAGACGACGGACGGCGGCGACAAGGGCCCCAAGGCACCGGTGACCGGCAAGCCGGTCTCCATCGTCGGCGCCCGCGACTTCGACCCCTTCGGCGATCAGTCCGAGAAGCCGTCCCAGATAAAGAACGTCTACGACGACAGTCCGTCGACCTATTGGCAGACCGACTACTACTACAGCTCCGACTTCGGCCGCCTCAAGTCAGGGGTCGGCGTGATCGTGGACCTCGGCAAGGTCCAGCAGGTCGGGAAGGTGACCGTCTCCTTCGTCGGGAGCACGTCCGTCGAGCTGCGCAGCGCGGGCAAGGACGCCACCACGGAGCCGGCCTCCTTCGACGCTTACAGCAAGGTCGCCGAAGGCTCGGGGACGACGGTGGAACTCAAGCCGGGCAAGGCTCTGCAGAGCCGGTACCTCCTGGTGTGGCTCACCGACCTGCCGATGCAATCGGACGGTCAGTGGCGCGGCCGCCTGGCGGACATCAAGGTGACCAGCTGAGGGGCCTGCCGTGCGAAGGGGGGGGTGTGATGGCGGACAGCGCGAACCATGACGACGTCAGCGATCAGGACCTCCTGGCTCGCCATGTCGCCGGGGACCCCGACGCCTTCGGGGAGATCGTCCGCCGTCACCGCGACCGTCTGTGGGCCGTGGCCCTGCGGACACTGAGAGACCGCGAGGAGGCCGCCGACGCCGTCCAGGACGCGCTTGTCTCCGCCTACCGGGCCGCCCACACCTTCCGCGGCCAGGCGGCCGTCACCACCTGGCTGCACCGGATCACCGTCAACGCCTGTCTGGACCGCGCCCGCAAGGCCGCCTCGCGCAAGACCGCTCCCGTCGACGACACCGAACGGCTCGACCAGCTCCTGGAGCCGCACGAATCGGCATCCGCCCCGGCCGAACGCAACGACCTGCACCGTCAGCTGCTGGAGGCGCTGGGCACCCTGCCGGCCGACCAGCGGGCGGCTCTCGTCCTGGTGGACATGCAGGGCTATCCCGTCGCGGAGGCGGCCCGCATCCTCGACGTGCCGACCGGCACGGTCAAGAGCCGCTGCGCCCGCGGCAGAGCCAGACTCCTCCCGCTGCTGACCCACCTGCGCCCGGACGGCAGTGGCGGGGCCGAGAAGGCCGGCCGGGGCGGGAAAGCCGACGACGAACGGAACCGGACTCCGGGGCCATCCGTCCCACCGGCAGCGGAGCCGCGCCGGGCGGGCACGCAGGACACGGGACCGAGTGATTCAGCCGCAGTGAAGGGCGGAGGTGGACGAGCGTGACGTCGTCGACGACAGACATGACCGGGCACCCGGACGTCGCGGAGATCTCCGACCTCGCCGAGGGCCTGCTCCCACCGTCCCGGACCACGGTCCTGCGACGGCACCTGGAGAGCTGCGAGCACTGCGCGGAGGTGTACGCGTCCCTGGAGGAGATTCAGGGACTGCTCGGCACACTGCCGGGGCCGTCGCGGATGCCCGACGACGTGGTCGCCCGGATCGACGCCGCCCTCGCCGCCGAAGCACCGCCGATCGTGCCGGGCGACGACAGCAGCGACGCGCATGTTTCACGTGAAACACCGCCCCCCGCGGACCGTCCGACCGGCAGCGCCCGTCCCTCCACCACCGGTCCGGGGCGCAAGGAACGGCGGCGAGGGGGACGCCGCAGGGTCGCCGTACTCGGCGCCGTGGCCGCCGCTGCCACGCTCGGACTCGGCTCCGTCATCGTCTCGTCCCTCACCGCCGGCGACCCGGCCGACGACACGGCCCACGGACAGCAGACCGCGCTCGCGGACACCTTCTCCGAGGCGAAACTCAAGGAGCAGGTCGCCGGACTCGTCTCCGACGACCCGAGCACCCGCAACGGTCCGCGCACTCCGCGCAGCTTCGGCATGGAGTCCGAGACGGGCGCCGAGAACCACGTCTTCACACAGCCGACGGTTCCCGAGTGCGTCCAGCGGGGAATCGGCCGGGACGACGCGGCGATCGCCACCCAGGAAGGCGTCTACAAGGGCAAGGAAGCGCTGCTCGTGGTGGTGCCGGACGCCACGAACGACAGCCGGGTCACCGCCTACATCGTCGAGTCGGCGTGTGTGGACCAGCCCGCGGTCGGCAAGGCCAAGGTGCTGCTGAAGCAGTCCTACACCCGTTCCTGAACGCGCGCTCGGTCCTCGTCTCTCGTGTGATGCCGTGTGCCCGGACACAGCGGGAATGCGCGCCCCTTAGGATCCGTTGGGTGGGGTGAGAGCACCGAGAGGGTTCCACCCGGCCCTGAAGACGCAGTCCAGAGACGAGGAATGAAGCCGTGAGCGACGTCCGAAACGTGATCATCATCGGCTCCGGGCCCGCCGGCTACACGGCGGCGCTGTACACCGCGCGCGCGTCGCTGAAGCCGCTGGTGTTCGAGGGCGCCGTCACCGCGGGCGGCGCGCTGATGAACACCACCGAGGTGGAGAACTTCCCGGGCTTCCAGGACGGCATCATGGGCCCCGAGCTCATGGACAACATGCGCGCCCAGGCGGAGCGCTTCGGCGCCGAGCTGGTGCCGGACGACGTCGTCGCCGTCGATCTGACCGGCGAGATCAAGACCGTCACCGACACCGCGGGGACGGTCCACCGCGCCAAGGCCGTCATCGTCACCACCGGCTCCCAGCACCGCAAGCTCGGTCTGCCGAACGAGGACGCGCTCTCCGGACGCGGCGTCTCGTGGTGCGCGACCTGCGACGGCTTCTTCTTCAAGGACCAGGACATCGCCGTGATCGGTGGCGGTGACACCGCGATGGAGGAGGCCACGTTCCTCTCCCGTTTCGCCAAGTCCGTGACGATCGTCCACCGCCGTGACACCCTGCGCGCCTCCAAGGCGATGCAGGAGCGCGCCTTCGCCGATCCCAAGATCACCTTCGTCTGGGACAGCGAGGTCGCCGAGGTCCAGGGCGACCAGAAGCTGTCCGGCCTGAAGCTGCGCAATGTGAAGACCGGCGAGCTGTCGGACCTGCCCGTGACCGGTCTGTTCATCGCGATCGGTCACGACCCGCGCACCGAGCTCTTCAAGGGCCAGCTCGACCTGGACCCGGAGGGCTACCTCAAGGTCGACTCCCCGTCGACCCGCACCAACCTCACCGGTGTCTTCGCCGCCGGTGATGTGGTCGACCACACCTACCGCCAGGCGATCACCGCCGCAGGCACCGGCTGCTCCGCCGCCCTCGACGCCGAGCGCTTCCTCGCCGCGCTCACCGACGAGGACAAGGCCGAGCCCGAGAAGACCGCCGCCGTCTGACCCACCCACCCCACGCACCAACCAGTTAAGGAGCCCGCCGTGGCCGGCACCCTGAAGCAAGTGACCGACGACTCCTTCGAGCAGGACGTCCTCAAGAGCGACAAGCCCGTCCTGGTGGACTTCTGGGCCGCCTGGTGCGGTCCGTGCCGCCAGATCGCGCCGTCCCTCGAGGCGATCGCCGCCGAGTACGGCGACAAGATCGAGGTCGTCAAGCTCAACATCGACGAGAACCCGGGTACGGCGGCCAAGTACGGCGTCATGTCCATCCCGACGCTGAACGTCTACCAGGGTGGCGAGGTCGCCAAGACCATCGTCGGCGCCAAGCCGAAGGCCGCGATCGTCCGCGACCTTGAGGACTTCATCGCCGAGTAACGTTTCACGTGAAACACCAAGGGGCCGACCCGTGCGGGTCGGCCCCTTCGCTGTGCCTGCGCGCTCGGCACTGCGCCTCTGTCACAGCGGCCGCAGCGCCGGTTCCTTCTGTACGGCCCCCAGAAGACGGTCGAGAGCCAGCTCCACGTCTTCCTTCCAGGAGAGCGTGGAGCGCAGATCCAGTCGTAGCCTCGGATGGCTGGGATGCGGGCGTACGGTCTTGAAGCCCACGGCCAGCAGATGGTCTGCGGGCAGGAGGCAGGCCGGCTCCTTCCAGCGGGCGTCGCCGAACGCCTCGATCGCCTTGAAGCCTCGCCGCAACAGATCCTTGGCGACCGTCTGCACCATCACGCGGCCCAGCCCTTGACCCTGATAGCCGGGCATCACGAAGGCGGTCATCAGCTGCACCGCGTCCGGCGAGACGGGACTGGTGGGGAAAGCCATGGAACGCGGCACATAAGCAGGCGGCGCATAGAGGACGAAGCCCACCGGCACATCGTCGACATAGACCACGCGCCCGCATGACCCCCAGTCCAGCAGGACGGCGGAGATCCAGGACTCCTTCTCCAGACCGGGCGTGCCCGCCTTTACTGCGGCTTCGCCGCTGACGGGGTCCAGCTCCCAGAAGACGCACGAGCGACAGCGCTGGGGGAGGTCCTGAAGGTTGTCCAGCGTGAGCGGTACG
This sequence comes from Streptomyces rochei, assembly GCA_002155895.1. Lineage (GTDB taxonomy): Bacteria > Actinomycetota > Actinomycetes > Streptomycetales > Streptomycetaceae > Streptomyces > Streptomyces rochei. Next base: position 32,430 of record MUMD01000108.1, read on the forward strand.
AGCCGGCGCCCCATGAAGGCTGTTCCTCGCTTCCTTCGCCCGCCGCGTCGCGGGCGGCTGTCAAAGCGCTCCGTTCCCTGAGCAGGCTGCCGATGAACCCACCGACCGCGCCCAGCCCCAAGCCCGCGCTCACCAGTCCGGTCCGGCCCATGGTTCGCATGGCCCCTGCCTTCCTCTCAGAGGTGCTGCCCGGTGCTTGCGCCATCCCGTTCGCATCGTATCCACGAAGGGCTGCGCTCGGCACGGGCGGACGGCAAAGGGCGGGTCGTGTTCCGGTCTGCACCGGGACACGACCCGCCCTGTGGGTGAGTGGAGCACCACGCGGCGCGCCACTCACCGATGACTCAGGAGCCGGACTCTTCGGCTTCGTCGTCCTCGAGGCCCTTCTGCAGCACGGGCCCCTCACCGGGAGCGAGACTTCCGAGAATCCGCTCCAGGTCCTCCATGGAGGCGAACTCGACGGTGATCTTGCCCTTCTTCTGCCCGAGATCGACCTTCACACGGGTCTCGAAGCGGTCCGAAAGCCTGGTCGCCAGCTCCGAGAGCGCCGGGGAGACCAGCGAGCCGGCCCGCGGCCCCTTGGTCCGCTGGGGCTTCTGCGGGCGGGAGCCCATCAGGGTCACGATCTCCTCGACCGAGCGCACCGAAAGCCCCTCGGCGACGATCCGGTGGGCCAGCCGATCCTGCTCCTCGGGGTCCTCCACGGAGAGCAGCGCCCGGGCATGACCGGCCGAGAGCACCCCGGCGGCCACCCGGTTCTGCACCTTCGGAGACAGCTTCAGCAGACGCAGGGTGTTCGAGACCTGGGGGCGGGAACGCCCGATGCGGTCGGCCAGCTGATCATGCGTGCAGTTGAAGTCCTTGAGGAGCTGGTCGTAAGCGGCAGCCTCTTCGAGGGGATTCAGCTGAGCCCGGTGCAGGTTCTCCAGCAGGGCGTCCAGGAGAAGCTTCTCGTCGTCCGTGGCACGGACGATGGCCGGGATGCTCTCCATCTCCAGCTCGCGACAGGCCCGGAAGCGCCGCTCACCCATGATGAGCTCGTAGCGGCCGGGGCCGGTCTGACGTACCACGACCGGCTGAAGGAGACCGACCTCCCTGATGGAGGTGACGAGCTCGGACAGCGCGTCGTCGTCGAAGTCCTTACGCGGCTGCTTCGGGTTCGGCGTGATGGCGTCGAGGGGGACCTCCGCGAAGTGAGCCCCCACGGGCACCCTGAGGCCGTCTCCTCCGCCCGGCTCCGAACCAGCCGCCGCCCCGTCTGTTTCACGTGAAACCGGCGGCAGGGTGGTCACCTTCGCCGCGGCGACTCCCCGGTCGTTCGGCACCAGGGGCATCGCGGCCGGGGACGCGAGACCCGCGTTCCCCAGCGCTGCCGACGCCACCGACTTCTCCGTCGGAGCATTGGGGATCAGTGCGCCCAGACCACGGCCCAGCCCCCTCCGTCGCTCACTCACTGGATCCCCTCCACCATGTTCGGATCATTCTGTGCGCCGATGTGGGCGTGCGTCGCGTCATAGCCGACGCCCACCCCCTTGAGCGCGATCTCTCGCGCCGCCTCCAGATAGGAGAGGGCACCACTCGATCCTGGATCGTAGGTCAGGACCGTCTGTCCATAGCTCGGGGCCTCGGAAATGCGGACCGAGCGGGGAATGCTCGTCCGGAGCACCTCATCGCCGAAGTGGCTGCGCACCTCGTCGGCAACCTGGGACGCGAGCCGCGTCCGGCCGTCGTACATGGTGAGCAGGATCGTCGACACGTGCAGGGTGGGGTTGAGGTGCCCCCGGACCAGGTCGACGTTGCGCAGCAGCTGGCCCAGTCCTTCCAGCGCGTAGTACTCACACTGGATCGGGATCAGGACTTCCTGCCCCGCGACCAGCGCATTGACCGTCAGCAGACCGAGCGACGGCGGGCAGTCGATCAGGATGTAGTCCAGCGGCTGCTCGTACGCCTGGATCGCCCGCTGGAGCCGGCTCTCACGTGCCACCAGGGACACCAGCTCGATCTCCGCACCGGCGAGATCGATCGTGGCGGGCGCACAGAAGAGTCCCTCGACGTCGGGGACCGGCTGAACCACTTCCGAGAGCGGCCTGCTCTCGACCAGGACGTCATAGATGGACGGAACCTCGGCGTGGTGATCGATGCCGAGGGCGGTGGAGGCATTGCCCTGCGGATCGAGGTCCACGACCAGGACCCGAGCCCCATGCAGCGCGAGCGACGCGGCAAGATTGACGGTCGTCGTCGTCTTGCCCACACCGCCCTTCTGGTTGGCGACCACCATGACCCTGGTCTGCTCAGGCCGCGGCAGTCCCTCGCCGGCGCGGCCCAGAGCCTCCACCGCCAATTGGGCAGCACGACCGATCGGAGTGTCGTCCATCGGCGGCGGTGTTTCACGTGAAACATCCGCCCCCGTCGACTCGGCACGGGGACCGGGGACCGGATCGGTCATCGGTCCCGCGATATTGGCGTCGGACCGCAAGGATTCACTCTCCTCGACTTCAGGCTCGCAATGAACAGAGCCTCCCATGTCTTCGGTGCCATGAACCAGTGAGGCCTGTTGTTCTGTGGAGAAATCCACCTCTGTGGACAACTCCGTGCCCTCTCCGAGCGACCCGAGAGGCTTTCGGTCGCGAGGGTCGGCCGCAGCGCGGCCGCGACTGATGATGCCGTGCAGCAGTGAGCGACGTTTCACGTGAAACACGATGCAGCGCCGCCGAAGCCGATCAGCCGCGACACTCCGGATCGCGCAGGGAGGGCAGCTTGTGTGGAGTACCGCTACCCGCGACGTCGCCGTGCTCGACCGGTCCGCGCCGCCTTGGCGCGCTTGGCGGCGAAACGCACGCCACCCGGGCTCTCACCGACCTCGACACGCACCACGGTGGACATGGGATCCACGACTCCCTCGCCCACATGCAGGATCGAGGTCTCCACGGCGCCCAGCTTGCTGAGCGCCGTGGCCGAGGCTTTCAGCTCCTCCTCGGCCGTGTCGCCCTTGAGGGCGAGCATCTCGCCGTACGGGCGCAGCAGGGGAATGCCCCAGGTGGCCAGGCGGTCCAGCGGAGCAACGGCGCGGGCCGTCACCACATGCACCGGCGGCAGCTTGCCCATGACTTCCTCGGCCCGGCCGCGCACCACGGTCACATGGTCCAGGCCCAGAAGCTCCACAACCTCGGTCAGGAAGTTGGTGCGCCGCAGGAGGGGCTCCAGCAGGGTGATCTTCAGGTCGTCCCGGACGAGCGCCAGCGGGATTCCGGGCAGTCCCGCGCCGGACCCGACGTCGCACACCGTCACCCCCTCGGGCACGACCTCCGAGAGCACCGCGCAGTTCAGCAGGTGCCGCTCCCACAGGCGGGGAACCTCACGTGGGCCGATCAGGCCGCGCTTCACACCCGCTTCGGCGAGCAGCTCCGCGTAGCGGATCGCGTCCGCGTACCGAGCACCGAACACGTCGCGTGCCTGCTCGGGCACAGGGGGAAGCTCCGCTGCCTCCGTCACGAGGGGACCGTCCTTCCGTACGGCACCGGCGCGCCGTGCGCCACTGCCAGAACCACCAGAACTATCAGGCTGACAAAATTCGGCCCCGTCTGCGCAACAGACGGGGCCGGAGAACGTGGGGACCGATCAGGCGGGAAGCACGACGACGAAGCGCTCCGGCTCCTCGCCTTCGGACTCGCTGCGCAGCCCCGCGGCCTTGACCGCGTCGTGCACGACCTTGCGCTCGAACGGGGTCATCGGCTTCATCCGCACGGGCTCGCCGCTGCTCTTGGCCTCGGCGGCGGCCTTGGCACCCAGCTCGGAGAGCTCGGTGCGCTTCTTGGCCCGGTAATCCGCGATGTCGAGCATCAGCCGGCTGCGGTCGCCGGTCTCCCGGTGCACGGCCAGGCGCGTGAGCTCCTGCAGAGCCTCCAGCACCTCACCGTCCCGGCCGACCAGCTTCTGCAGGTCCCGGCTGTTGGTGTCACTGATGATCGAGACGGAGGCGCGGTCGGCCTCGACGTCCATGTCGATGTCGCCGTCGAGGTCGGCGATGTCGAGCAGACCCTCCAGGTAGTCCGCGGCGATCTCGCCCTCCTGCTCGAGGCGGGTCAGGGTGTCTGCGCCCTCGGCAGCGGCGGAGGTGGTGCCTTCCGTCACGGGATGGACTCCTTCTTACTTCTTCGACGGGGACTTGGGCCGCTGCGGGCCCTTGCGCTGTCCGGACTGGGCCTTGCTGCGGCCACCGCCGCCGGGCTTCTGCGCGGGCTTCTTGTTGGCGGAACCGGCGGGCTTGGCGCCCTGCTGGCCGCCCTCCGGCTCGTCGGACTTGCTGAGGGAGGTCTTGGCCTCCGCGTCACCGGCGGACTCACCGGCCGGCTTCGCGGACTGGCGCTGCGCCTTGCTCTGCCGCTTGGGCTGCTGGCGCTTGGGTGCGCCGGCGGTGCCGGGGGTGCCGCCGTCCGTGCTCTGGGCGGCGACGGCGGCCTCGCTCTTCACCACGGTGCCGTCGTTCTGGGCGGCGAGGCCCGCCTTGTTCAGACCGTTGATGAACTTGCGCTCGAACTCGTTGCGGTCCCGGCCCTTGGCGACGATGGCCTTGACGATGGACCGCTGACCGCGACCGCGGGTCTTGCCGGTGGCCGTGACGTGCTTGAGCAGGCGCTCCAGGTAGGCGGACTGGGCCTTGGAACCCGGCGTCGGGTTGTTGCGGATGACGTACATCTGCTGGCCCATGGTCCACACGTTGGTGGTCAGCCAGTAGACGAGGACACCGACGGGGAAGTTCACACCGAAGACGGCGAACATGATGGGGAAGACGTACATCAGCATCTTCTGCTGCTGCATGAACGGCGTCTTCACCGTGGTGTCGACGTTCTTCGTCATCAGCTGGCGCTGGGTGAAGAACTGCGACGCGGACATCAGCACGATCATGATCGCGGTGACGACCCGGACGTCGGTCAGCGAGGCGTTGAGAGCGGCGACCTCGCTCTCGCTGCTGAAGAACTTGGAGGCCAGCGGGGCCCCGAAGATGTGCGCCTGCTGGGCGCTCTGCAGCAGGTCCTTGTTGATCACGCCGATGGTGTCGTTCGACGCGATCGAGTTGAGGACGTGGTACAGGGCGAAGAAGAACGGGGACTGCGCCAGGATGGGAAGGCACGAGGAGAGCGGGTTGGTGCCCGTCTCCTTGTACAGCTTCATCATCTCTTCGGACTGACGCTGCTTGTCGTTCTTGTAGCGCTCCTGGATCTTCTTCATCTCCGGCTGGAGCGTCTGCATCCCACGCGTCGCCTTGATCTGCTTCACGAAGAGCGGGATCAGGCAGATGCGGATGAGGATCACCAGGGACACGATGGACAGGCCCCAGGCCCATCCGGTGTCAGGGCCGAAGATGGCGCCGTACACCTTGTGGAACTGGACGATGACCCAGGAGACGGGCCAGGTGATGAAACTGAAGAGGCTGGCAATCGTGTCCACTAATCATGCTCCTTGGGCATGGGACGGTGTCTCTGCGGCCGGACTCGAGGGACTGGGCTGACTCGCGGGAGAAGCCTGCCCCTCGTTGGCCGGTTCGGCGGCGGAGGTCCCGCCCCTGCGTGCACGCCACGCGTCACGCAGCATTTCGTGCCACCGCGGGCGTTTGCGCGGCGGAACATGGTCCACGCCACCCAGCGACCACGGATTGCATCGCAGGATGCGCCAAGCGGTGAGCGCCGTGCCTTTGAGAGCACCGTGCCGGTCGATGGCCGTGTAGCCGTAGTGGGAACACGACGGGTAGTACTTGCACACCGGCCCCAGCAGAGGACTGATCGTCCACTGGTACAGCTTGATCAGAGCCAGCAGCGGGTACTTCATCGCGCGCCCCCTCCCGTCAGCCGCGCGAGGGCGGCGTCCAGGTCTCGGGCCAGATGTACATGGTCGGCGTCACCCGCACCGGGCAGCGCTCGTACGACTACCAGGCTACCGGGGGGAAACAGGTCGATCCGGTCGCGCATCAGATGGCGAAGCCTGCGCTTCACCTTGTTGCGGACCACCGCGCCACCCACGGCTTTGCTCACGACGAAACCCGCACGTGTCGGGGGAGCGCTCTCCCCAGGCGCGTGCGGGTCCGTGGCACCGCTTCGAAGGTGGACGACCAGGGCCGGGCGTCCGGCCCGGCGACCTCGTCGTACCGCGGTCGCGAAGTCCTCGCGCCGCCTCAGCCGGTTCTCGGTGGGCAGCACGATGTCATGACCTGACCGGATCAGGCGGACAGACGGGCGCGACCCTTGCTGCGGCGGGACGCGAGAATCGCGCGGCCGGCACGGGTGCGCATCCGCAGCCGGAAGCCGTGGGTCTTGGCGCGACGGCGGTTGTTCGGCTGGAAGGTGCGCTTGCTCACTCGGGGGCTCCAGAAAGAATCGTGGTTGGCGGGGTGCCGTCCTGGCTGTCACCGTGCGCCCACGAGTAGCTCGCGTTACGCCCGAGTGCACCGCTTTTCGATCACCTTGGACGTGACCTGTGCCCATCGGAGGCAGGCGGCAGCAGCCATCGACAACTCGACCTGGTTACGGTACGTGGGACTGCGCCATTCGGTCAAACCAACGGCGACCGGGAGACACTTGTCCACAGGCTGGGGACAACAACTTGAACCCTACCGGCCACGCTGACTACCGTGACTGGACTCCGATTCGTTCCCTTATCCCTGCCCCACCCGAGTTTCATCCCGACCCGTCCCCGAATCACACCTTCGAGGGACTCGTGAGAGAGCGTGCCCTGTGGCTGACGTACCTGCCGATCTTGCCGCAGTGTGGCCACGCGTATTGGAGCAACTCCTCGGGGAGGGGCGCGGCCAGGGCGTCGAGTCGAAGGACGAGCACTGGATCCGGCGCTGCCAGCCCCTCGCGCTGGTCGCCGACACCGCGCTGCTCGCCGTGCCGAACGAATTCGCGAAGGGCGTACTGGAGGGCCGCCTGGCCCCGGTCGTCAGCGAGACCCTGAGCCGCGAGTGCGGCCGCCCTATCCGCATCGCGATCACCGTCGACGACACCGCCGGCGAGCCCGCGCCCC
>MUMD01000109.1 GCA_002155895.1 Streptomyces rochei
TCCCAGGCGCGGCGCAGCCGGGTGCGCAGCGCGGACAGGGGTGTGCCCGCCGGTGCGGAGGGGCGGCCGGCCAGGGCGTCGGCCAGGTGGACGAGGGCGTCGCAGCGGGCCAGCCACAGGCCGCGCAGACAGGGCCGGGCGCCGTAGCCGGCGAGGGTCGCGGCGCGGACGGCGGCGGGCGAGCCGACGCAGAGCGCGAGGGCGGCGATGTCCTCGGCCGGGTNNGACCGGCGCCGCGCCGGGCTGGACGCCCAGTTGGACCGCCGCCGCGCCGGTCAGCCGCTCCGGCCGGGCGGGGTCGAACTCGTCGGCCTCGGCGAGGTGCCGTCCGGCCCGTTCGGCCGACTGCCGCAGCGCCTCCAGCGGGCGCGGGGCGGCGCGGGGCACGCCGAGCGTCTCGGCCTGGCGGACGGACACCTCGCGCAGCCCGGTGAGCAGCGCGGCCAGGTCCGCCTCGCCCAGCGCCGACACGTCGTGGTCCTCGCCCGACCCGCCGGCCACCTTGGCGTCCAGCGTGTAGGTCAGGCCGGGTGCCCACTCGCCGTGCGCCACGCTGGTCGGCACCGTGACGGGCACATGGGCGCGGACCAGTTCACGCAGCCGCAGTTCGCGCCGCTGCCGCAGGGCCGCCTCGCGGTCGGGGGCCAGCCGCAGCACGTGCCGGGTGCCGACCCACCAGGTGGCGGGCGCGGCTCCGGTCGCGGCCGGCCGGACGTCGCCCTCCGCGGCGGCGCCCAGCAGGGAACGGACCAGTCGGCGGACGGTGTCCGCGGTGGGTGTCGGTGCCTGGGTCATGATCGCGCCGTGGTCTTCCGGTTCTGCCGGGGCGTTCGGGGTCTGTCGTCGCCGGTCACTCGACCACGACCAGCTCCCGGGTGGTGTCGTTGAGACGCCGGCCGCCCTCCTCGGTGACCGTGACGATGTCCTCGATGCGCACCCCGAAGCGGCCGGGGAGATAGACGCCGGGCTCGACGGAGAAGCACATGCCGGGCACGAGGGGCTGCTCCTCGCCCTCGATCATGTACGGCGGCTCGTGCGTGGTGACGCCGATGCCGTGCCCGGTGCGGTGGATGAAGTACTCGCCGTACCCGGCACCGGCGATGACCGCGCGGGCGGCCCGGTCGACCTCCTGGCAGGCCACCCCGGGCCGCACCGCCCGGAAACCGGCCTCCTGCGCCTCCCGGACGAGGTCGTGCACCCGGCGCTCCTCCTCGGTGGGCTCGCCCACGTGCACGGTGCGGGAGGTGTCCGAGCCGTAACCGTCCTTCAGGCCGCCGAAGTCGAGGACGACCATGTCGCCGTCCTCGATGACGCGGTCGCCGACCTCGTGGTGGGGATTGGCACCGTTCGGGCCGGAGGCGACGATGGTGAAGTCGACCTGGGAGTGGCCGAACCGCCGCAGCAGATCCGCGAGGTCGGCGGCGACGTCGGACTCCCGGCGCCCGCCGAAGCGCACCTTCCGGATCTCCTCGAAGGCGGCGTCGGCGGCCGCGCCCGCCGCCGCCAGCAGGTCCAGCTCCGCCGTGTCCTTCACGGCACGCAGCATGGGCAGCGCCTCGGTGAGGGAGGCGTACGACGTGCCGGGCAGAGTCCGCTGGAGGGCCAGCAGATGCATCGCCCAGGCGTTGTCGCTGATGCCGAACCGGCCGGTGCCGTCGAGGAGGGCGGCGGTGGCGGCGTACGGGTCCTTGCCGTCGGTCCAGTCGCGCAGGGTCAGGGCCGGCGCGCCGACCGCCTTCGCCGCGTCGGGGGCTTCGAGCGTCGGGACGACGAGCACGGGGTCGCGGCCGGGGACGAGGACGAGGAGGGTGAGCCGCTCCGTGTCGGCGGTGGGGGCGTAGCCCGTGAGCCACACGAGGTCGGGCCCGGGGGCCACCAGGAGCCCGGCCAGGCCCGCGTCGGCGGCCGCTCCCGCGGCGCGCCGCATGCGGGCCCGGTAGTCGTCGGCGGTGAAGGAAGCAGCGGGCGCGCTGCCGGTCATCCGGGCCTCCCAGGGCGACGGGGTGAGGACACTACGAGCAGCATCCTGCCCGCAGTGCGGGGGCGGCGCGAGCCGATTCCCGACGACCGGCCACCGTCGTCGGCGCTCCTCGCGCCGGGGCCGCGGACGAGCCGCCGTCCCCGGGTGGCTCCCCGGTCCCGTGCGCACGGTGCGGGGACGGCGGAACGGCCACCGGTCAGGTGACGACTCCCGGCACGACCCTCAGCTGCTGGTAGCCGCCGCTCTCGTGGCGCACCGTGACCTTGACGCCCTTGCCGGGCCGGGCGTCGGCCACGGCCTCGGCGAGGTCGGCCGCCGAGTCGACGCGGGTGGTGCCGAACGCGAGGAGCACATCGCCCCGCACCAGCCCCGCCGCGTATCCCGGGCCGGGCACGTGGACGGCGGTGATCAGGGCGCCCGGCTTCTCGTCGTCCACGGCCTCCACGCCGAGGGTCGCGCCGGGGCGGTCCGGGGAGGCGGACGGGGACGCGCCGGCCGGCGGCCGCGCCGGGACGGCCGGGCTTCCCGGCGGTTGCTCCGCGCCCGGGGCCCCCGCCTGCTGCCGCAGTTCGGCGAGGCGGCTCATGCCGATCACCGTGGCGCCCACCGTGCCCAGTCCCACACCGGCCAGGAGCAGGGCGGTCGCGGCGAGCAGTCCGAGCAGCAGGGTGGTGAGCCGGCGGCGGCGCCGGTGCCCGCCGGGCGGACGCCGGTCGTCGTCGCAGGCGGGGCCGGGCCCCGGGTCCCGGCCGGGCATCGGCTTGGGTCGCAACGCAGTCTGTTCCATGGATCGCCTCCGGCAGGTGATCTACCCGGCGCACCGGCGGGTGACGAGCCACGAAAGAGTGAGACTGACCGGTGGTCAGGGGGTCGGGACCGGGATGCTCCTGGGGACGGGCACGGACGGGACGCGGTCCGGGAGGAAGCCGTGGGTGCGGCCGGCCAGGTACTCGGCCTTGTAGCGCGGGACGTTCCGGTGCCAGTTGAGGATGCCCGCCATCCAGTTCTGCAGGTCGGTCACATAGCCCCGCATGATCTCCCGGGCCTCGTCGGACAGTCGGAAGTCGTCGTAGACCACGGGCAGTTCGTGGGCGACCACGTGCTCGAACTGCCGCATGCGCTGGTTCATCAGGTCCTGGACGACGCGGAGGGCGTCCGGGTAGTCGACACCGAAGAAGTTCTGCACGACCAGGATCGCGTTGTGGACCTCGCCCTCGTACTCGATCTCCTTCTGGTACGAGAAGACGTCGTTGAGGAGGCAGGCGTAGTCGATCGCCGCGTTCTCCAGGGACCGCACCGGACCGGTGCGGTAGACCTCGGGCGGGACGGCCGGTCCGTGTCCGGCGCGGCACAGGCCCAGGGTCAGGTCGGAGCCGAAGGTGGCTCGCCGCATCTCCAGGTAGTCCACCGGGTCGGGGACGCGGTTCTGGATCTGGTTGGCCAGCTCCCACACCCAGGCCTCGGTCATCGTGTCGACGGCCGCCTTCAGCGGGCGCCGCTCCTCGGGCGTCATACCGGCCGTGGTGCGGGCCCACAGGTCGATCAGCGAGCGCTCCATGGCGTTGGCCGGCGGCGGGACCGGCTCGCCGTCGAGCGGCATGCAGGCGGACAGGCGGGCGGTGGTCAGCCGGGCGGCGGCCAGGTCGCGCCGGTGGCCGTAGACCAGCGGGTAGTAGTCGTCGCCGTAGGTGCCGAAGGCGAGCCAGCCGGAGGCGAGGTTCAGCTGCTCCTGGGTGGCGTCGGGGTCGAGGCCGGCGGCGCACAGCGGGAGGTCGCAGCTGGCGAGCTTGTCCTCGTCCCAGACGCCCTCGCTGAGGAAGCCGATCGCCCGTGACCACTCGAACAGGTGCCGCCGGGCGCCCTCGAGGGCGGGGCTCAGCTCCAGCGGGTACGGCATGCGGATGTCGGGGATGACCGACGGGCCGACCTTCCGGAAGGGCACGTGGGTGTAGGGGCGCACCCGCTCGGAGGCGGCCCGGGCGAGCAGCGCCCCGACGTCCGCGGCGGAGGTGCCGGGGCCGGTGAGCGTCTCCCAGGGGGCGCCGGGCCGGGCGCCCTCGTTCATGTACCTGCTGGAGCGCATGTGCCATTCGTGGCCGCCGGACTGCCAGTCCTGGAGGCCCTTCGCGTACGCCCCCACGGCGGCGACCTCGGCCGGGGTCAGGCCCTGCTCCAGGGCGACGGCCGGCACTTCGGTGAACGCGGTGTGCTCGAACTGGTGCAGCCGGGAGGTGAGGACGTCGTTGACCAGGTCGGCGGCCTCCTGGGTGGTGCAGCCGAAGAAGGTCTCCAGCACCAGCACCCCGTTGCTCAGCTCGCCCTCGTCCTCGACCTCCCGCTGGTAGGAGAAGAGGTCGTTGCGCAGGTGCACGGCGTCGGAGAACGTCTCCATCAGCACCCTGAGCGGCCTGGTCCCGGCGACGGCGGCGGGCACCTCGGCGGTCGCGTACTCCACGAGCCCGGCCGACCAGGGGGCACCGCCCACCTTGCGGCGCATCTCGATGTACTCGACCGGGTTGGCGATCCGGCCCTCGTTGATGTTGGACAGCTCCCACAGGGACTCGTTGAGCAGGTGCTCGGTGGCGACCGCGAAGCGGCGCCGCCAGTCCGCCGACATGGCCGGCACCGTGCGCCGCCACAGGTCGGCCAGGCCGGCCTCGACCGGGTTCTCCGGCTCGGGCATGCCGGTGTCGAGGTCGAGGGGCATGAAGAGGGGGAGCCGGTCCAGATGGGCCTTGCCGGCGACGCGGTCCTGGCTGCGCTTGAACTTCTCCAGGAAGTGGTCGTCGAAGAAGAAGACCCAGACGTACCAGTCGGTGATCAGGGAGAGAGCCGGTCCGTCGCAGTCGGGGTGGGTGTAGGCGCAGAGCAGGCCGTAGTCGTGTGCGTCGAGGTCGGCTTGGTCCCAGACCCCGGAGCCCTCCAGCATCCCCATCTCGCGCGCCCACGTCGCCGAGTGGGCGCGCGCCTCGTCGAGATGCGGATTGAGCCGCGCCGGGTGCGGCAGGTAGAAGTGCGGCAGTTCGAACGGCTGTTGCGTCATGGCCGGGCACTACCCACGGCCCGTCGGACGCATCCTCCCGCCGGGACATGATCACACCATCGCGTGAATCAGGGGGAAAGACGGGAACTTCCGCCCGCGACGGTCAGGCCCTCACCTGGATCAAGGCGTGCGTCCCGCTCGTCCTCCACCGCCCCTCCCCGCTCGCCTCCAGCGCCTCCAGCGCCTCCTCGGTCTCCGCTGTCAGACCGGTGATCACGTCGGACTTCAGCGTGCGCAGCGCGGCGACCGGGCCCGGGAAGTACGCGGTGACGTCCGCGAAGGGAGTGGTCGGGGGCCACCGGCGGTCGCCCACCAGGCGCCGGTAATTCAGGTCGCCCTTGAGGACGGTGACGGTGGCCGCGGCGAACTCCGCGCGCAGGTCGGCGGGCATCTCGGAGTACGGCAGCGGGGCGCAGGAGAAGGGGTGGGCGCGGACGGTGACGCGGCCGTCGGTGAGCGCGGCCCACAGCCGGTCGCCGTGCGCCCGGGCCGCGCCGCCGGCCGCGGTGAGCCGCCGCAGCGCGTCGAGCACGTCGGCGGTGGTGGCGTCGGAGACGTAGTACGGGTACGGCTTGACGTGCAGGACGGCTCGGTCGACGCGGCCCTCGGCGAGCAGATGGGACACGAGGAGCAGGTCGGGGACGAGTTCCCGGCCGGCGTTGTCGGCGACGAGGCAGAGGGTGACCGGTCCGCGGGCTCCGGTGCGGTCGCGGGCCGGCGGGAGCAGGGACAGGAGAGTGTCGCCGTCGTCGGCGACCAGCGCCGCCGTGCCGCCCCGGTCGTCGGCGCCGCCGGCGGAGAGGCGGAAACCGAGGTCCGCGCGGTTGCCCCAGAGCGATCCGTGCAGCAGGGCCCCGGTCCGCTCGCGTTCGGTCAGTGCGTCCAGGCCGTCGAGCGCGGCCAGTTCCTCGTCCGTCTCGGGGGCGTCGAGTTCGGCGAGCTTGGCGGGCCGGAAGGGGTCGACGCCCTGCCAGGGGCCGGGGCCGAAGTAGCCGACGGCGTCGAGGAGCCTGCGGTAGAAGTGGCTCTCGGCCCAGAGCCAGGGCACGTCGTACCAGGAGCGGCCGGCGTACTCGTCGATGCCCCAGGCGGCCCAGCGGTCACGGTCGCGGGGGTCGGCGTCGGCGGGCAGCGGCTCGATCACCCCGTCGGCGCAGCTCGCGAGGAGCGCGTCGAGGGCACGCCGCTGTTCGGGTCCGTAGGGGAACGACTCCCCGACCTGTCGGACGACGGCGGGGTGCCGTTCGGCCAGCACACCGTGCGGGAAGGAGCCGGGCTCGTCACCGCGGATGACGGGGGCGGAGGCGGTCGGGGTGTCGGGCATGCGGCTCACCGTACCGCGCGGTCGCGGCGGGGGCGGGGCGGCCGGTGCCCGTCTCCGGGCGCCGGCGTCAGGCCGCGTAGGTGTCGCGTTCCAGACGGGCCGCCAGGGTGAGGTAACGCGCGCGCCGGGTCACCGGGACCATGCCCCGGATGATGAGGTACCACATGCCGGCCAGGCGGCGCGGCTGGCGCGCGTCCGGTTCGAGCGTGCCGCTCACGAGGCGGGTGCCGACGATGGAGCAGACGAGGGTGTGGGCGACGGAGTCGACGTCGATGTCGGGATGCACATCGGACTGCCGGACGGCGTCCAGGAGGCGGGAGGAGGCGATCTCCCGCCACTCGGTGAAGGGGTGGGGCAGCGGTGGCCGCACCGGCACTCCCCCGGTGGCGAGCCGCAGTCCGGCGCGCAGGACCGGGCCCTCCTCGCACAGTCGGGCCATGCCGAAGGTGAGGCGCATCAGCGCCTCCAGGGAGGAGTACCCCCGGCCGTCCAGCTCCGTCGCCAGCCGGCGCGAGGTTCTGGACTGCATTTCCATGATCGCGTGGGCGAGGTCTTCCTTCGCCGCGAAGTGGAAGTACAGGGCGCCCTTGGTGACCCCGGCGTGGGCGACGATCTCGCTCAGACTGGTCGACTCGTAGCCCTGACGGTCGAACAGGTCGGCGGCGGCCCCGAGAATCGTCGCGCGGGTCTGCTCGGCGCGTAGCTGCCTCGCCATCGGCTGAACTCTCCTGGGCTGGAACTCAACAGGCCGTGCTGCCTGCCTTAACCCCCTGTACACGATAACTCACCGTCAGATCGTCCGGCCGGTGACCCCGGATTCTCGTCGCCCGGCCCGCACCTTCGAGGCACGGACCGGGCGACGGCGGTCAGTTGACGTAGACCGTCTGGGAACCGTCGGTCACCGGGGCGTAGGTGGCCGTGAAGTACCCGTTGGCGAAGCAGAGGCCCGAGCCGGACACCTTGGTGAAGTGCTGGTCGGCGAAGGCGATGGAGTTGCCGGTGTTGCTCGCGGTGCCGGTGAGGCCGGGGGCCTCGTAGACGCAGTTGATGCTGCCGAGGAGGGTGCGCAGGGCGACCGTGGTCCGGACCGTGGTGCCGCTCGGCGGGGTGACGGCGACGGTGCCGTCGGAGGAGACGGTGGTGGTGTAGGGCAGGTTCTGCACCGTGATGCCGTTGACGCCGAGGACGCCGGTGACGTTGCTGGTGCAGCTGCCGCTGTCGAAGGTGTGGGCGGTGAGCGTCTCGGTGGCGGTGCCGGGCGCGGTCGGGTTGTCGGTGACCTTGACCGTGAACTGCGAGGAGGTGCACGAGACCCCGCTGGTGCCGGTGGCACTGGAGTGGAAGGTGGCACTGGTGCCGCTCGCCAGGGACGCGGTGAGGGTGTCTCCGACGGCGACGGGCGTGCCGCCGGCCGCGCCGGTGGTGAGGACGGGCGTGTCGGCGGCGGTGCCCGCGACGGCGGGGACCGCCGCGGGGAGGGTGAGCGCGGCCACGGCCGCGGTGAGGGTGAGCAGGTGACGAGTACGTGTACCGGTACGCATGCGGCTGCCTCTTCTCTGAAGTGGGGTTCGTGAAGCAGGGGTGGCCGGCCGCGGGGACGCGGCCGGGCCGATGCGACGAGATTCCGGGCCGTGCCGGACGAGCGCGTGCGTGACCCGTGGGGTACGGGTCGTGCCCGGGATGTGAGGTGCCCCGACGGGGCGGGGCCCGGTCCTGTCCGGGGACAGTCCCGGGGCCGGGAACGCGGACGGTGCCGCGGAGACGGATCCGGCGCCACGGATCCGGGGAAACAGGGTCCGTTGTAGACCTGACGCTCAGTCAACGTCAATACTGCGCGCACGAGTTGGCGCGGATCATGGCGCGTCGCCGGGGCACCCGCGAGCGAGAAGCGGCAGGTGGCACACAATCCCCACTCTTTACTCACAACTTGCTTGACCGTGCCGTGTAACCACCGGTAACTTCCCGATTGGCTACTGGTGCGTAACGTGTAAGCCCTTGCAGCCGCCGGGAGTTGCCGGGAGGCGTGCGCGCCAGCCGCTGTCCGCGCCAGGACAACGTGCCGCTGAAGCCCGTTCCGCATTCACTGTGCCTCTGGGAGCAGACATGGCCTCGTCCTCGGACGCCACCCCGTCCGCCGGCAACACCCCCGAGCCCGAGAGCGGCCCGGAAAGCGTTTCCCGACCCGAAGCCGCCGACACCGGCACGCCCGCCGGACGCGGCCGGGTCAGGCTGCGCCGGGCCGCGGTGCTGGCGGTGCCCGCCGCCGCGGTCACCGCGGGGCTGGCGATCCTCACCGCCCAGGGCGCCCTGGGCGTGCAGTTCGCCATCTCCGGCATGCCCTTCACCGTCACCGCCACCGAGCTGGACGGCAACGGCTTCGCCCAGTTCGGCGGCCTCGACAACATGGCCGAGGGCAGCCCGAACGCCGGTGACACCGGCGGGCAGGTGCTGGTCGTCACCTCGGTGATCAAGGAGGCGAAGCTCACCAAGCTGTGCCAGAGCGTCGACCTGGGCGGCACCAACCTGCTCATCACCGCCGGCGGCGGCGACACTCGGGTCTCGGCGAAGGACCTCACCACCGACTCCACGGAGCTGTCGGGCGACGCCGCCTTCGACAACATCGAGATCGGCAACGACGCCAGCACCCTGGACAAGGCCGGTCCGAAGGGCCGCGGTCCGATCGGCGTCTTCAGCCAGCAGGCCGACACCGTGCACATCAAGAACCTGCGGCAGACCAACTACGCGACCACGGCCGGGGTCTTCAAGCTGCCCGGCCTGAAGATGCGCTTCAGCGGATCGGGCTGCTGATGCCGGGCGACCGGCGCGGGGGCTTTCGCGCCGCCTTCCGCGACTGGCGCTCGGGCCGGCCGTTCTGGGGCGGGCTGCTGCTCGCCCTGGCCGGCGCGGAGGTGCTGCTCACCATGAAGGCGTCGCTGAAGGTCGTCCTGCACGTCGGCATGCAGGGCGTGGCCGGCTACCTGCTGCCGGTCGTCATGCTGCTGTGCGGACTGCTGGCCCTGGTCAACCCCTCCCAGCGGCTCTTCTACTCGCTGATCGGGGTCCTGGCCTCGCTGGGCACCTGGGTCACGTCCAACCTGGGCGGGTTCATCGTCGGGCTGCTCCTGGGCTGCGTGGGCAGCTGCCTCGTCTTCGGCTGGCTGCCCGACCAGGAGTCCCGCCGCGACCGCCGGCGCCGCAGGAAGGCGGCCCGGACCGCGCGAGCGGCTCCGCCACCGCTGGAACGGCGGGCCGGCGAACCCGCCTGACACTGCGGGCGGCCGGCAGCGGCCGCCCCGCCCCGCCCTTCCGGCAGTCCGGTACCGGTGGGGCCGCGTCTTCCTGGCGGGC
>MUMD01000011.1 GCA_002155895.1 Streptomyces rochei
CGGACCCGGCCCGCACCCCGCGGACGGAGTCGTCGAGCGCCGGCTGCACCCGGTCACGCCCCTGCGGCGGGCCTGGGCGCCGGTGGCGGTGCTGGTGGGCTGGGCCGTGCACGATCCCGACCAGGCGCAGCGCCAGCTGTCCCGGCTGACCACCACCCACCTGCTGATCGGCCTCGCCGTACTGATCCCGGCCGCCGCCCTGTACGGCTTCTTGACCTGGTGGTTCACCCACTACGCGGTGACCGACACCGAGCTGCGCATCCGGACCGGGCTGCTGTTCCGCCGCACCGCCCACATCCGGCTCGAACGCGTCCAGGCGATCGACGTCACCCAGCCCCTGCTCGCCCGCGTCGCGGGGGTCGCCAAGCTCAAACTCGACGTCATAGGCACCGGCAAGAAGGACGAGCTGGCCTTCCTGGGCGCCGACGAGGCCCGGGCGCTGCGGGCCGAACTGCTCGCCCGCGCGGCCGGCCTCGCCCCCGAGACCGCGCACGAGGTCGGCGAGGCGCCCTCCCGGCACCTGCTGCGCGTGCCGCCGGGCGTGCTGGCCGTCTCCCTGCTGCTGACCGGTGCGACCTGGGGCACGCTGATCGCCGCCGTCCTCGTACCCACCCTGCTGTGGCTCGCCACCCACAACCTGTGGACGGTCCTGGCGACCGCCCTGCCCCTGCTGGGCGCCGCGGGCGCGAGCAGCGCGGGCCGGTTCGTCGGGGAGTACGACTGGACGGTGGCCGAGTCCCCGGACGGGCTCCGCCTCGACCACGGGCTGCTGGACCGGGCGCACGAGACGGTGCCGCCGGGCCGGGTGCAGACCGTGCGGATCGTGGAACCGCTGCTGTGGCGGCGCCGGGGCTGGGTGCGGGTGGAGCTGGACGTGGCCGGGTCGTCGAACTCCGTGCTGCTCCCGGTCGCCCCGCGCGAGATCGCGGAGTCGGTCGTGGCGCGGGTGCTGCCCGGGGTGACCGTGCCGGCGGGCCCGGCGCTGTCCCGCCCGCCGCGCCGGGCCGCACGGTGCCGGCCGCTGTGGTGGCGGGGGTACGGGCTCGCCGTCACCGACACGGTCTTCGCCGCCCGGTACGGGCTGCTGCGCCGCAGCCTGGCCCTGGTGCCGCACGCCAAGGTGCAGAGCGTCCGCCGCACCCAGGGGCCGTGGCAGCGGGCGCTGCGGCTGGCCGACGTACGGGTGGACACGGGGGCGAACAAGACGGTGACCGCGCGCCTGCGCGACGCCGACGAGGCGACCGAGCTGCTGCGGGCCCAGGCGGAGCGCTCCCGGACCGGCCGCCGGGACGCCCTGCCGGACCGCTGGATGGCCTGAGCGCTCCCCCGGTCCGCGCGGTCAGGACACGGCGCTGCGCAGGCCCTGCACGTCGATCTGCTCCGTCTCGTCGTGGGCCGTCAGGTCGATGACCTGGCTGACGCCCTCGGACTCCGCGCCGGCCTGCTTGAAGGCGGCTTCCTCCTCCGCCTTGTGCAGGGCGAGGGCCTCCTGGCCGACCACGTCGGCGAGGTCCTCGTTCTGGACGGTCTCCAGGGCCTGGGACGGCGAGGAGTCCTCCTGGTCGTCCTTGGTGCCGAAGAAGTCGAAGCCGCCCTCGACCGCGGGGCGCCGCGCCGGGGCCGACGGTACGACGGCCACCGCGGGCGGCACCGTGAAGTGACCGGTGCCCTGTCCGGTGGGCCTGGTGGGCTGCGCGGGCCCCTCGTCGGGCCGGTCCGTCGGGGAGGCGGCGGCGGTACGCCCGTGTCCGTCGGCCGCCTCGGGCTTCCCCTGCGCCTCGTCCTCCCGCGCGGCGCCGCCGTCCGGGACGCTCTCGGCCTCGGCGGCCCGCTCGCCGCCGCCGTTCCCGTCGTCACCGCCGCCGTCGCCGGAGTCGCGCTCGCCGGAGCGGGCGTCACGGGTCGACGCGTCCTCGGCCAGGCGCGCCAGCGCCGCGTCGGCCCGCAGGAACAGACGGGAGCCCTCGGCAGAGAACACGGCGGGAACGCTCTCGGTGCCGTCCGCGGCCTCCTCGACCGGCGCCTCCTCGGCCGACGGGTCCGCGGCGGGCGTCTCCTGCGCCGGGGCGGGCCGGGCGGCGGGCAGCGCGGGCGTCTGCGGCACGGCCTCGATCTCCAGCAGCCGGCGTCCCTCCAGCGCGCTGGCCCGCTCGGTCTCGGCCGTGGCGTAGCGCCGCAGCAGGGCGGCGTGTTCGTTGCGCAGCCCGGCCAGTTCGGTGCGCTTGGCCCGCAGCCGGTGCTCCAGCTTCTGGCGCAGCTCGCGCGACTCCTCCAGGTCGGACTCCAGTTCGGCGACCCGTTCCTCGTAGCGCCATTCGTCGCTCGCCCGGGCGCGCGTCAGATCCGCGACGCGCTTGCCCGCCTGCGCGTCCCAGTGGCGCATGACGACCGCGCCGACGACGGCCGTCACCGCGGCGGCCGCGGCCAGTGCGCGCAGGACCGTCGCTTCGCTGAACACCCAGGGCCCGAGGGCGCAGACGACGGAGACGCCTGCGATCGCCGACGGAGGAAGCAGCCTGTGCAGGGGCGGGGAATGGCGGTGACGTCCACGTGGCATGGCCAGAAACTTACCGCGCGTAGGCGATTCATGGCGCCCCGCCCCACAAAAACACAGCCGTCTCCGAGGTGTTCACACTCCACCGGCATTCCACAAGGCCGCCGACGGCCGAATTACCTCAAGATCATTTCAGGACCGCCCGCCGATCCGCCCGCTCAGCCACTCCAGCGTCGCGGGGATCTCCCGCCGCCAGGTATTGAAGTTGTGACCGCCGCTTTCCAGGATGATCGACGAGATCCGGGTCGGCTCGCGTTCCTTCACCAGATCGATGAACTTCACCGTGTCCCGGTAGTTCGTCTCACCGGACTTGCTGCTGCTGACCAGCAGCGAAGTGTCGGGCGCGGGAAGGTTCTTGAGGCACCACCACAGGCTGGCCCGGTTTCCCGTCTCCGCGTCCCCCTGGAAGAGATCACCCGTGGTGGGATCGGTGGGCGCGTCGTAGTACGCGGACAGCCCGGCACCCGCTCCGAACACCTCGGGATGATGCATGGCGAGCTTCAGCGCGCAGTAGCCACCGGTGGAATTGCCCACCACGCCCCAGCTCCCCCTCCCCTTGTTCACGCGATAGTGGGAACTCACCGCTTCCGGAAGGTCCTTGGCGAAGAAGGACTCCGTCTGCGGACCGCCCGGCACGTCCACGCACTCCGTGTCGCGCGGCGGCGCCACCGTCGGCCGGAGCATCACCAGGATCATCGGCCGCATCCGTCCCGCCCCGGCCAGATCGTGCGCCGTACGCGGATAACGGAGCTTGTCCACCAGCGCCGAGGCGGTCCCCGGATAACCCGTCAGCACGACGGCCGCGGGAAACGTACGGGCGCGGTGCGCCGCCTGGAAGTACTCGGGCGGCAGATAGACGTACGCGGGTGACGCTATCCGCGTCGTACGGCCGACGACCTGGATCTCCTGCACCCGCCCGGCGACCTCCGGCCGCCCCGCGCCCGCCGGCGTCACCCGCCGCTCACCGACGACCTTCAACGGGCCCCCGCCACCGGCGGAGTGGTCCACGACCACCCCCTGGCCGTCCTCCCGCCCGAACAGGTCGGCCCAGCTGCCGTAGAACCCGAAGGCCTGGTTGGCGGCGAGTCCCACCGCCGCGAACACCGCCACCTGGGTGGCCAGCAGCAGCCCCACCCTCCCCAGCACGGCGCGCACGCTCCGCCGCCCCAGCCGCGGCCACAGCCACACCGTGCCGGCGAACAGCAGCACGCCGGACAGAACCGCCAGTGCCAGCACCTTGTCGCTCGTGAGACCCATGCGTTGCTACCTGCCCGCGCTTTCCGTGAGGCTTTCGACAGGCGGAGTGAACCTCTCCACCTGAGACACCGTCCTAGAGGGCGCAATATCGCCGGATGCCCGGAACGGGCCCGGATCCACGATCTCTCGCAGAACCACAGGTGCGATGTCTGTCAGGACAGATGAGGAAATGTCGGGCGAGGTTCCGGCCAAGCACACCGGCCTACGACGCGTACTGCGCGGCCCCCGTCCGGAGAACGTCCCCCTCCTCGTCGGCCGGGCCTGCGCACTCGTGGGCCTGCTCGACATCGCCGCCGGCGTCTTCCCCCGCTTCCGGCACAGCCGCATGCACGCCCTCGCCGAGGTGCTCCCCGGCTCCTTCGGTCCCTTCGCCGCGGCCCTCTCCCTCAGCGCCGGCGTCCTGCTCCTCCTGCTCGCCCACGGCCTCAAGCGCCGCAAGCGCCGGGCCTGGCGAGCGGCCGTGGCCCTGCTCCCCCTCGGCGCCGTCGCCCAGTTCTCCTACCGCCACTCCCTGCTCGGCGTAGTCATCTCCCTCGCCCTGCTCGCGCCCCTGCTGCGCCACCGCGACCAGTTCGCGGCGCTCCCCGACCCGCGCAGCCGCTGGCGGGCGCTGGCCAACTTCGTCCTCATGTCCGCCGGCTCCCTCACCCTCGGACTGCTGGTGGTCAACGCCCACCCGCACCGCATGATCGGCGATCCGAGCCTGGCCGACCGCATCACGCACGTCCTGTACGGCCTCTTCGGCGTCGAGGGCCCGGTCGACTACCGCGGCAACACCTCCTGGACGGTCGCCTTCTCCCTCGGCGCCCTCGGCCTGCTGACCGCCGTCACCACCGTCTACCTGGCCTTCCGCCCCGAACACCCGGCGGCCCGTCTCACCGAGGACGACGAGACCCGGCTGCGCGCCCTGCTCGCCCGGCACGGCGGCCGGGACTCCCTCGGCCACTTCGCGCTCCGCCGCGACAAGGCCGTCGTCTTCTCCCCCAGCGGCAAGGCCGCCGTCACCTACCGCGTCGTCTCCGGCGTGATGCTGGCCAGCGGCGACCCGATCGGTGACGTGGAGGCGTGGCCGGGCGCCATCGAACGCTTCATGGACGAGGCACGCGCCCACTCCTGGACCCCGGCCGTCATGGGCTGCTCCGAGACCGGCGGCGAGGTCTGGACCCGCGAGACCGGGCTCGACGCCCTCGAACTCGGCGACGAGGCGGTGGTGGACGTGGCGGATTTCTCCCTGGCCGGCCGCGCGATGCGCAACGTGCGCCAGATGGTCAAGCGCATCGAGCGCGCCGGTTACGAGACCCGCGTACGGCGCGTGGCTGACCTCTCCGACGCGGAACTGGACCGGGTCCGCCGCGCCGCCGACGCGTGGCGCGGCACGGACACCGAGCGCGGCTTCTCCATGGCCCTGGGCCGCATCGGCGATCCCTCCGACGGGGACTGCCTGATAGCGACGGCCCACAAGCAGGACCCCGAACCCGGCGAGTTCGGCGACCTCAAAGCGATCCTGCACTTCGTGCCGTGGGGCACCGACGGGGTGTCCCTCGACCTGATGCGCCGCGACCGCGCGGCCGACCCCGGCATGAACGAACTCCTGATCGTGGCCGCGCTCCAGGCCGCGCCGCGGCTGGGCATCGCCCGCGTGTCCCTGAACTTCGCGATGTTCCGCGCGGCGCTGGCGCGCGGCGAGAAGATCGGGGCGGGGCCGGTGCTCCGTGTCTGGCGGGGGCTGCTGGTGTTCCTCTCCCGCTGGTTCCAGATCGAGTCGCTGTACAAGTTCAACGCCAAGTTCCGTCCCCGCTGGGAACCGCGCTTCGTCGTCTACCGCGCCTCGGCGGACCTGCCCCGCATCGGCTTCGCCGCGATGCAGGCCGAGGGCTTCGTCACGCTGACGCTCCCGCGCTTCCTGCGCCGGGGGGCACCGGCGCGGCGACCGTGCGCGCACGGGGTGTCGGAGCGGGGGGCGAGAGCGGCGTAGCGGTCGGCTCCCCGCCCCGGCACCTGCTTCGCGCCCAGCGCGGGTGTGGGCGCGGGGGTGGGTGCGCAGCCCGGCGCTACCGGGGTGCCGCTGCGCCCACCCGTGCCGCCCCAGCGGCACGACTGCCCGCAGCTCAGGTGGCATGGCGGGGTAGCCGCGTACGGCGGGAAGGGGACGTGTCGGGGGGTGTCCGCCCGCAGCGGTTGGCGCGTCAACGCCCCCGGCTTCTGTGGCCGACCGATTTCGCGCCGTTCCGAGGACGGACACCCCCCGGCGCGGCCCCGACCCACAACGAACCGATCGCGCTACGCGCACCCCCACCGAACCCGCAGCGGCGCCGCAGGCATCCCCACCACGAACCCGCACAGGCCGCCGCAGGCACCCCCACCCACAACCCGCACAGGCCGCCGCAGGCACCCCCGCCCAACCGCCGGAGGCACCCGCAGGTATCCCCGCCCATGGGCCTACGCTGAACACATGAGCAAGCAGACCGCCCGCCGCCACCTCGCGGGACTGACCGCATGGGACCGCTGCGCGGTCATGGGGGTCGTGAACGTGACCCCCGACTCCTTCTCCGACGGCGGCCGCTTCTTCGACACCACGGCCGCCATCAAGCACGGCCTCGACCTGGTGGCCGAAGGCGCCGACCTCGTGGACGTCGGCGGCGAGTCCACCCGCCCCGGCGCGACCCGCGTCGACGAGGACGAGGAGCTGCGCCGCGTCGTCCCCGTCGTGCGCGGACTGGCCTCCGAGGGCGTCACCATCTCCGTCGACACCATGCGCGCCTCCGTCGCCGAACAGGCCCTCACCGCCGGCGCCGCCCTGGTCAACGACGTCAGCGGCGGCCTCGCCGACCCCCGCATGATCCCCGTCGTCGCCGACGCCGGCGCCCCCTTCGTCGTCATGCACTGGCGCGGCCTCCTGGAGGGCGGCAACGTCAAGGGCACCTACACCGACGTCGTCACCGAGGTCGTCGACGAGCTCCACGCGCGCGTGGAGGCCGTCCTGGCGGGCGGCGTCTCCCCCGAGCGCATCGTCGTCGACCCCGGCCTCGGCTTCTCCAAGGACGCCGAGCACGACCTCGTCCTCCTCGCCCACCTCGACCGTCTGCACGCCCTCGGCCACCCCCTCCTCGTCGCCGCCTCCCGCAAGCGCTTCCTCGGCCGGGTCCTCGCCGGCCCCGACGCCACCCCGCCCCCCGCACGGGAGCGCGACGCGGCCACCGCCGCCGTCTCCGCCCTCGCCGCGCACGCCGGCGCGTGGGCCGTACGCGTGCACGAGGTCCGCGCCACCGCCGACGCCGTACGGGTCGCCCGCGCCGTCGAAGGTGCCCGGTGAACGCCCCGCACACCGACGTCGAGCAGGTGGAGGCGGCCAACACCGCCTTCTACGAGGCGGTGGAGCAGGGTGACTTCGAAAAGGTCTCCGAGTTCTGGCTCACCCCCTCCGACCTGGGCGTCGACGAGTCGTACCACGACCCGGCCGACGTCGGCGTCGTCTCCTGCGTGCACCCCGGCTGGCCGGTCCTCACCGGCCGCGGCGAGGTCCTGCGCTCCTACGCCCTGATCATGGCGAACACCGACTACATCCAGTTCTTCCTCACCGACGTGCACATCTCCGTGACCGGCGACACCGCCCTGGTGACCTGCACCGAGAACATCCTCAGCGGCGGCCCCGCCCCCGAGGGCGACGACGAGCTGGGCCCGCTCGTCGGCCAGCTCGTCGTCGCCACCAACACGTACCGGCGCACGCCCTCCGGCTGGAAACTCTGGTCGCACCACGCCTCACCGGTGCTCGCCGAGACCGAGGGCGAGGAGGGCGAGGACCCCACCCCCTGACCCGCCGGAACCGAGACGTGCCCCGCCCGAACCAAGAAGTGGTTGGAATCACGGACCGCCGGGTAGGGGCGGCTACCGAGCCGTGATCGACCGGGGCCGCCAGGGCAAACGCTGGATGAAACCTCCCGGTGCCCGCCCGCCGCCGCACACCCCGTGGCCCGGCGCTGTCGGTGTCCACGGGTAGATTCGACTGAGGCCGCCGTTCCGCCCGCACGCGGCGCGGCCGGCCGAGACCGACGACTGCAGGAGTGATTCGCGTGGATCGTGTCGCGCTGCGCGGCCTGAAGGCCCGCGGGCACCACGGTGTGTTCCCCAAGGAGCGCGAGGACGGCCAGACCTTCCTCGTGGACATCGTCCTGGGCCTGGACACCCGGCCGGCCGCGGCCGACGACGACCTGGCGAAGACCGTGCACTACGGCATCGTCGCCGAGGAGGTCGTGGCCGTCGTCGAGGGTGAGCCCGTCAACCTCGTCGAGACGCTCGCCGAGCGCATCGCCCAGGTCTGTCTGAAGCACGAAGGGGTCGAGGAGGTCGAGGTCTGCGTCCACAAGCCGGACGCGCCGATCACCGTCCCCTTCGACGACGTGACCGTCACCATCATCCGGAGCCGTGTATGAGCGTCCCCTTCGCCGAGGGTCCCAGCGACCCGACCGTTCAGCCGGTGCCCGCCTCGGTCATCGAGCAGGTGGACGCGGCCGACACCACGCTGTCCAACCCCAAGCGCGCCGTGGTCGCCCTCGGCGCCAACCTCGGCAACCGGCTGGAGACCCTCCAGGGCGCCATCGACGCCCTGGAGGACACCCCGGGCGTCCGCGTCAAAGGGATCTCGCCGGTCTACGAGACGGAGCCCTGGGGCGTGGCCCCGGACAGCCAGCCCTCGTACTTCAACGCGGTCGTGATCCTCAAGACCACCCTGCCCCCGTCCTCCCTGCTGGAGCGGGCGCACGCGGTCGAGGAAGCCTTCCACCGCGTCCGCGACGAGCGCTGGGGCCCGCGCACCCTGGACGTCGACATCGTCGCCTACGCGGACGTCGTCTCCGACGACCCGCACCTCACCCTCCCGCATCCGCGGGCCCACGAGCGCGCCTTCGTCCTCGCCCCCTGGCACGACGTGGACCCCGACGCCCAGCTGCCCGGGCACGGCCCGGTCGCCGGTCTCCTGGAGGCCGTCACCCGTGACGGCGTCGCGCCCCGCGCCGACCTGGAACTCAGGCTGCCCGAGTAGTCGTTAAGGTCGACGAGATCAGGACGACCACGCTGGGGAACCGAAGGGACACCGGGACACCGTGAAAGAGCTGCGCATCAGGGTGCTGGCCGGTGTGTTCTTCGTCGCCGGAATCCTGTCCTGGGCGGGCGCCCGCCTGTGGAACTCGGTCGGGAGCCTCCCGAGCGTCCCCCTGGCCGCCCCCGTCGTCCTCGCGCTGATCGCGGTGATCCTGCTGGCCACCGCGCTCTCGCTGCGGGCCCGTCTGAAGGCCCAGCGGGAGCGGGTGCCGGGCGCCAAGGGCGTCGACCCGATGATGGCGGCCCGCGCGGTCGTCTTCGGCCAGGCCAGTGCCCTGGTGGCCGCCCTGGTCGCCGGGATGTACGGCGGCACCGGCGTCTTCCTGCTCGAATATCTCGACGTCCCGGCCCGCCGCGATCAGGCCGTCTACGCCGGCTTCTCGGTCGTGGCGGGCATCGGCGTCATAGCGGCCGCCCTCTTCCTGGAGCGCGTCTGCCGCCTCCCGGAGGACGAGGACGACGACCACCCGGGCACGGCCGCGGCGGCCTGAGGGGCCCCGCGCACACCGCCGCCCGCGACTCCGGGCGGGCCGAGCCGGTGTCAGCGAGCCATGATCAGGCTCATCGCCTCGTTGCGCGTGGCGAGGTCGCGCAGCTGCCCCCGCACCGCCGAGGTGATGGTCTTCGCACCGGGCTTGCGAATGCCGCGCATCGACATGCACATGTGCTCGCACTCCACCACGACGATCACGCCCCTCGGCTCGAGGATCTCCATCAGCGAGTCGGCGATCTGCGTGGTGAGACGTTCCTGCACCTGCGGGCGGCGGGCGTAGACGTCCACCAGACGGGCCAGCTTGGACAGCCCGGTGATCTTGCCGTTGTTCGACGGGATGTAGCCGACGTGCGCGACCCCGCGGAACGGGACGAGGTGGTGCTCGCAGGTGCTGAACACCTCGATGTCCTTCACCAGCACCATCTCGTCGTGCCCGAGGTCGAACGTCGTCGTCAGCACGTCCTCGGGCTGCTGCCACAGCCCCGCGAATATCTCCTTGTACGCCCGCGCCACCCGTGCCGGCGTCTCCTTCAGCCCTTCGCGGTCCGGGTCCTCGCCGACCGCGATCAGCAGTTCGCGTACGGCGTTCTCGGCCCGCTTCTCGTCGAACTCGCCGATCTGGCCCTCGCCGTCCAGCGTCACGGGGTCGGTCATCTGGTGCCTCGTTCCTGATCCTCTACTGCGGTCGGCATACGGGAATGCCGCGCCCCCCAAGGCTAGAACCTGGGGGGCGCGGCATGCATTCCGGCCCTGGTGGGGCCGCAGGGAGGGCCGGATCAGCTCTCCGGACGGTCCTCCGGGGCCCGCTCCGGGGCCGGGGCGGGCTCCGCCGTGGTGCTCTTGGCGGTGGAGATCGCCGCCGTGGCGCCGTTGGCTCCGTTCGTCAGGGCCAGCTCCTTGGGGGAGAGCACCGGCGGACGGGTCGACGGCGTGCGGCGCGAGGAGCCGGTCCAGGCGGGCCGGGAGGGGCGCTTGACGATCTGCGAGAAGATCTCCGCGATCTCCTCCTTGCCCAGCGTCTCCTTCTCCAGCAGCGCGAGGACGAGGTTGTCGAGGACGTCGCGGTTCTCGACCAGGATCTCCCAGGCCTCGTTGTGCGCCGTCTCGATGAGCTTCTTGACCTCCTCGTCGACCAGCGCGGCGACCTCTTCCGAGTAGTCGCGCTGGTGGGCCATCTCACGGCCGAGGAACGGCTCGGTGTTGTCGCCGCCGAACTTGATGGCGCCGAGGCGCTCGGTCATGCCGTACTGCGTGACCATCGCGCGGGCCAGGCCGGTGGCCTTCTCGATGTCGTTGGCGGCACCGGTCGTCGGGTCGTGGAAGACCAGCTCCTCGGCCGCGCGCCCGCCCAGCATGTAGGCGAGCTGGTCGAGCATTTCGTTGCGCGTGGTCGAGTACTTGTCCTCGTCCGGGAGCACCATCGTGTAGCCGAGGGCGCGCCCGCGGGACAGGATGGTGATCTTGTGGACCGGGTCGGAGTTCGGTGAGGCCGCCGCGACCAGGGCGTGACCGCCCTCGTGGTACGCGGTGATCTTCTTCTCCTTGTCCGACATGATCCGGGTCCGCTTCTGCGGGCCCGCGACCACACGGTCGATCGCCTCGTCCAGCATGTGGTTGTCGATCAGCTTCTGGTCGCTGCGGGCCGTCAGCAGGGCGGCCTCGTTCAGCACGTTGGCGAGATCGGCACCGGTCATGCCGGGCGTACGGCGGGCGACGGCCGAGAGGTCGACGTCCGGGGCGACCGGCTTGCCCTTCTGGTGGACCTTGAGGATCTCCAGCCGGCCCTGCATGTCCGGGCGGTCGACGGCGATCTGCCGGTCGAAGCGGCCGGGGCGCAGCAGCGCCGGGTCGAGGATGTCGGGCCGGTTCGTCGCGGCGATGAGGATCACGCCGCCCTTGACGTCGAAGCCGTCCATCTCGACGAGGAGCTGGTTCAGGGTCTGCTCGCGCTCGTCGTGACCGCCGCCGAGGCCGGCGCCGCGGTGGCGGCCGACCGCGTCGATCTCGTCGACGAAGACGATCGCCGGGGCGTTCGCCTTGGCCTGCTCGAACAGGTCACGGACCCGGGAGGCACCGACACCGACGAACATCTCGACGAAGTCGGAACCGGAGATCGAGTAGAACGGCACGCCCGCCTCGCCCGCGACGGCGCGCGCGAGCAGCGTCTTGCCGGTACCGGGCGGGCCGTACAGCAGCACACCCTTGGGGATCTTGGCGCCGACGGCCTGGAACTTGGCCGGCTCCTGGAGGAACTCCTTGATCTCGTGGAGCTCCTCGACGGCCTCGTCCGAACCGGCGACGTCCGAGAACGTCGTCTTCGGGGTGTCCTTGGTGATGAGCTTCGCCTTGGACTTGCCGAAGTTCATGACCCGGGAGCCGCCGCCCTGCATCTGATTCATCAGGAACAGGAAGACGACCACGATCAGGACGAACGGCAGCAGCGAGAGCAGAATCCCGACGAACGGGTTCTGCTTCGACGGCGACACGGTGTAGCCGTCGGGGATCTGCTTGTCCTGGTACTTGTTCTGCAGGGTGCCGGCGAGGGTCTCGCCCTGGTCGCCGATGTAGCTCGCCTGGATCTTCGAGCTGCCCTCGACCTTCTGGCCGTCCTTGAGCTGAACCTGGATCTTCTGCTCGTCGCCGGTGGTCAGCTTGGCCGACTCGACCCTGTTCTCGTTGATCGCCTGGACGACCTGGCCCGTGTCCACCGTCTTGTAGCCGCCGGACGAGCCGACGACCTGCATCAACACGACCACGGCAAGGACGGCCAGCACGATCCACATGATTGGCCCACGGAAGTATCGCTTCACGTCCATCCACACGGAGCGGTGGCGCCCCGTCCCTCCTGCCATAGTGAGTTTGATAAGACAGTTCTTCTGACGGTACCCCAGCGGGGCGGCCTCCAGCCGCACGGGACCGCTGACGTCACGTCTGCATGCTCCAACGGCGCGGGGGCCTCCGGGGTTCCCGGCCGTCCCCCGAAACGCCGCGGAGCGCGCTACGGGGCCGTGTCAGCCGCCGTAGACGTGGGGCGCGAGCGTACCGACGAACGGCAGGTTGCGGTACTTCTCGGCGTAGTCGAGGCCGTAGCCGACGACGAACTCGTTGGGGATGTCGAAACCGACCCACTCCACGTCGATGGCGACCTTCGCGGCGTCGGGCTTGCGCAGCAGCGTGCACACCTTGAGGGAGGCGGGCTCGCGCGAGCCGAGGTTGGAGATCAGCCAGGACAGGGTCAGGCCGGAGTCGATGATGTCCTCGACGATCAGGACGTGCTTGCCCTTGATGTCGGTGTCGAGGTCCTTGAGGATCCGCACCACGCCGGAGGACTGGGTGCCCGCGCCGTACGAGGACACCGCCATCCAGTCCATCGTGACGGGGGTGGACAGCGTGCGCGCCAGGTCGGCCATGACCATCACGGCGCCCTTGAGCACGCCGACGATGAGCAGGTCCTTGCCCGCGTACTCCGCGTCGATCTTCGCGGCCAGCTCGGCCAGCTTCGCGTCGATCTCTTCCTTGGTGATGAGTACCTTCTCGAGGTCGGCACCCATGTCGTTCGCGTCCACCCGCATCACTTTCGGTCGTCCCACCGGCCACTCCGGAGCGCCCCGGCGATCCGTGCGCGGATCGGTGGGAGGGTCCGGATTCAGCCTTGCCGAATCACCAGTCTGCCACCCTGGCGCCGAGCGACGACTTTGCCGGGGAGGTTGATGGCCCCCTGACCGCGCCAGCCGGTGATCAGCCGGTCGACTTCCTCGATGTGGCGGGCGAACAGCGCGCCCGCGGGAGCACCGGCCTCGATGGCGGCACGACGCAGGATGCGGCGGCGTACGGCGGGCGGCAGGGCGTAGAGCTTGGCGCACTCCAGTACGCCGGAGGCGTCACGGACGCCGGCCTCGGCCTGGCGGGCCCAGGTGTCGAGGGCGTCGGCGTCGTCCCGGGAGAGCTGGGCCGTACGGGCGAGGGCTTCGACGACGCCCTTGCCGAGCGCCTTCTCCAGGGCGGGCAGGCCCTCGTGACGCAGCCGTGAGCGGGTGTAGGCGGGGTCGGCGTTGTGCGGGTCGTCCCAGACGGGCAGGGACTGGACCATGCAGGCCTTGCGGGCGGTCTGCCGGTCGACCTGGAGGAAGGGCCGCCGGTAACGGCCGCCGGCCCCCGAGACCGCGGCCATGCCCGACAGGGAGCGGATGCCGGAGCCGCGGGCGAGGCCCAGCAGGACGGTCTCGGCCTGGTCGTCGCGGGTGTGGCCGAGCAGGACGGCGGCGGCCCCGTGCCGGGCGGCGGCGGCGTCCAGCGCGGCGTAGCGCGCGTCGCGGGCGGCGGCTTCGGGCCCGCCTTCGCGGCCGACGGTCACGGCGGTGGCCTCGACGGGGTCCAGGCCGAGTTCGCGCAGGCGCAGGACGACCTCTTCGGCGCGCAGGTCGGAGCCGCTCTGCAGGCCGTGGTCGACGGTGACGCCGCCGGCCCGGATGCCGAGGCGGGGGGCCTCGAAGGCGAGGGCGGAGGCGAGCGCCATGGAGTCGGCGCCGCCGGAGCAGGCCACCAGCACGAGCGGCGCGGGCGGGCGCTCGGGCAGGCGCTCGGCGGCCGTCGCGGCGGGAACGCCGGCCGTGGTGTTCAGTTCGGTGAGGATGTCGTGGAGGACGCGGCGGACCGCCAGGCGTATCGCCGCGACCGCAGGATGGGGACCCATGTCCGGTGCCCTTCATGAAGTTGTCGGGGGGTGAGCCCGAGTTCGGTCACGCAGAGTGTGTAGATGGTGACAGAAGCGGGCCGTTCCCCGAGCATCGCACGCCTGTCGAGGGCCCACGGTCCCTCGGACGGGTGATTGGAGGGGCGTTCGACTGCCGTCGGCCGGATTCGTTCACGCCCGATCCGCGGGGCTCACGACTCCGTCTTGCGGTGCACCCGCGCGATCCAGTCCGCCGGTTTGGAGATCTCCGACTTGGTCGGGAGGGTGTTGGGCGAGGTCCAGACGCGGTTGAAGCCGTCCATGCCGCACTCCTCGACGACGGCCCGCACGAAGCGCTCGCCGTCCCGGTACTGGCGCAGCTTGGCGTCCAGGCCGAGCAGCTTGCGCAGCGCCAGGTCGAGGCGGGAGGCGCCCTTGGCGCGGCGCTGCTGGAACTTCTCGCGGATCTCCCCGACGCTCGGCACGACGGACGGCCCGACGCCGTCCATCACGAAGTCGGCGTGCCCCTCCAGGAGCGACATCACGGCGGTGAGCCGGCCGAGGACCTCGCGCTGGGCCGGGGTCTGCACCAGCTCGACCAGCGACCGGCCGCCGTCGTCCTCCTCGCCCTCGGGGCGTCCCCCGGCGAGGGTCTGGGCGGCCTCGCGGACCCGCTCNNTCCGCGAGGAACGACTGGATCTCGCCCTCCAGGTGGTCGCGCAGCCAGGGCACGGCCGTGAACTGGGTGCGGTGCGTCTCCTCGTGCAGGCACACCCAGAGGCGGAAGTCGTGGGGGTCGACGTCGAGNNAGGAGCCGGCCGCCGCCGTGGGCGCCTGCGGGCAGCTCGCGGGTGGCCGGGGCGAAGGTCTCGTACTGGCCGAGGACCCGGGAGGACAGGAACGACAGCAGCATGCCCAGCTCCACGCCGGTGACCTTGCCGCCGACGGCGCCGAGGACCGCGTTGCCCGCGCCGCCGCCGCGGCGCTCCTCCATCTTCTCCAGCAGCGGCTTGAGGATCTCCCGGAAGCCGGCGACGTTCGCCCGGACCCAGCCGGGGCGGTCGACGACGAGGACGGGGGTGTCGTGGGCCTCCTCGGTGGCCAGGCGGGTGAAGCCGCGGACGTGCTCCTCCGAGGACTTGGCGTGGCGGCGGAGTTCCGCGACGA
>MUMD01000110.1 GCA_002155895.1 Streptomyces rochei
CATGACCGGCACCCTCTCCGACACGGACGCGCGCCGCATGACGGCGGCCGCCGCACCGCCCCTCACCGTCGACCAGGGCCTCGCCCTCTGGGACGCCACGACCGTCTCCGACGAGCCGTACCTCGTGCCGATCGGCGCCTCCGGCAACAGCAGGATGCCCGGCGAGGTCCCCCCGCTGCTGCGCAACCTGGTACGCGGCACCCGCCGCACCGCCGCGACCGCCGTCGGCGGCGCGAGCACCGCCGCGGCCGTCACCCGGCAACTCCTCGACCTGCGGGAGGAGGAGCGCCTGCGCTTCGCGGTCGACCTGGTCCGCGCCGAGGCCGCCCCGGTCCTCGGGCACTCCTCGGTCAAGGCCATCGACGCCGAACGCGACTTCCACGACCTCGGCTTCGACTCGCTCACCGCGGTCGAACTGCGCAACCGGCTGACCACGGCCACCGGCCTGCGCCTCCCCGCGACCCTGGTCTTCGACTACCCCACGCCCACCGTTCTCGCCGAGCATCTGGTCTCCGCCCTGCTCGACGAGCAACGCGCCACCGGCACGGCCGCCCCGGTCCCCGTCTCCGCGGCCCTGGCCGAGGACCCGGTCGTCATCGTCGGCATGGCCTGCCGGATGCCCGGCGGCGTCAGTTCCCCCGAGGAGCTGTGGCAGCTGGTCCTCGAAGGCGGCGAAGGGATCTCCGCCTTTCCGACCGATCGAGGGTGGGACCTGGAGACCCTCCGGCGGGGCGGCGAGGGCGGCCTCGGCCGCAGCGCCACCTCCGAGGGAGGCTTCCTGTACGACGTGGCCGACTTCGACGCCGGGTTCTTCGGCATCTCGCCGCGCGAGGCCCTGGCGATGGACCCGCAGCAGCGCCTGCTCCTGGAGACCACCTGGGAGGCGTTCGAACGCGCCGGCATCGACCCGGCCACCGTGCGCGGCAGCCGCACCGGTGTCTTCGTCGGCACCAGCGGTCAGGACTACACCACCCTCGTCATGAACTCCCGTCAGGACGCCGAGGGACACGCCCCCACCGGCCTCGCCACCAGCGTCATCTCCGGACGTCTGTCCTACACGTTCGGACTGGAGGGCCCGGCGGTCACCATCGACACCGCTTGCTCGTCCTCCCTGGTCGCCCTCCACTGGGCGGCGCACGCGCTGCGTTCCGGCGAAGCCGACCTGGCCCTCGCCGGCGGCGTCACCGTCATGTCCACCGCCATGGGCTACGCGGGCTTCACCCGGCAGGGCGGCCTCGCCCCCGACGGTCGCTGCAAGGCCTTCGCGGACGCGGCCGACGGCACGGGCTGGTCCGAGGGCGTCGGCATGCTGGTCGTGGAGCGGCTGTCCGACGCCCGCCGCAACGGTCACCCGGTCCTCGCGGTCCTGCGCGGGTCGGCCGTCAACCAGGACGGCGCGTCCAACGGTCTGACGGCGCCCAACGGGCCGTCCCAGCAGCGTGTCATCCGTCAGGCACTCGCCGGCGCCGGGCTCGCCCCCGCCGACGTGGACGCGGTCGAGGCGCACGGCACGGGTACCACCCTGGGTGACCCCATCGAGGCGCAGGCCCTGCTCGCGACGTACGGTCAGGACCGGCCCGAGGACCGGCCGCTCTTGCTGGGCTCCATCAAGTCGAACATCGGCCACGCCCAGGCCGCCGCCGGTGTCGCCGGCGTCATCAAGACCGTCATGGCGCTCCGGCACGGCGTCCTGCCCAAGTCCCTGCACATCGACCGGCCGTCCACGCACGTCGACTGGACCGAGGGCGACGTACGCCTGCTGACCGAGACCGCCGCCTGGCCGGAGACCGGACGCCCGCGCCGCGCAGCCGTGTCGTCCTTCGGTATCAGCGGGACCAACGCGCACACCATCATCGAGCAGGCCCCCGAGGCCGACGAGCCGGTGCCCGTCGCCGAACCGGAGGCGGCTCCCGCCGTCGTCCCGTGGCCGGTGTCCGCGAAGTCCCCGGAGGCGCTGGACGCACAGCTCGCCCGGATCACCTCCGTCACCGGTCCCACACCACTGGACGTGGGCCTGACGCTCGCCACCGAGCGCTCCACCTTCGAGCACCGTGCGGTTCTGCTGGCCTCCGTCGACGGTGTGGGGGAGCCGGTGGAGGTGGCCCGGGGGCGGGCCGTCGAGCGCAGGCTGTCCCTTCTCTTCTCCGGTCAGGGGTCGCAGCGGGTGGGGATGGGGCGTGAGCTGTATGCCCGTTTCCCGGTGTTCGCGGGGGCGCTCGACGAGGTGCTGTCGTTGCTGGACCCGCAGTTGGAACGTCCTTTGCGTGAGGTGCTGTTCGCGCAGGAGGGCAGTGCGGAGGCGGAGCTTCTCGACACCACCGGGTACACGCAGCCCGCCCTGTTCGCCTTCGAGGTCGCCCTCTACCGCCTGGTCGAGTCGTGGGGCGTGGTCCCCGAGTTCGTCGCGGGTCATTCCATCGGTGAGATCGCGGCCGCGTATGTGGCGGGGGTGTTCTCGCTGGAGGACGCGTGCACGCTGGTGGCGGCGCGGGCGCGGTTGATGCAGGAGCTGCCGGCGGGTGGCGCGATGGTGGCCATCCAGGCGACCGAGACGGAGGTCGTCGACCGCCTTACCGGTGGTCTGTCCGTGGCGGCGGTCAACGGCCCGGACTCCGTGGTCGTAGCGGGCGCCGAGGCCGAGGTGTCCGCGCTGGCAGACGAGTTCACGGCCGAGGGGCGCAAGACGCAGCGTCTGTCGGTCAGTCACGCCTTCCACTCGGCCCTGATGGAGCCGATGCTGGATGCCTTCCGCCAGGTGGCGGAGACCCTGGCGTACGCCGAACCCCGCATCCCGATCGTCTCCAACGTCACCGGTACGGTCGCGGAGCCGGGCCGGCTGACCACTCCCGCCTATTGGGTGGACCACGTTCGCGCGACCGTCCGTTTCGCCGACGGCATATGTGCCCTCGCCGATGCCGGTGCGGACGCCTTCCTGGAGATCGGCCCCGGCGGCGTCCTGGCCGCCCTCACTCAGCAGAACATCGACGCCGCCGCCGGAGCGGTGGTCGTCCCCGCGTTGCGCAAGGACCGCGACGAGGAGTCCGCGCTGCTCACCGCGCTGGCCCGACTCCACGTCGAGGGGTCCCGGGTCGACTGGGCCCGTGTCTTCGACGGCACCGGTGCCCGACGAGCCGACCTGCCCACCTACGCCTTCCAGCGCGCCCGCTACTGGCCCGACACCCGGCGCCCCAGCGAAGGTGCCGGGAGCGCCGATCCGCTGGACCACGCCTTCTGGACGGCCGTCGAGGGGGAGGACCTGACCGGTCTCGCCTCCGACCTGGACGTGGACACCGACGCGCTGGGCGCCGTGCTGCCCGCCCTGTCCACCTGGCGGCGCAGGCGGCGTGACCAGGCGAGGGTCGACTCCCACCGGCACCAGGAGGCGTGGAAGCCACTGTCGTTGCCGGCCAACGCGCCCGTGCCCTCCGGCACCTGGCTGGCCGTGGTGCCCTCCGCACTGGCCGAGGACCCGTGGACCTCCGCCGTGCTCGACGCCGTCGGCACCGATGTCGTACGCCTCACCCTCGGCCCCGAGGACACCGCCGGGCGGGAGACGCTCGCCGGACGGCTGCGCGGGCTCTCGGCCGACGGCTCCGTCCTGACGGGCGTGGTGTCCCTGCTGGCCCTCGCCGACTCGTCGGAGGCCGCCGCGCTGCCCGGCGGGCCCGGTGCGCCCGCCGTCGCGAACGCGGTCCTGTTCCAGGCCCTCCTCGACGCCGGCGTCGCCGCACCCCTGTGGTGCGTGACCCGGGGAGCGGTCGCCGTGGCCGCCTCCGAGGCGCTCACCGCTCCCGTTCAGGCGGCCGTGTGGGGCATCGGGCGGGTCGCCGCGCTGGAACACCCCGCCGCCTGGGGCGGTCTCGTGGACCTGCCCGCCGAGCTGGACGAGCGGACCGCCCGCCGGTTCGCCGCCGTTCTCGCCGGGCACGACGGCGAGGACCAGGTCGCCGTCCGCGCCTCCGCGGTCTTCGGCCGCCGCCTGGTCCCGGCACCGGACACGGCTCCCGACACCGGCTGGGAACCGCGCGGCACGGTCCTCGTCACCGGCGGCACCGGCGGCCGGGGCGCCCACCTGGCCCGCCGGCTCGCGACCGCGGGCGCCGAGCACCTGGTGCTGCTGAGCCGGCGCGGCCCCGAGGCGCCCGGCGCCGACGACCTCCGCGCCGAGCTGGAGGGACTGGGTGCCCGTGCCACCCTGATCGCCTGTGACGCGGCCGACCGTGAGGCACTGGCCGGCGTCCTCGCGGACATCGCGGCCGACCTCCCGCTCACCGCGGTGGTGCACGCCGCGGGGGTCGTCGACGACGGCGTCCTCGACGAACTCACCCCCGAGCGGTACGCCGCCCCGCACCGTGCCAGGACTGTGCCCGCCCTCCACCTGCACGAACTGACGCGGAACCTGGACCTGGACGCGTTCGTCCTGTGCTCCTCCGTCGCCGGCACCGTCGGCACGGCCGGCCGCGCCAACCTCGCCGCGGCCACCGCCGTCCTCGACGCGCTCGCCCGGCACCGACGCGACGCGGGCCTGCCCGCCACCTCGGTGGCCTGGGGCGCCTGGGTCGGCGACGAGCCCGACGCCCCCGCGGACGCGCAACGGTCCGAGGGCGAGGGGAGGCCCGCACGGCGTGCCGTCGGCCACCCGGCCGTCCACCCCGACCTGGCGGTGGCCGCACTGCGGCAGGCCGTCACCCGGCCGGAGGCCGTGACCGTGCTCCTCGACCCGCGTCAGCCGCAGGTCCTGGACGGTCTCATCGGGATGCGCGGCAACGCGCTCCTGCGCGACCTGCCCGAGGCCCGGCAGGCACTGGCCGATGCCGAGAACACGCGGGACCGGACCAGGAGCACCGCGTCCGGGCTCGTGGGCCGGCTGCGTGACCTGCCCGCCGACGAGCGGACCGGGCTCATCACGGACCTGGTGCGCACTCACGCGGCCTTCGTCCTCGGTCACCCCGGCCCGGAGGCCGTCGCCCCCGACCGGAACTTCCGCGACCTGGGCTTCGACTCGCTCACCGCGATCGAGCTGCCGAACCGGCTCGCCCTCGCCACCGGGCTGCGGCTGCCCGCCACCACGGTGTACGAC
Organism: Streptomyces rochei; assembly: GCA_002155895.1. Taxonomy (GTDB): domain Bacteria; phylum Actinomycetota; class Actinomycetes; order Streptomycetales; family Streptomycetaceae; genus Streptomyces; species Streptomyces rochei. The sequence goes on from MUMD01000110.1 coordinate 5,081, forward strand.
TACCCGACCGCGCAGGCGCTCGCCGAGCACCTCGTGGCCGAACTGCTGGGCGAGCAGGGCAGTCCCGCTCCCGACCCGGCCACCGCGGCCGCCCTGGCCGAGGACCCCGTCGTCATCGTCGGCATGGCCTGCCGCCTGCCCGGCGGGGTGCGCTCCCCGCAGGACCTGTGGAAGATGCTCAGCGAGGGCCGCGACGGGATCGAGGCCTTCCCCGAGGACCGCGGCTGGGACCTGGCCACACTGACGACCGGGGGCGCCGACGGCCGAGGCCGCAGCGCCACCCTGCACGGCGGCTTCCTCGCCGGGGCCGCCGAGTTCGACGCCGCCTTCTTCGGCATCTCGCCGCGCGAGGCCCTGGCGATGGACCCGCAGCAGCGGCTCCTGCTGGAGACCACGTGGGAGGCGTTCGAACGCTCGGGCATCGACCCCGACGGGCTGCGCGGCAGCCGCACGGGCGTGTTCGTCGGCACCAACGGCCAGGACTACTCCACCCTCGTCATGAACAGCCGGGAAGACCTGGAGGGTCACGCCGGCACCGGCCTGGCCGCGAGCGTCGTCTCCGGCCGCCTCGCCTACACCTTCGGCCTGGAGGGCCCGGCGGTCACCGTCGACACCGCCTGCTCCTCCTCCCTGGTCGCCCTGCACTGGGCGATGCAGGCCCTGCGCGCCGGCGAGTGCGACCTGGCCGTGGCGGGCGGCATCACCATGATGAGCACGCCGTCCGCGTTCTCCGGGTTCACCCTCCAGAACGGCCTGGCCACCGACGGCCGCTGCAAGGCGTACGCGGACGCGGCCGACGGCACCGGCTGGTCCGAAGGCGTCGGTCTGCTCGTCGTGGAGCGTCTTTCGGACGCCCGCCGCAACGGGCACGAGGTCCTGGCCGTCGTCCGGGGCTCGGCCATCAACCAGGACGGCGCCTCCAACGGTCTCACCGCGCCCAACGGGCCGTCCCAGCAGCGCGTCATCCGCCAGGCCCTGGCCACCGCCGGCCTGACCCCTGCCGACGTGGACGCCGTCGAGGGCCACGGCACCGGCACCCCGCTCGGCGACCCCATCGAGGCGCAGGCCCTGCTCGCCACCTACGGCCAGGACCGCGACCCCGAGCGCCCGCTGCTGCTGGGCTCCATCAAGTCGAACATCGGGCACACCCAGGCCGCCGCCGGTGTCGCCGGCATCATCAAGACGGTCATGGCGATGCGCCACGGCGTCCTGCCCAGGTCCCTGCACATCGACCGGCCGTCCACGCACGTCGACTGGGAGGCCGGGGCGATCCGGCTGCTCACCGAGGAGACGGCCTGGCCCGAGACGGGGCGGCCCTGGCGGGCGGGCATCTCGTCCTTCGGCATCAGCGGGACCAATGCGCACACCATCATCGAGCAGGCCCCCGAGGCCCCCGAGCCCGACGAGCCGGTGACCGCCGACGGTCCGCGGGCCACCCCGTCCGTCGTGCCGTGGCCGGTGTCGGCCAAGTCCGGCCAGGCCCTGGACGCCCAGGTCGCGCGTGTCACGGCGCTCACCGGCGCCGAACCGCTCGACGTGGGCTTCTCCCTCGCCACCGGCCGCACCCGGTTCGACCACCGTGCCGTGCTGCTCGCCGGGCCCGACGGTGCCCCGGCCGAGGTCGCCCGCGGCCGGGCCGCCCACCGTGGCCTCGCGATGCTGTTCTCCGGGCAGGGCTCGCAGCGGGCCGGGACGGGGCGTGCGCTGTACGCGCGCTTCCCGGTCTTCGCCGATGCGCTGGACGAGGTCATGGCACGCCTCGACACCGAACTGGCCCGTCCGCTGCGCGAGGTGCTGTTCGCGCCGGAGGGGACGCCCGAGGCCGCCCTCCTGGACACCACCGGGTACGCCCAGCCCGCGTTGTTCGCGGTCGAGGTGGCGTTGTTCCGGCTGGTGGAGTCGTGGGGTGTCACGCCTGAGTTCGTCGCGGGACATTCAGTCGGTGAGATCGCTGCCGCGCATGTGGCGGGGGTGTTCTCGCTGGAGGACGCGTGTGCGCTGGTGGCGGCGCGGGCCCGGTTGATGCAGGAGCTGCCGGCGGGCGGCGCGATGGTGGCGGTGCAGGCGACCGAGGCCGAGGTCGCGCCGCTGCTGACGCGGCAGGTCGCCCTGGGCGCGGTCAACGGCCCGGACTCCGTCGTGCTGTCCGGCGAGGAGGGCGAAGTCCTGGCCGTGGCCGCCGGGTTCGTCGCCCGGGGCCGCAAGACCCAGCGGCTGTCGGTCAGTCACGCCTTCCACTCGCCGCTGATGGAGCCGATGCTCGCGGAGTTCCGCCGCGTCGCCGAGACCCTGGAGTACACCGAACCGCGCATCCCGGTCGTCTCCAACGTCACCGGTACGGTCGCGGAGCCGGAGCAGCTGACCACTCCCGCGTACTGGGTGGACCACGTCCGCGCCACCGTCCGCTTCTCCGACGGAGTACGCGCCCTGGCCGAAGCGGGTGCCGACGCCTACCTGGAGATCGGCCCCGGCGGCGTCCTCACCGCCCTCACCCAGCGCGTCCTGGACGCCGACGAGCGGGACGAGGCGGTCGCCGTCCCGGCCCTGCGCAAGGACCGCGACGAGGAGACCGCCCTGCTCACCGCCCTCGCCGCACTCCACGTCAGCGGTGTGCACGTCGACTGGGCCGCCTGGTTCCACGGCACCGGAGCCCGCCGCACCGAGCTGCCGACCTACGCCTTCCAGCGCGAACGCTACTGGCCGCGCCCGGCCGCCCTCACCGGCGACATCAGCACGGCGGGCCTCATCTCCGCCGACCACCCCCTCCTCGGCGCCGCCGTCCCGCTCGCCGACTCCGAGGGAGCCCTGTTCACCAGCCAGATCTCCTTGCAGGTCCACCCCTGGCTGCTCGACCACAAGGTGGGCGGAACGGTCATCATGCCCGGCACCGGCTACCTGGAGATGGCGATCCGCGCCGGCGACCAGGTCGGCTGCGCCCGCGTCGAGGAACTCGTCCTGGCCGCCCCGATGGTCCTCGACGAGAAGGTGCCCACCTCCGTCCAGGTCGTCGTCGGCGCACCCGACGACGACGGCTCCCGCTCGCTCACCTTCTACTCCCGCCCCTCCGATGCCGTCGACGGTCCCTGGACCCGGCACGCCGACGGTGTCCTCGCCGTCGAGGAGCACAGCGACCCCTTCGAGGCTCCCGTCTGGCCGCCGGCCGACGCGGCGTCCGTGGGATTCGACGGCGACTACAGTCGCACCGAGTACGGGCCCTCCTTCCACGGGCTGCGCCAGGTGTGGGTCCGCGGGGACGAGGCGTTCGCGGAGGTCACGCTTCCCGAGGAGATCGCCGGGGACGCCCAGTACTTCGGGATGCACCCCGCCCTGCTGGACGCCGTCCAGCACGCGAACGGCTACCTCGGCGTCGGCAGCGCCGACCATCCGCTGCTGCCGTTCGCCTGGAACGGCGTCTCCCTGCACGCCGGCGGCGCGACCACCCTGCGGGTGCGGATCACCCGGCTCGGCGACGAGTCGGTCCGGCTGACCGCAGCCGACGCCGAGGGCGCCCCGGTGCTCTCCGCCCGGTCCCTGGTCCTGCGCGCCCCGAGCGTCCCCCGCGCCCCGGTGACCACCGGCGGTCAGGAGCCGGTGTTCCGGCTCGACTGGACCGCGGCCCCCGAGGTCAAGCCCACCGAGGGCCTGACCGCCACGGTCCTGGGCGAGGACGTGTTCGGCGCCGGCGGCAGCCTGACCTCCCTCGCCGACCTCACCGCCGCCGACGGCGACACCTCCGCCGCCCCGGACTTCGTCCTCGTACCCCTCGGCGGAACGTACGACGGCCCTGCCGACGCCGGCGACCCGTACGCCACCGGGAACGACGTGCCCGGCGCCGTCCACGCGCTGACCACCCGCACCCTGAGCCTCGTCCAGGAGTGGCTGGACACCCGGGGGCTCGACCACTCCCGTCTGGTGTTCGTCACCCGGGGCGCGGTCGCCGCGGACGACACGGAGACGGTCCACGACCTCGCGGCGGCAGCCGCCTGGGGCCTGGTGCGCTCCGCCCAGTCCGAGAACCCCGACCGGTTCGTCCTGCTGGACCTGGACCCGAACCCGGCCGTGGACCCGGACGCGACGACCGCCTCCGCACGGTCCGGCGCACCGACCGCCCCCGACGCCCTGCGGGCCCTGCTGCCGGGCCTGCCGGGGCTGCTCGCCACCGGTGACGCCCAGTTCGCCGTACGCGGGGGCACCGCCCTCGTCGGCCGGCTCGACCGGCTCGCCACCGCACCCGGCCTGCTCGCGCCGACCGGGGTGCCGTGGCGCCTCGGCACCACCGGCAAGGGCAGCCTGGACAACCTCGTCCTGGCTCCCTGCCCGGAAGTCCTGGCACCGCTCGGCGCCCACGAGGTACGCATCGACGTGGACGCCACCGGCCTGAACTTCCGCGACGTGCTGAACGCGCTCGGCATGTACCCCGGAGAGTCCGGCCCGATGGGTACCGAAGCCACCGGCACGGTCACCGCCGTCGGCGAGGCCGTCACCGGCCTCGTGCCCGGCGACCGCGTCCTGGGCACCGTGCCCGGCGGCTTCGGCCCCGTCGTCGTCGCCGACGAGCACTACCTGGCCCGCGTCCCCGAAGGCTGGACCAAGGAGCAGGCCGCCTCGGTGCCGTTGGTGTTCCTCACCGCGCTGTACGCCTTCCGTGATCTCGCCGGTCTGTCGGCGGGGGAGCGGGTGCTGATCCA